>CALIMB010000060.1 GCA_938028665.1 uncultured Thermomicrobium sp. | reverse complement strand
GCTATCCGTTCCTCCATTGGTACGGCGCAGATAATGATCGGCTCAACTGCTTTTACGTGCCGGCGTTGCAGCGGAGTGTCCGGTACGACCGTGCGACTGGGTTCTTTTCCAGCGGGGCACTGGCGATGGCCGCAGCTGGAGTGGCGAAGTTGCTTGAGAACGGTGGGCGTATGCGCCTCTTGGTTGGGGCGGCGCTCAGTCGAGAGGATGTGGACGCGATTGTCCGCGGGGCCGATCTTCACGCCGTGGTCCAGGAGCGGCTGTGGCAAGGACTGGTGACCGTTGAGCAGCTTTTGGCGCGTGAGCGGCTAGCGGCTTTGGCCTGGCTTGTCGCCGAGGGGTGCCTTGAGGTCCGGGTCGTGCTACCACTGGGAGACGATGGGCAACCGCTGGTGAAGACGGAAGCAGCACCGTACTTCCACGTGAAATTCGGCGTATTCACCGATGCAGTCGGTGACCGTGTGGCGTTTGCAGGGAGCATGAACGAGACGCCGGCGGGGTGGGCGCAGAACTACGAGGAATTTGCGGTCTACTTTTCTTGGGATGAATCCGAACGGTACCTGGCGACCATTGCGGCGCGGTTCGAGCGGCTCTGGCGCGGGGAAGAACGCAAGTGGCGCACACTGCCGCTGCCGGAGGCTGTGCGACTGGAACTCCTGAAGTATCAGCCGGATGAACCACCCATCTACGACCCGCTTGAGCGAGTTGTCGTAACAGTACCGGAAGTGCGAGAGGAGCGGCAAGACTACCAGGTGGGTCACGACCCGAGTGGAGCGCTCGCCCGCTTCTTGCTGGACGTTCCGCGCCTGATCGGGCAGCGTTGGGTCGGGCTGGAGACAGCGCCGATTGTGCCGTGGCCGCACCAGCGGTGGGTGGTGGAACGCTTGGTTGAGTGTTTTCCGGAGCGGTTTCTCCTGGCCGATGAGGTGGGATTGGGGAAAACAATCGAAGCAGCACTGGCCTTGCGTGAACTGGTGCTCAGCGGGCGAGTGCGGCGGGCGCTCCTGCTCGTACCCGGGGGCCTCCTGCGGCAATGGCAGGAGGAGTTGTTCGATAAAGCCGCACTGAACGTGCCGCGCTATGCGGATGGCATGCGCTGGGATGTACACGGGAACAGTTGTGCCGTGGATGTCGAGGAGTTTCTCAGGAGTGAACCGGTAGTTCTGCTTTCAAGCCATTGGGCGAAACGAAAAGATCAGGCTGGGTTGCTCCAACAAGCACCGCAGTGGGACCTGATTATCGTGGATGAGGCGCACCACGCCCGCAGTGATCGCGACGGGAACCCCAATCGCTTGCTTCAGTTGTTGAGGGCACTGAGCGAGCGCACACGTGGGCTCTGGCTGCTTACAGCAACGCCGATGCAGCTTGACCCGCGTGAGCTGTGGGAGCTCCTCTCACTCCTGGGATTGCCGGGGCGTTGGGGTGGGGAGGAAGACAACTTTGTTCGGTACTTTACTGAGCTTGGCGGTATAGATGGACGAGAGCCAGACTGGAATTTCTTGCTGAGGCTTGCACGCGAGGAGCTGAAGGTACGTGGCGGATTGGACGCCCAGTTCGTTGACAGGATGCGGAAGCAGCTCGGGCTGGCGCGATGGCAGCCGATTGAGCGTCTCTTGACCGGGAATTCAGTCATTGATCCGCGGTTTCTGGATACGGAATCACAGTCAGTGCTCGCCCTTGCGCTCCGCCAGCATACACCGGTGCGTCGGCTCATGCTCCGTCACACGCGCTCGTTGCTTCGCGAATACCGCAAGGTGGGGCTGCTCAAGGAATCACTGGCCGAACGAGATCCGAAAGTCGAATGGGTCACGATGACCGAGGCGGAACGCACGTTGTACGACCGGATCGAGGAATACATCACCGAATTCTACAATCGGTACGAAACAGAACGACCCGGCCTTGGGTTCGTCATGACGATTTATCGGCGCCGCCTGACGTCGAGCTTTGCGGCTGTACGGCTGAGCTTAGAGCGACGCTTGCGATTTCTCGAAAGACGGCGCAATGATGTTGGTCTGACCGAGGAGGATCTGACGGAGGACGATCTGGATCGTGATGTCCTCGAGCAAATCGACGATATTACTCGTTGGGCGCATGAAGACGAGATCCGCTACCTAAAGGAGTTTGTTACAGAACTGGCGCGTCTTGGCACTGACTCAAAGCGCAGAATGCTCAGCTCCGTGCTCGACCGTTTGTTTAGCGAGTTCAAGACGGTTGCCGTCTTTACCGAGTACTACGATACGCTGTGTGACCTGCGCGAGAACCTGCTCCCGATCTACGGAAGTCAAGTGGCCTGTTACTCCGGTCAGGGTGGTGAGATTTGGCAGGGTGGTCAGTGGCAACAGATCAGCCGCAGGGATTTGGCGGCGCTGTTCCGCGAGGGAAGCAAAGTGCGGCTACTGCTCTGCACGGATGCCGCCAGCGAGGGGTTGAACCTGCAGACCTGCGGTGTGCTGGTGAATTACGACTTGCCATGGAATCCGATGCGGGTCGAGCAGCGGATCGGCCGCTTCGATCGCATTGGCCAGCACTATCCCGTGGTGCGGATCGTGCACTTGCTCTACGACGATACAGTTGAGGCTGACGTGTACCGTCGCCTGGGGGAACGGATCGGTTGGTTTCGTTCGGTGGTCGGTGAGTTGCAACCGATCCTGACCCGTGTGAGTGAGAATATTCAGCAGCTGGCACTTGCACCGCGAAGTGAGCGTCATCACAAGCTCGTCCGTCAGCTCGAGGAACTGGAGCGAGAACTGGCCAAACACCAGGACCAGGAGCTGCTACGAGTACTTCTGGAGCCGGATCGCGCCGAAGGCGTCACGAGCCAGGGGGCATCCGAGAAACTCCTCCCGGAGCTGGAGCGAGCTTTGCAGGAACTCCCGGTGGTCGCCAGTGTTCTGCACCGCCATCCAAAGTCCGAGCGCTTGTACCGTGTTCGTGATGATGCGCGTCTGGTCACTGTGACACTGGACCGTGAGGAGTACGGGAAGCGTCGGGAGGAGGTACAGTTCCTCACTTACGGAAGCGAGTTGCTCCAATCGCTCCTTGAACGGGCTGCAGGTGAACTTCCACCCCACCTGCTGCGACTGGAGGACGGATCCGGAAGGGTGGGATATTACTGGTTGGATGCTGAGCGGGCGGTGCTGATCACTACCTTGCCGGAGGTGCGCAAAGCCTTGGGGTCACCGGGTATGCCGACTGAGGTAGCTGTCCGCGCAGCCGAGCAGGACTTTGCCGCCCGTTGCGCCGAAGAGCAGGAGCGCGAGCTGAAGCGCGAGGAGCGGATGCGATCAGTGCGAAAGAGTGCGCTAGAAGCCCGCGCACGTGTTGTTTTGCATAAGGCTGCGGCGATCGAGCGGGTGCTTGGTCGAGGTCGAACCATCTGGGCGTTGGCCAAACGGGGGTATCCATGGGCGCCCTTGCTCCGCTTAGTCACGATTGACGAGGAGGACGAGCGAGCCGCCAACGAACGAGCCCAGCAGATACGCGAGCAGCGACGTGAGAGATTGGACGGGCAGTTTGGCTACCTGACTCGTGTTGCCGGGGAGCTCGTGGAACGCCTTGCTCCTCTGAACCGCCCACCTGACTGACGGCGGCGAGTTTGGCGAGGTTCATTGGTCTCCTGCGTGACGTGACGACCGCCCAACCGTCGGAACCGTGCTGCCGCACGGCAATGTCATCGGAGGGGTCGATACGACGTAGCGTTCGCTTCGCAAGACAGTCGGCGTCGCTAACTACGGGGAGATGACACCCTTGGCGTGATCCAAGAGATGTGGTCGTCGGAGAGAAACTGAATGTGGAGAGCCTCAGGGGGATGCGCTCTCGGTGAAAAAGGTGGGTACCATCAAAATTCCCGTGGTCCGGCCTGCGCGGGCTCGGGTAGATGGAAGTAGCCAGGTAAGCTAAGGCTCCGCAGGGGTATTGACTGCTGCGCGCGGGGCGGAAGGGACAGCCCATGTCGACGTACCGTGAGGTCTTGCAACCCATCCTTTCTCCCGCCGCGTTGACTCTGCTTGAACGGTTGACGCCGCTCATCTGCATGCTGTATGAGCTCGAACGTCTGCTCGAGACGGAAGTGCCAATGGTTGAGCATCAACGGCTCCGGGCGCGCGTAACTGGACGCTTGAAACAGATTGTGACGCTCTTGCCGCCGGATGTGCCCGCAACGGCCAATGAGGTGTTCACTGCCATCGAGGTGCTGGTGATGGATGTGCTGGGACGGGAACTCCGGGTGAGCGAAGAGATTGCCCGACTTGAGGCACTCTCCGAGGCCTTCCACACTGATCCACTGCTCTACCAACTTGCGCGCGGACAAGTGAATTGACTGACGAGTGACTCCTGGAGGCGGTTCCCAGTAACGCAGAAGAGCCCCACGGGGATGGCTAACGAGTGGGGATGAATCGGGTGTCCGCTGTGGGGTGAGGTTGCACGATGCTCGCACAGTGGTGGTGCTTTTTCGGTGGGAGGAGATAGTTTTTGCTGTACCCAGCCGCCGTGCGCCGTGGTGTTTCTGACGAGGTGTAAAGAAACGCCACACGGAGCGCTTCTAGTGAGTCGCGACCTCCTGCCCCGGTGAACGCGAAGAGAACTGATGTCGTTTCGGTTAACCGAGCCATGTGGGAGAGCTCAAGTGGGACAAGCGTTGGGACTACCGGGAAGAGGAGCCCAGGGGAAAAGGTGTTTCAGATGCCAGAGCACTATTTGCAAGGAGAGGCTGCTGCCCCAAACGGCGGCACGGAAACGAGCGTGTCCCTTGTTGCCGGTCCCGAGCCTGATCCTTGTACCAACCCAAATTAGTGGCACGGAAACGAGCATCGCAGTGATCGCTCGGCTGCGGACGATGCCGCTGCCTCGGTGATGATTGAGAGCAACGAGCGTGGTCGTGATGGCGTAGCGCGGGGCTCGCGGCGGCTCTCTCGCGGCATGGCAGGTGAAAGATGTGCCAGGGGTGCAGATTGGAGCGCTAGAACTGGCCTGAGAGCCTCTTTCCTTTGGCCGTTACTCTGCGAAACGTCTTTCCGTTCCGGTCGGGCTGAAGTCTCTCGTAATGAGGGTCTAGTCACGCTCGAGCGGTCATTTGGGGAGGGCTGGATGACTGGGTGCTTTAGGGGAGTTCACCACCGAGAAGTGAGCAGCTACCCGAGAGCACGATGTGTAGGTGGGTCGGCAAGCTTGTCTTGTCGACCCACCAATGGTTCGGCTTTTCTCTGCTTGTGAGCGGGCAATCGGGAAAGGGTGCCGCTTCGTCGCCTCACCGCACACGGAAGTCGATGTGCATGCCGTTCTTGTAGTGCTCCGGGAGGTTGCAGAGCAAGACGTAGTGACCCGATATGAGGTCAAGCGTTAGCTCCGCACTCTTGCCGGGCGGAAGTTCGTCCGGTTCGATCTCGCCAAGAATTTCTCCAGCCTGTTCTTCCTCTGCCTTTTGTTCTGCCTGCTTATACGGTAACTGATGAGCGGGGAGATCGGTCTTGAGCACGATCAACTCGTGCTCCAACTGGCCAGTGTTTTTCGCCACAAAGCGAACCTTGCCGGCCGGTACTTCAGTCTTGTCTGGTTTGATGAAGTATTCACCGAGTTCCACATTCACGGTCGTTATCGTCTCACCAGCTTGGCGCCGACAGGCGAACCATAGGGTGCTGGCGACGGCCGTCAAGAACATTCTTCGTGTCATGAGAAAAGACATCTCCCACCTCCACGGCTAATGCGCTACAAACAGTTCTACCCCCGACCTCGCCGGAGAGGGTGAACGGCAGAACGGAAGAAGCAAGCCTGACCCTCTTCTGAGATGTGGCATGAGTGTGTCGTTCGCTGTTGATGGTAGAGGAAGTGACTGCTAGTGGCAAGTGATGTTTTGGACCGTGCATCTGACTAAGCCTGATGCGAGAGAGCGCGGGTCCCTAATAAAGAACCGGGAGAGGCGAAACAGTGTGCGCGTTGCACCAAGTGGCATTGAGGAAGTCGTTGCCAGCCCTAGAACAAGCGCTCGCACACCGCGACAGTGTTGCTTGGGTCGCAACGGCACGTGCTTCTGGTTAAGAAGCGAGGGGACCCCCGTATTCAGGAGGGAAGCGAAGGGTTACTGTACGGTGCACCGGGCCGATCTCGCTCGCTGGAAAGATGCTCCGTGCGATGTGGAGCCAGGACTCGGGGTCAGTCAATGCGGGACTGAAGTGGGTTAACCAGAGTCGCTCCACCTGTGCCGTCCGGGCAAGCTCAGCAGCCTCATGGAACAGCATATGACCGCGTTCAACCGCACGTGGGAGCATTTGGGGATCGCCATACATGCCCTCGCAGATGAGGAGGTCAGCGCCATGGACGAAAGACGGCAGCTCCGCTGTGGGACGTGTGTCAGTCACGAAGGCGATGGTGATGCCGCGACGCGGCGGACCGAGGACATCGTCGGGTGTAATCACCTGGCCATCAATCTCCAGCGATTCACCGTGCTGCAGACGCCTCCAATACTGGATGGGGACGCCAAGTGCGCGCGCCCGCTCCGGATCAAAGCGGCGCCCGCGCGGACGGTGAAGGGTATAGGCCAGGCAGGGAACGCGATGATTGACTGGAAGGGCGCGCAGCTTGAGCCCTCCTGGCAGCTCCAGTTCAGCCGGACCGGCGAGTTCGAGGATGTCGATCGGAAAGGGGAGCACCGGGACGATGGTGCGCAGGGCGGCGACGACGCGCCGTGTTCCTTGTGGACCGATGATGCGCACCAGCTCCTCGCGCTCGCTAAAGGCCAGGGAGAACAGGATACCGGGGAGACCGGCGACATGGTCGGCATGGAGGTGGGTCAGGAGGATGGTGTCGAGATCGCGGAAGCTCCAGCCGGTAAAGCGCCACGAAATCTGTGTCCCTTCACCACAGTCAATGAGGACGGTGTGACCCTCACAGCGGACCAGAAGCGCTGAGAGCCAGCGCTCTGGGAGCGGCATCATGCCTCCAGTGCCCAGGAGACAGACGTCGATCACCGTACAGTGCTCCCCACCGCCGTGCACGCCGGTGGCGAATCGTACCACGTTGGGTGCTGTTCCTCCGCATGCTACGATGCTGGCCGGAGGGAGAGCTCGATGGGGAGGTGCGTGGTGAGACCGTTGGTGACGGGGCGACCGACGACCTTGGCGACCGAGGGGATGATCGCCACACCGCACTATTTGGCGACGCTCGCGGGGTTACGTGTCCTTCAAGAGGGTGGCAACGCCGTCGATGCCTCGGTGGCAGCCAACGCCGTCTTAACGGTCGTGTATCCGCATATGTGCTCAGTTGGTGGTGACGCTTTCTTTTTGATCTGGGAACCACGCGAGAACCAGGTGCTGGCCTTAAACGGCAGCGGTCGCGCCCCTGCAGCTATTGCAGCGGAGGAGCTGCGGGCGCGTGGATACCGTGCGATTCCCCCGAAAGGACCGTGGGGGGTGACAGTACCAGGCACAGTTGATGCGTGGGCAACCGTGCTTGCACGCTGTGGTACGCGCTCGCTGGGGGAGCTCCTTGCGCCGGCGATTGCTTATGCGGAGCAGGGGTTTCCAGTGAGTCCGCAGGTAGCGCAGGCGATTGCGGCTGAAGCGGAGATCTTCCGTCGACAGGAGGCTGCTGCGCGTCAGTTTTTACCGCAAGGACGCCCTCCGGCTCCTGGTGAGATACTGCGTCAGCCGGAACTAGCAGCGAGTCTGCGACTGATTGCAGCAGCGGGTCCAGAGGCGTTCTACCGTGGGCCGATCGCGGAGCAGATTGTGGCGACCCTCCGTGCCGCCGGTGGCGTCATGTCGCTGGATGACTTGGCCGCGCATCGGTCTGACTGGGTTGAGCCGCTTCGGGTAACTTATCGCGGCGTAGAAGTTTTGGAACTGCCGCCGAACACGCAAGGTCTGACCGCCTTAGAGCTTCTCAATATTATGGAAGGGTTCCCGGTGAGGCAGCTGGGCTGGGGGAATCCGCAGCTTGTGCATCTTTGCTTGGAGGCCAAAAAGTTGGCCTTCGCCGACCGTGATCGGTATCTCGGTGATCCAGCCTTTGTCGATATCCCGATCGGCCGACTGCTCGACAAGTCGTATGCAGCAGAGCTCCGAAAACGGATCGATCCGGAGCGAGCATCGATTCCGCCAGCACCCAGTTGGGATACAGACACGATCTACCTCTGCGTGGTTGATCGCGAGGGACGGGCGGTGTCGTTGATCCAGAGTCTCTATCACTCGTTCGGTAGCGGATTGGTGGCGGGTGGGATAGTGTTGCAGAACCGTGGAGCTTGCTTCGTATTGGACGAGGGCTCACCGAACGTGCTAGCCCCGCGCAAGCGGCCACTCCACACGCTGATCCCAGCGATGCTCTTCCGGGGTGGGCGACCATGGGTGGTCTTTGGGACGATGGGAGGGCACAGTCAGCCGGTCATTCACCTGCAGTTGGTCACGGGAATCGTCGACTTCGGTTTCGAACCGCAGGTAGCGGTGGAAGTGCCGCGCTGGGTCTCGCGACGTGAGCCAGACGAGATGAGTGAAACGGTGTATGTGGAACCACTGCTTGCACAGCAGACGATGGAGGAGTTGCAGCGGCGTGGGCACCGCGTTGTCATGACGGAACCATGGTCGTCGCTTATGGGACACGCACACCTAATTGTAATTGGTGAAGACGGGGTGCTACGGGGCGGCTCGGATCCGCGGGCGGAGGGATGTGCACTCGGGTGGTGAAGGTCACTCGAGTGGTAAGTGTCCATTGTCGTGCGGACAGACATGTCCTTCGGGACCAATGACGGCGCCGCAGCGGGGGCAACGTGGGCGTCCGGCTGCGATGACGCGGGCGATCTGATGGGCGAGTGCTTTGGCGGCGGGAAGTGTGGCGCGGCCAGCGAAGATTGGGTCGTCGTCTTCATCCTGTGCGACATCGTGAGCAAAGATGGCGATCCGCTGGTCTTCTTCATCGTAGCCGATGGCCATCTTCCCCACGACGTATTCGGGGATGTTGGGTGGGAGTGGTGCGGTTCGCGCGGCGGGACGTTCGGGGATACGGGACTGAACATATCCTGCGAGTCGTAGTTGCTCGAAGAGTTGTTCGATAGCCAGACCGAGTGCCTGGAGCTGTTCCTTCTCCATCCAGAGGGAGACGAGATCGAGGCCAACTCCCGCGATCAAGCGGAAGCGACGCTGCCCTGGTTCACCGATAGCTTCCGCCTCGAGGACGGTAAGTTCCTGGTATTCGTGTCGTTCGACCATCTCCGGCTCCACCTCACGGCCGATCGCTGCTATGAGGATACACTAGCAGGCACCGGCTCCGGCCGGCGCCTGCACGGTGAGGTGGGGGATGGGTGTGGCAGGGGAGGGAGGATGATTGCAAGTCCTGGAGTGGTTCTACGCATCACGCTTGACGCGTGGAACCGATTCCACTATACACAGAAGGAGGAGACTTCGTCAAGTAAAATGTTTCGGAAGTTCCCTGGAAAGTAGGAGTCGACCATGGCGAGGCGGGGCGGCGCGAGCCGGGTGACGATCCGCGACGTGGCGCGAGTTGCGGGAGTCGGAGTCGCGACCGTTTCGCGCGTGCTCAACGGAGATCCGGCGGTGGCAGCAGCAACGCGCGAGCGAATCTATGCCGTGATGGCACAACTTGGCTACCAGCCGTTGCGGACAGCACGCGCACTGTCACGGCGTCGAACGGATGCTGTGCTTGTTGTCTTACCGCTCTTGACGCGCTTCTTCTACGTGGAAATCTTGCGTGGTATAGAGGAAGCTCTCCTGGAAACGAATATCGCCTTTCTTTTGCGTTCGCTTGAGCGTCCAGCTGATGGATCTCAAGCCATCGCTTCAGTGAGACGCGACCTAGTTGACGGGGTTCTCCTGATCTCTCTAGCCGTGACGCCGGCCTGGCTCGCTCGATTGGAGCGCGAGCGTTTACCAGCAGCTGTTGCCGATGCCGACCAAGACGTCCCACTGCCCCGGATCGTGGTCGATCATGCGGCAGGGGCCCGCTTGGCGGTAAGGCATCTAGCGCAGCTTGGCCACCGTCGGATCGCCTTGATCGATCGCCCGGATGATCCCTTTGCTGAAAAACGGATCAGCCGGCGGCTGCTCGGCTATCGACAAGCACTGCAGGAGCTTGGTCTGGAGCTGCGGACTGAATACGAACACGTGACGCCATTTAGCGTTGAGGGCGGGACCATGGGATTGTATTCCTTGATGCAGTTACCCGTCCCGCCCACCGCTGTCTTTGTGGGGAGTGATACGCAAGCCTGGGGTGTGTTGCGTGCTGCCCGGCAGTTGGGCCTTGAGGTGCCCAGGGATCTAGCGGTCGTTGGCTATCACGATATCGAGATCGCCGAACTATTGGGGCTGACGACAGTTCGTGTCCCGATGCGGGTGATCGGGCGTCGGGCGGCGCAGCTTCTTTTAGAGTGCCTCAGCGGACGACTCGCGCGCGGCGAAGAAGTGGTCGAGTGGGTCACACCGGAACTGATCATTCGTTACTCGTGCGGGGCACGGAGGAGAGAGCCTGGTACGGGAGGCGTTGGCGAGTAAGCTCCCTGGCAAAGTGGTGAGGTGGTGCAGTGCGCTGGCACCGGTGGATAGGGATGGTCATCGTCTTGGTCAGTATTGTGGCCTGCCGTGGCCCGGTGATTTATCCGACGCCAACGGTGATACGTGAGGCGCCGTCGGCTCACAGTTCCTTGTCTCCGGCTCCACCAGACGAGCAGGTGACAAGAACGCCGCTGGCAACACCCTCTTGGTCGGAAACGTTCGCTTATGGTTTCAACGTTGCCTGGCGGGGGGATGAGGATGGCGCTGCCTTCAACCGCAGGACGGCGGCAATGGTGCGGCAGGCGGGATTTCGGTGGATCCGATTCCAGGTACGTTGGGAAGCACTAGAGCCGCGACCAGGTGAGTGGGATTTTCGACCTTTAGATCGAGTACTTCCAGTTTACGAAGAAGCTGGACTCTCGATCCTTGCCTCAGTGGTTGCTGCACCGGAGTGGGCACGTGATCCCAACGGAGGAATTGTGAGAGACCCGGCGACATTTCGTGAGGCGATGCGCCGCTTGGCTTCACGCTATCGGGGCCGGATTCATGCCTGGGAGATTTGGAACGAACAAAACCTTGCTCATGAACTGCATGGCCCGGTGCGGATCGAGCCCTACTGCATCTTGCTGCGTGCCGGGTACGAAGGGGTGAAGGCAGGTGATCCCCAGGCACTGGTTGTGTTTGGAGGACTCACGCCAACAGGGGTCAATGATCCGACTATTGCACTGGATGATGTTACCTACCTTGAAGCGTTTTACGCTTTGGAAGGTGGTGGTTGCACCCGCTACTTTGATGTGCTCGGCGTGCATGCCAACGCCACTCTCAACCCACCTGACACGCTGTGGCCGGAGTATCCCGGCCCCGGTCCGGGATGGCGGGACCACCCCAGCTTCTACTTTCGGCGCGTTGAACAGCTGCGAGCTGTCATGGAGCGGTACGGTGATCGTCGGCCGATCTGGATAACCGAGTTTGGCTGGACGACAGCGAACCCTGCCCCGGGCTATGAGTATGGGCAGTATGTGAGCGAGGAGCAGCAGGCAGAATACCTGGTGCGTGCCTTTGAGATTGCCCGGACACGCTGGCCTTGGGTGACCGGTATGTTTGTCTGGAACCTCAATTTCTCGACAATTGTCGGTCCAGAGGACGAGAAGGGCCCATGGTCAGTCTTGAACTCTGACTGGTCGCCGCGTCCAGCCTATCGCGCCCTCCAGTCGATGCCAAAGCAACCCTAGGAGCAGCCGCCGCGGCTGAAGAGACGAGCTACTTCGTCTACGGCAAATGTCGGGAGTGGGCGTTCGCCTTTGGCGCTGACAAGGACACGGCGTGAGGGGTCGGGAGTGAGCCAACCGAGGAGTGTCGCGGGGATCCCTGCCTGGTGAAGAGTCTCTAGAGCGAGAGTGCTGCTATCAGGTGCCACAACTGCGACAAGCGCGCCCGAGGCGATAAGACCCAGCGGATCCAGATCGAGAACCGTGCAGAGTATTCGGGTCTCTGGGTAGATGAAGATGGCATCTTCGTCGACGACCAATCCGGTGTTGCAAGCAATGGCAACCTCATGCAAGCCGGTAGCTAGTCCACCTTCAGTTGGGTCGTGCAGGTACCGCAGTGCCGGGCCGAGTGCCCGCTGCAGTACCTGTGCGGCCGTAACAATACTTATGCCTGGTTCAAACAAGAAGCGCTGGCACCGGGTAAGGAGCTCCGGATCAAGGGTCTGCCGCAGCGTCTCAGCACACTCCCGAGCAAGTAGCGCCGTTCCCTCGATCGCGATCCCGCGCACTAGCAGTACGGCATCACCCGGACGAGCACGCTCAGGACTGAGCAGTTGATTGTCACTGACGACTCCAACCATTGCTCCGGCGATAATGGGACGATCCAGACCGGCGGTGATCTCGGTGTGCCCACCGACGAGTATCACTCCCAGCTGTTGGGCGGCGTGTGCGAGATCATCAAGGATAAGTTGGGCAAGTGACGGTGTCGCACCTTCCGGCAGGAGAACACTCGCGAGGAACCAGCGAGGAGTTGCTCCCAGACAAGCCACATCATTGGCATTGACATTCAATGCGTACCAACCAATGGCATCGGTCGCAAAGGTAATTGGGTCGCTCTTGAGGACGAGGAGTGCGTTGCCGGCGCGTACCACTGCTGCATCCCGGCCAATGCCGGGACCAAGGATGACACTTGGGTCGTGCGGAAGTTGGCCCAAAAAGGCGGCGAGGAGTTCTGCTGGGAGCTTGCCGACAGGGAGCGGGGAGTCAGCCATATGCCTACTCCTCGTCTGGTTGGGCAAAGCTGATACCGATGGCGCGCGCTGCGGCCAGGAGTGGATGAGTGAGTGGGACAAGACGCGGACCGCGAGCGACTTCGGCCAATGGTACCCGGACGATACCCCAGGTTGCCTGACCACTGGGGTGCCCGCGGACTGCCATCATCACACCATGGTCGCCCTGGGCAAGTGTCTCGACCGCGGCAGCGCCGAGTGCGGTGGCAAGTGTGCGGTCCGGAGGTGTCGGGCTACCGCCGCGTTGCAGGTGACCAAGGACAACCGCACGCACCTCGGTGGGGAGTAGCGCACTGAGTTGCTGCTGCAGAACGGCGGAGATACCGCCATATTTGCGTTGATAGGGGAAGGGGCCGAGTCGCTCGTATACGGCTTCGCCACCGATCGGTTTGGCTCCTTCTGCGATGGCGACAATGGTGAAGTGACGCCCACGCTTCTTTCGGCTCTCGACGACTGCGAGGATGCGCTCCAACGAGAAGGGGAGCTCTGGGAGGAGGATGATGTCAGCGCCACCGGCTACACCAGCGTGAAGCGCAATCCAGCCGGCATCGCGCCCCATGAGCTCGACGAGCATCACCCGGTGGTGACTTTCGGCGGTAGTATGGAGGCGGTCAATCGCTTCGGTGGCTGTGCAGACTGCCGTATCAAAGCCGATGGTCACGGTGGTGCCGCGAACGTCGTTGTCGATCGTTTTCGGCACGCCAACGACGTGAAGTCCAAGCTGGTGTAGCCGATGCGCAATGGTGAGGCTTCCTTCACCCCCGATGACTATCAGGGCGTCGATAGCCCAGCGCTCAAGGGTAGCGAGGAGCGTCGAGCTGTGATCACGCGGTGCGGTGTCGCCAAGTTCGGGATGCTGAAAATAGAACGGGTCAGCGCGATTGGAGGCACCGAGGATTGTGCCGCCCCGGACAAGGAGCCCTCGTACATCATCAAGGCCGAGTTCGCGTGCACGACCGAGGACTGCACCCTCATAGCCGTCACTGAATCCGACCACCTGCCATCCATAGCGCAAGAAAGCCGTCTTGACGACAGCTCGAATGGCTGAGTTCAGTCCTGGTGCATCGCCACCGCCAGTGAGTAGGCCGATGCGACGGATCCTCGTGGGCATTTCAGACTCCTTGTTTCTCTCTTTCGCCATGGCATGGGTATACTCTGCGTCGAGGTCGAACCGGTGTGCCCCGACGGAGCCCCAGCGCATTCTACGCGAGTGCAGTGCGGACTGCGCGGTCTGACTTTCGCGCGAGGGAGAACAAACGATGACGACCGAGCGGAAATACGTTGAGGAGTTGATCGAGCAGGAAGACGATTTTGATCGCTGGTACGTCGAGGTCATTCAGAAAGCGGAGCTTGCTGACGAGTCGCCCGTGCGCGGTACGCGGGTGATCCGCCCGTACGGCTTTGCACTGTGGGAGAACATGCAGGTGGAGCTGGACCGGCGGATCAAGGCGACCGGTGTCCAGAATGCGTATTTTCCACTCTTCATACCGAAGAGCTATCTGGAGCGCGAGGCTCAGCACATCCAAGGTTTCGCGCCGGAAGTGGCGTGGGTCACGAAAGGTGGCGATAAGGAACTAGAGGAGCCGCTGGCGGTACGGCCGACCTCTGAGTCGATCATCTGTCCCATGTTTGCGCGCTGGGTGCAGTCCTATCGGGATTTGCCCATCCTCATCAATCAATGGTGCAGTGTGGTGCGCTGGGAGGAACGGCCACGGGCATTTTTGCGGACGCTGGAGTTCCTCTGGCAAGAAGGGCATACCGTGCACGCAACACTGGAAGAGGCGGAAGAGCGGGCACGGCTCATGCTCGAGGTCTACCGGGACTTTGTCGAGACAGAGCTGGCGATTCCGGTCATTCCAGGACAGAAGAGTGAGTCGGAGAAGTTCGCTGGGGCACTTCGCACCTACACCATCGAGGCGATGATGGGTGGAAAGCACTGGGCGCTGCAATCGGCCACCTCACACAATCTTGGTGACCACTTTGGAAGGGTTTTCGAGATTACGTTCCTGGATCGCGAGGGAAAGCGCCGCTTCGCCTTCAACACCAGTTGGGGGCTTTCCCACCGAACGATCGGTGCGATGGTGATGGTGCATGGAGACGACCGTGGACTCAAGCTTCCGCCGCGCGTGGCACCGATCCAGGTGGTCATCGTGCCGATCTGGCGGAAGGACGAGGAACGTCGACAGGTAGAGGAGACAGTGGAGCGAGTACGGACGATGCTCCGACGAGCTGTACGCGTCCACGCAGATCTGCGCGATGACAAGACGCCAGGTTGGAAGTTCAACGACTGGGATCTCAAAGGTGTACCAATCCGTCTTGAGATCGGGCCACGGGATGTGGCCAATCAGCAAGTGACGCTCGTCCGGCGTGATGTGCTCGGGCAAAGGCAGACGGTGCCCGTGGCGAATGTGGTCGAAGCAGTCCAACAAGAACTGGCCTCCATTCAGGACAGTCTTTTCCGTGCCGCACGCGAGATGCTGGAGCGGCATACGGAAGAGGTGCGGGACTACGAACGACTGAAGGAGCGCGTCGCAGCGAATGCTGGATTTAATCGGGCCTTCTGGTGCGGGAGCAGTGACTGTGAAGCGCGGGTGAAGACGGAGACGAAGGCAACAATCCGCTGTATCCCGTTTGAACAGCCGGCGGAGTATGAGCCGTGCCTCGTCTGCGGGGCTCCAGGGCGTTACCAGGTGATTTGGGCCCGAGCATACTAGAGTGGTGCCTGAGGTTGAGAAGAAGAGTAAGGCGGGCCGGGTGAGTCCGGCCCGACTTCTTTGTCTGCGACGTGCCGTTCAGCGGAAGGGGTGGGATTCGAACCCACGAGGGGCTGCCGCCCCCACACGGTTTCCAGCCGTGCGCACTCGGCCACTATGCGACCCTTCCACGGCGTCTCGGTTTCTACTCCGACTATGAAGTGTATCAGTGCGAACGGTTTTGCGGCAACAGACCTTGACCGGATACGCGAGGTATGCCGAGTCGGTAAGGTGGACTGCGTGCTTCTCTGGCAGCAGCCGCAGGTGTATGAATTCAGGTTACGGGTAGATCAAGCGTGGAGAGATGGCCGTGTCACCTGGCAAGATCCCGACCCCTGATGATACCTCGTGGAAAGATGCTGATGGGACCGCCGGTTTGCCGGGTGGTGAGCCTCAGAGACGACTGAGCGGATGCTTCCTGGTTACCAGGGTTGGTGGGCAGTCGGTCTTAGGAAAGAGTGGTGAAGGGCTTTGGAGTGGATGCAAGCAGTGATCGGGGAAGTTGAGGCGAACGATAGTGAGATGCAAAAGCCGAAACAAAACATAGGCATCCACAAAGCTGGAATCTGAATAGACACAAGCACACACGTGTATTCATATGATAGTGTGAAAAACAGAAATAAGGAACAATCGTTGATTTAGTTAGTATAGATATACAAAAGAGGTGTGAAACTTGACATGCTGTACTGAGATGACTAGAATGGACCATATCATGGTAGGCAGCGAAGCTCAAGCTGTTGGAGTTGAAAAGTGATGACAAGAGAACACTTGCCGAGCTCGTGGTGGACGCGGCTTGTCGTCCTTGCCCTGCTATCCATAGTGGTTGCATGCGTGCCTAGGAGTGGGAGTCCTACTGGTCCAGCTTCCCCAACGTCCCAAGTAACACAGCCAAGGGGTGAAGGCACTGCGGTGGCTTCGGCACAGGAGGGTACACAGGTACGTGCCCAGCTCCTACGGTCGGGTGTCCTCTTAGTGCAGCTTTGGTGGGGAGAGAAAACGCGGGACGTTGTCTTGCTCCTGATTTCGCCGGATGGTGATGCAATTGAAGTCGGTCGGTACCGGGCGCGCCAGCAAGCGTGGCTGCAGGTGCCGATCAATCTTCCACAGGAGGTTGGAGAAGATCTCCGGGCCGGCACGTGGTCTGTGCGTTGGGTTGACTCCACGAACCAAAGCAGGGTGATCGCCGAGGTGCAGGTGACTGTGGAGCAGGCTGACGTCCAACGCTGGAAAGGAAACCTAGCAACGAGGGTTACACCATCGCCACCCCGGGCGGCAGCTACCCCTAGACCAACGCGCGCAGTTACGTCACCGACGCCAACGCCTCGATCTCCGGTTTGGGTGGTCTCTGGGCCAACCCAGCCAATCCAGCCAGAGGACTGCTTTACAGGTGCTCGCAATGTGGTGCGTGTAGGTATCCGGAATACAGTTGGGCAACCAGGTCAAAGTTGGAGAATGGTTGTAGAAGTCAGTAACCCCGCTAATGATAAAGCAGAATTCGGCCCGGTAACAGTTCAAGGTAATGAGACTACGTATACAGAGTTTGGGCTGTGTGAACTTGGTGGGACAAGTGCATTTGTGGGTACCTGGAGAGTACGCTGGCTGGATGCTGCAAACCGTAATGTCGTTTACGGGAACCTTCAGTTTGAAGTCCTTTTAGTCTCAGGGGGTGGACGCGCTCCTAGCCCACCGCAGGCTTCCCGTGATAGTGATGGTGACGGCCTCGACGATGAAGACGAGCTCAGTTTTGGCACCGATCCCTTTAACCCTGATACGGATCAGGATGGATTGAGCGACGGATTTGAGGTCTGGATTTTTGGAACAGATCCACGCAAGATCGACACAGACTGGGACGGAACGTACGATGGTGCTGAGTACCAGTTGGGTACAGACCCGTGGGATCCGTGTGATCCCAATCCGGATTCCGACGCCTGCTTGCTCTGAGAGCAAGCCGGCAACTTGGTGGGTTACTGAACAATGACTAAAGGGACGGTGATGCCAAGTGCTCACGCGTGGTCACGGGCAGCGATGCGCGGTGGCGGTTTGCTGGATGACAAAGGATGCAGGATTGGGGTGGGAACCTTGCCCCATGATGAGCATGCTAGACAGGTGCTGGATGACAAAGGATGAAGCATTGGACCCTGTCGCAGCTTGGGCTGTCAGCACCTGAGTTCATTGCTGCAGGCTAAAAGATGGAACTTTAAGCCAGGAGCCTGAGGGTCGACCGAGTCACGAACTTGTGGCCGTAGTACAAAAGAAAAGATGGGCCATTGGCTGTACGGCTGTTGCGTCCTCCTCACGCTGGGGACTGGATGGGGGTGCCGCGAGCGTCCCGAGAGGAGGAGCAAAGGCAGCAAGAGGCAGCTCCTTTGGGATTTTTGAGACCTAGACAGCTTTTCACGAGAAAAAAACAGGCAGTTCCTTCAGGCATCGTGTAAGCGAGGGCATAGAGAAAAGGTTTTGACGTGGGGTGGCCCGCCAGTTCGCGCGATGCTGGGTAGTCTTGTTTCGAGGACAGCAGTTGGTGGCGAGACGCGAGCAGTGCTGGGTGTCGGTGGACTTATGTCTTGATGGCCATCACTGGTCTTGGCACTTTATGGGGAGTCGTATGGCCAGGAGAACAGCAGTGTGGTGGAGCAGCGGGCCGAAAAGAAGCGGACCGGTGCGTTGGTCCGCGTGTGTTCTGAATGTCGTTGGCCGAGGGGGTGGGATTCGAACCCACGAGGCGCTCGTCACGCCTACCGCTTTTCGAGAGCGGCACCTTCAACCACTCGGACACCCCTCGGCGTGGTAGAAGGTGCAAATCTTGGGACCAGAGA
>CALIMB010000059.1 GCA_938028665.1 uncultured Thermomicrobium sp. | reverse complement strand
GATATCGGAAAAGATACCTTTCGGTTCTGGTTTCCCTGGCGCGTTCGCTACCGCGATTGCGATAAGCAAGGGATTGTCTACTTTGCGGTCTACTTGGAGTACGTTGAGCATGCGCTCATGGAGTATTTCCGAAAGCTGGGGATTGACCTCCGGCGCACGATCGAGGAGGGTAGCTTCGATTGGGCGGCAGTCCATGCAGAGATTGATTGGCGGAGCCCCGCAGCGTTTGACGACGAACTGGCGATCGGCCTCAGTATCAGCCGGATGGGCCGGTCGAGCTTCGATGTTGATTTCGCAGTGATGGACGCAGAGAAGAGCTCGCTCCACGTAGTGGGTCGCCTGGTCCTCGTCTGTTTCGATGCACGGATGGGTGAGGCGCGCCCAGTACCCGAGTTTGTGCGTCAGGCAGTGGGACGATTCGAGGGATGGACGTGTTGACGCGGGAACCACTCCAATCGTTGTTGCGCCCCCAGTCAGTTGCGGTCGTTGGTGCAAGTCCACGCCGCCGCATGGCGCGGACCGTGCTGGCGAACTTGCGACGGTTTGGTTACCGCGGAAGAGTTTGGGCGGTGCATCCAAGTGGTCAACCAGTTGAAGGGTATCCTTGCTACCGATCGATCGGTGATCTCCCCACAGCGCCGGACTGCGCAGTAATTGCCCTCTCGCCGGAGAACACGTTGAGCGCTTTCCGCGAGTTGGTCGCACGCGGTGTGAAGGCCGCGGTCATCCTCGGCTCGGGGTTTGGTGAGGCAGGACCTGATGGGCAACGGATCCAGGCTGAGCTTGTGAGTCTTGCGGAAGCCCATGGCGTTGCGGTGTGCGGTCCGAATTGCCTCGGCTTGATCGTACCTGACGAAGGGGTGACGCTCACTGGCTACCACTTACCAGGAGATCTGGCGCCTGGCGCGGTGGCAGGAGTCGTCCAGAGTGGCTCGGTCTTCTGGTCACTTGCCCACAACACACGTGGTATTCGCTTCCGGTATCTCGTCTCGAGTGGGAACGAGGCGGTTTTAGATGCTGCCCAATACCTGGCCGCAGCGCTTGCGGATCCTGAGGTGAAGCTTCTCGTGGCCTTTTTGGAGACGGTGCGTGATGGACGACGCTTGCTCGAAGTTGTCGAAGCGGCCCACCAGCGTGGTGTCCCAGTGGTTGTTCTCAAGGTGGGACGCTCCGAGGCAGGTCAGGCGGCAGTCTTGGCGCACACTGGGGCACTGGCGGGATCGCATGAGGTTGTGGCGGGTGTGTTAAGTCAGCATGGGGTGATCCGAGTTGACACACTCGATGAGCTCTACGATGTTGCCGAGTTTCTCTTGGCGGGTCGGCTGCCGGAAACAAACCGGGTCGGTGCAGTAACTGACAGTGGCGGCGAGAAGACACTAATCTTGGACTGGGGAGAACGGGTTGGTGTGACCTTCCCGCCATTACACGGGCGAACCGCGGAGCGGCTGCGCGAAGTGCTCGCACCGTACGTACCAATCAGTAATCCGCTTGATGCCTGGGGTTCTGGAAACTTTGAGGAGGTTTACCCCGTTGCCTTGCGGGCGCTGGCAGATGATCCTGCGATTGACACAGTAGTTCTCGGCACAGACATGGTGCGTGAGACGGAGGAAGCGCAGCTGTATGCGCAGGCCATGCTGGAGCTTGCTCAATACACGGCCAAGCCGATTGCTGTGGTGACGAATCAGGCGAACGGGCTCGATGGTGAGGCTGTGAGCACGTTGCGCGGTGCCGGCATCCCGGTCTTGCAAGGAACCGAATACGGCTACCGGGCCATTGCCCGAGCCGCTTGGTACCGGCGTTGGCGTGAGCGGCCGCGACCGCAGCCACAACGGCCGCGAGTGTTGGACGAGCTCCGTGCGGCACTGTCTGACGCGCTGGCGAGAAGTTCAATGCTGGGTGAATACGAAGCAAAACAGCTGTTTGCGCTTGTCGGCTTACGGCATCCACGGGAACGGCTGGTGCGCTCGTTGGAAGAAGCGCTGACGGCAGCCGAAGAGCTGGGGTATCCGGTTGTCCTGAAAGCGGTCGGACCGCGTCTCTTGCACAAAACAGAGCACGGGGCAGTGCGGCTGGGAATCAGTAGGAGAGCAGAACTCGAGCAAGCATGGCGGGAGATCACCGAGCGAATCGCGGAGATCTCCGTCGGGGGTGTGACTGGCTTTCTTGTGCAGGAACAAGTACCTCCCGGATTGGAAGTGATCCTCGGCTGCCATCACGACCCAACGTTCGGCATGGTAGTGAGCGTGGGACTCGGTGGAGTTCTGGTGGAGCTTCTGCGTGACGTTGTGTACCGGCGTGCTCCGATCACTGCAGAGGAAGCGGAGGAGATGTTGAATGAGCTCCGTGGGGCACCGCTTCTTGCCGGCTATCGCGGGAAAGCACCACGCGATCGGGCGGCACTGGTGGAGGCGCTGGTGCAGTTCAGTTGGTTTGCTCAGGCTGGAGAGGGGTTGATTGAGGTCGCGGAAGCAAACCCGCTCATTGTCGGGGAAGACGGGGCGGGGGCATGGGTTGTGGATGGGCTCGTTGTGGCTCGGCGCTGTAGATGAGGGGAGGTGTGTCATGGAGGGTGTCCGGCCTGAGGTCCTTGAGTTCGTCGAAGAGACGAAGCGCTACGTCTATGAGGAGCTCATGCTCCTTGAGGACGAAATTGAGCGAACGGATTACTTACCACCCGAAGTAATCGCCGACGTCGCCAAACGCGGCTACTTTGGGATGACGATCCCGAAAGAGTACGGTGGCCTGGGGTTCAATCTCCTTGAGACCTGCCTCGTTTTGGAACAGATCCACAAGGCTCCTTTGGCCGTTGGTTACGTCGTCGATTTGAACAATGGGATTGGTAGTCTAGCCATCCTCCATGGGGGAACAGAAGAGCAGAAGCGCGAATATCTGCCACGACTGGCACGTGGTGAAATCATCGGCGTCTTTGCGATGAGTGAACCTGGTGTGGGTTCGGATGGGCAGGGAATCACGACGCGTGCCGAGCGTCGGAATGGTCAATGGGTACTGAACGGTGTCAAATACTGGATCACCTGGGCGGAAAGGGGCGATGTCTTCACCGTCGCGGCAGCAACCGATCCAGGTAAGGGGGCGCACGGCGGCATTACGGTCTTCCTCGTGCCGAAGGGAACCCCAGGAATGCGCGTCGAGCGGCGGCAAAAGATGATGGGGAATGCGGGGATCGACGAGAGCATCCTGGTGTTCGAAAACTGTGCCATTCCCGAGGAGAACGTACTTGGCGAAGTTGGCTGGGGATTCCGGCTGCTCATGCGCACGCTTGATGAGGGACGGACCAAGTGTTGCGCGTTGGCAATTGCCTATGCTGAACGGGCCTGGGAGCTTGCACAGGCTTTCGTCAAACGGCGCCGTGCCTTTGGGCAGCTTCTGGCAGACTTCCAGGGTATTCAATGGATGCTTGCGGATGCAGCAACCAAGATTTGGCTATCGCGTCTGGCGATGTATGAGGCAGCACGGAAGATCGATCGCGGCGAGTTCGCTGCTAAAGAGGCGGCGATGGCAAAGTTTTTCTCAACCGAGGCCTGCCAGGAAGTTGTCGACGCAGCCGTGCAGCTCTTCGGTGCGCGCGGGTATTGTCGGGACTATCCGCTCGAACGGATCTACCGGAACTATCGCAGCCTGCGCATGGTTGAGGGGACGAGTGAAGTTCAGCGGCGGATCATCTGGAAACAGATGAGTAAGCTCTACGATCCGGAACGAGCACCGGACGAGCGAGCTCGAGAGCACGCGATTCGGGTGGAGCGGATGCTCGAGCGCGCGCTGCTCCCTGACCGCCCGTATCTCGATTGGGGCTACCGGTATGTGGACGAACTTGCTGCTGACGACTGACGGTCGAGTCGTTGCACCATCAGGAGTGCGAGCAGGGACACATCCCTGCTCGCACTGCTTCTCACCATTTTTCTCACTCACGCAAGGTGCGTCCCACTACTGCTGAGAGGGACCTACGGTACAGCTTGGTAAGAACTCGCTAGACGTGAGCATTCGTGCCACAGACCATTGAAAAGTGACCGGATGTGACGCATCAGGTGTCTTGTGGCCCAGCCGTAACCAGTATGTGAGCAGAGTGCTGGATGTGAAGCCCAGGGTCGCAATCGCACAGACGAGCAGGACGGTGCCTGCCAGGGCCTTGGGTAACGAAACGTTCTCCCGAACCCGACAAAGTACCTCCGGCGCGGAAAGGCGCTCGCTTTTCTGGCGCTCTCCGCTCGCTCGAGCTTGTTGATGTGCGGGGGCTAGTCCTGGGGAGCGTGTGCCTTGCGAGGGTGAACGGACACTGGGTATACTAAGGTCCCGATGTGAAAGGCGCACCCTCATCGATTGTTCTGTCCCGTGTTGTGTGCAGTGTGAACGGACGGCTGTGTGATGGCTGAGATCAAGTGGCTGGGGCATGCGTGTGTCCGACTGCGAGGACGCGATGTGACGGTACTCATGGACCCGGTCGGACCAGAGACGGGCTATACCCCGAGTAAGCAACGTGCCGACATTGTCACCGTGAGTCACTCTCATCCGGGACATCGCAACTTAGTGCTTGTCCGTCCTGGCTATCGACTGATTGAGGGGCCTGGTGAGTACGAGATCAAGGGAACGTTTATCACCGGGATTCGGACGTACCATGATGCCGAGCAGGGGCGACGACTTGGGAAGAACACAGTCTATCTCGTCGATCTCGATGGGGTGCAAGTGTGCCACCTTGGCGACCTGGGCCACGTGTTGAGCGACGAGCAGGCGGAACTTCTCAGCGACGTTGACGTGCTGCTCATTCCGGTCGGCGGTGGGCCGACGCTCGATGCAGATCGTGCTGTTGAGGTGATCGGGCAGATCGAACCACATGTGGTGATCCCTCTGCAGTTTCGGACGGAGCACGGAGATGCAGGACGCGATCCGCTCGAGCGATTCATGCGAGCGATGGGTCTAACCGAGTGGTCAACACGCGAGACGTTGACGGTGCGTAAGGGGGAATTTGGGGAGGCTGTGGAAGTGGTGGTGCTTACCCCTGATCCATGACGGTGAAAGACACGTTCTCGGAGGTGTGGTGATGCCGAAATATGTGTTCGTAACGGGCGGCGTCGTTTCGTCGGTCGGAAAGGGAATTGCGACCGCTGCGATTGGGCGCCTTCTCAAGAGCCGGGGATTACGGGTCGCTCTGATGAAGCTCGACCCGTATCTCAATGTCGATCCGGGAACGATGTCTCCATACCAGCATGGAGAGGTGTTCGTCACGGAGGACGGTGCAGAGACGGATCTTGATCTTGGGCATTACGAGCGATTTACTGACGAGAATCTTAGTCGGGCCTCGAACGTGACAACCGGGCAGGTCTACTCGACGGTTATCGCCAAGGAGCGCCGCGGTGATTATTTGGGCGGCACCGTTCAAGTGATCCCGCACATCACGAACGAGATTAAAGCGCGCATTCGTCAGGTGGCTGAGCTTCACCAGCCAGATGTCGTCGTTGTGGAGGTTGGTGGGACAGTTGGAGACATTGAGGGGCAGCCGTTCCTCGAGGCGATCCGCCAGATGCGACGGGAAGAAGGGCGACGCAACGTCTTGTATATTCACGTGACACTGCTGCCGTATATCCAGAGCACGGGTGAGGTGAAGACGAAACCGACGCAGCACAGTGTCAAAGAGCTCCGTGCGATCGGGATTCAACCGGACGTGATTATTTGCCGGACGGATCATCCGGTGGGTGACGATGTCCGTGCCAAGGTGGCGCTCTTTGGGGACGTCGATGAGGATGCCGTGATCCTGTTACCAACTGCGGAAACGATCTACGAAGTGCCGCTCATCCTTGAACGCGCCGGACTCGGACGGTACATTGTCGAGCACTTTGGTTTTCCGGATCGAGAGCCGGAACTCGGCGAGTGGGAACGGATGGTCAGTCGCCTGAAGGCACCGCGACGGCGCATTCGCATCGCGCTTGTAGGGAAGTATGTGGAGCTTCACGATGCATACCTGAGTGTGGTCGAGGCCTTGACGCATGCGGGGCTGACGCACGACGTTGCGGTGGAGATTGTCTGGGTGAGCTCAACCGCGGATCGGTTGGAGATTGAGGAAGCGCTGCGTCATGTGAACGGTATTCTGGTCCCTGGTGGCTTTGGTCCACGGGGTGTGGAGGGGAAGATTCTAGCCGCGCGGTATGCGCGGGAGCGAGAGATTCCGTATCTTGGCTTGTGTTATGGACTACACATGGCGGTCATCGAGTTCGCCCGCAATGTGCTTGGGCTGTGCGGTGCAAATAGCACGGAGATCGATCCAGAGACACCTCATCCGGTTATTGACCTGATGCCGGATCAGCGGGGTGTGGAGATGGGAGGGACGATGCGCCTTGGGCGTTACCCGTGTGCGTTGCTTCCTGGAACAAAAGCTGCGCTCGCTTATGGAGAACCACTTGTCTACGAACGACATCGGCACCGCTGGGAGGTGAACAATGCCTATCGGGAGATGTTCGAAGCAGCGGGCTTTCGGGTGAGTGGTCAGTCTCCGGACGGACGCTATGTGGAAATCATGGAACTGCGTGATCATCCCTGGTTCGTGGGGGTACAGTTTCACCCAGAGTTCAAGTCACGCCCCAACCGACCACATCCACTTTTCACCGCCTTTGTGGGTGTGGCGAAGCAGGTCCTCCGCGAAGGGGATCAGCGTCCGTTGCCTTTAGAGACGCCGGTAACGGCTGGAGTCGCGAACGAGTAAGCACGTTGCCGTTGCCTGATCGTTTGTGATAGGATGCGCAATCGTGAGCGGGCCGGGAGCGCGCCCGCCGCAAAAGCGAGACTGGCAAGCGATCGGGACAGCGCTGGGACTCGGCTTCTCGGTCGTGTCTAGCCTTGTGCTCTGTATTGGCGGGGGTGTCCTTCTCGATCGGTGGCTCAACACGACGCCGGCCTTAACACTCGTGGGGGTCGCTCTTGGTCTGGCGACCGCATTGTATGCTCTACATGAGCTGGCTCGTGTGAGCAGAACTCGTCGCGATCGGCGTGACAGGAGGTAAGGCGGGCGTGGAGCTCCATATCTCGGTGAAGCCGGAGACGTTATGGGCGGTCTCGATCCCGGGTACAGGTTTTGATCTTCGAATTACGAATTCCTTTTTGACCATGCTCCTCGTGATGGCTTTTTTGCTGCTTTTCGGCGGAATTGTGGCACGCAGGGCGCAACTCGTTCCTGGTCGTCTCCAGTCGATCTTCGAGATAGCCGTGGAGTTCCTGCTTGGGCTGGTCGAGGGAACGGCAGGTAGACGACTGGGGCGTCGTATTTTTCCCCTGATTGGTGGCCTGTTCATTTTTATCATCGTTGCAAACTACACAGGCCTCCTGCCAGGTATTGGAACAATCGGGCTCTGGCAGGAGGGCGGTCATGCCTTCGTTGCAGCGAGCGAAGGAGCCGCTGGAGGGGAACCTCACGGTAAGGCGATGGTGCCCTTGTTCCGCCCGCCGAGTGCTGATTTGAACATGACGCTAGCGATGGCCTTGATCAGCTACCTGACTTTTCAGATCGCCGGGGTGACGGCCCACGGGCTCTGGGGGCGGATTAAACATATGGCGAATCCGCCGTTCCTTCTGCCGATCGAGATTATTAGTGAGCTCTCACGTATTGTATCACTCTCATTCCGTCTTTTCGGCAACA
>CALIMB010000058.1 GCA_938028665.1 uncultured Thermomicrobium sp. | reverse complement strand
CCCTCACAGAGTGACCTGAGCCGGTCTGAAGCCCAAAAGCACGGCCAACCGTTGCTCTGTCCGCGACCAATGCCATCCTGGCCATCGCTCAGCCCCTTCTTCGGACTTCTCACCGGTGCACCGTCGGTTGTCCGGCGTGCGGCTATGAGGAGGCTGTAGGGACACCAGCGTTCCCTTGCCGGTACTCTCCGCCTCATCTGTCTGTATGACGGGACGAGCCACGGCTCCAAGACTTGTCCTGCGACCGGGCAGAGGCCCGACCAAGCGCACTGTCGAGCAACTTTGCTCCTTTTACTGCAGGTGTGCAAGGCGCTCATCCAAAAACTGGACATGGTAGGCTGCAGCGATCACTGCTGGGTCGTCTGCCAGGTGGCGATGGAATGGAGCCGTGGTTGCGATGCCTTCCACAACAAACTCGTCGAGCGCGCGCCGCCCACGAGCCAGTGCTTCAACACGATCGCGTCCCCACACGATGATCTTTCCAATGAGGGAGTCATAATAGGGCGATACCTCATCGCCAGGGCCAAAGCCGAAGTCACACCGTACTCCTGGACCAGCCGGGAGCTCCATGTGTTCAATGGTTCCAGGAGAGGGGAAAAAGGCAAGTGCAGGATCTTCAGCGTTGATCCGGAACTCGATTGCATGGCCGTGCAGCGCTATCTCTTCCTGGCGCCAGCGCAATCGCTCGCCAGCGGCGATACGGATCTGCTCCTTCACGATGTCGATGCCAGTTACCAGCTCAGTGACCGGATGCTCGACTTGGATGCGCGTATTCATCTCCAGGAAGTAGTATGAGCCGCCAGCATCCACGAGAAATTCAAGCGTTCCGGCGTTGGTGTAGCCCGCAGCGCGAGCCAAGCGCACTGCGGCCTCACAGATCTGAGCACGGAGTCCTGGCGTCACGGCTGGTGATGGAGCCTCCTCCCAAAGCTTTTGCCGACGACGCTGGATTGAGCATTCTCGTTCGTAGAGATGGAGGATGTTTCCATGATGGTCAGCAAGGATTTGCACCTCGACGTGGCGAGGGCGCTCAAGATATTTTTCAAGATAGAGTGCTCCATCGCCGAAAGCCGCGTGGGCTTCTTGAGCGGCAACGCGCAGGGCTTGTTCGAGCTCGTCGCGGCCGCGGACAACACGAATCCCCCGTCCGCCTCCCCCTGCTGCCGCTTTGACCATGATGGGAAATCCGATCCGTTCCGCAAAGCCCAACGCTTCCTCGAGCGTCACTTTGTCTGGGGTACCAGGAACAATCGGTACGCCGACTGAGTCAGCCAACTTGCGAGCCTCGGCCTTATCGCCCATCAGAGCAATCGCCTCCGGACTGGGTCCAATGAAGACAAGGCCGGCGTCATAACAGGCGCGGGCAAAGTCCGCGTTTTCGGCGAGAAAACCGTAGCCTGGGTGAATGGCTTCGGCGCCAGTTTCGCGTGCAGCAGCGATGATGGCCTCAATGTTCAAGTAGCTCCGCGATGCTGCAGCGGGTCCAATGCAGCGTGCCTCGTCGGCATAGCGGACATGGCGGGCCTGCGCATCCGCCTCAGAGTAGACCGCTACGGTCCTGATAGCGAGCTCTCGGCACGCACGCAGCACACGGATGGCAATTTCACCGCGGTTGGCCACCAGTACTTTACGGAACACTTTGCATTCCTTTCTTTTGGCCCCGACGACAATGGTCTTTGTATGAAATTACAATCGTCATCATCTTGACAGCGACTCGTTCTGGGCTCTAGCATACCGATAGCGAGTGCAGCTGTCATTGTGCCGGAACTAACACGAGAGGAGCCTCAATCGGCCCGTAGGCAGATGCGTTGTGGGAGTCTTTCTTATTGTTCGGCACGCGAAGGGAAAGCAAGGAGAGCAGAGCAGTGAAGTCGCCAACCTTCGCTTACGAACGTCCACAGAGTCTTGCTGAGGCACTTGCCCTGTTAGCGCAGAAGGGCGCGGATGCGCGTCCGTTAGCTGGTGGGCAGAGTCTGATCCCCATGTTGGCGTTGCGCCTTGCTCGGCCAAGTGTCCTCGTCGACTTGGGGCGTGTTGAGGGATTGGATGAGCTGACGTTACAGGACGGTGTTCTGGTGATCGGAGCAATGGTCCGCCAACGGCAGCTCGAGCGTAATGCTCTTGTTGCAGAGCATCTTCCGCTGCTGGTGGCTGCAACGAAAGTGGTCGGCCATCCAGCGATCCGCAACCGAGGCACGCTCGGAGGCTCACTTGCTCACGCCGATCCCTCGGCCGAATATCCAGCCGTCGCTTTGGCCCTTGACGCGGAATTCGTGATTCAGGGGCCGAGAGGAGAGCGTGTGATCCCAGCGCAGGAGTTTTTCCTGGGCCCGTTCACCACAGCGCTTGCCACTGATGAACTCCTCACCAGTATTCGCTTCCCGATTCCACCCACGCATTCTGGTTGGGGGATGGCAGAGGTTGCCCGTCGCCACAGCGACTTCGCTCTTGCCGGAGCAGTCGCACTGCTCGCTCGAGCGGATGATGGAACTTGTGCACGGGCAGCGATTGCGCTCTTCGGCGTTGCCACTCGCCCGTTGCGAGCAACGCAAGCGGAGCAAGCTCTGGTGGGCCGTCCGTTCACCACGGAGACGTTCCGTGAGGTGGCAACGCTGGCAACTGAGTCAATCGATGAACCGCTGTCTGATGTGCACGGGTCAGCGGCCTACCGGCGACAGTTGGTGCCTGTCGTCGTACGACGGGCGCTGGAGGAAGCGGCCCAGCGGGCAGCTGCCCGGTGAAGCGGAAGGCAGGGAAAACAATGGAGCGGGTCCCGATCACAGTGACGGTGAATGGACAAACGGTTTCGGCCGAAGTTGAGCCGCGCATGACGCTTGCGGACTTTCTCCGTGACGAGTTAGGACTCACAGGGACCAAGTTGGGGTGCGAGCATGGTGTCTGCGGGAGCTGCACAGTCCTTTGGGACGGCGCAGCAGTGCGCTCCTGTCTCGTCCTCGCAGCCCAGGCTGACGGTGCCGCCATTACGACGATTGAAGGGCTTGCCACTGAAGGGCAGCTGCATCCGGTGCAGCAGGCGTTCTGGGAGGCTCATGCCTTGCAGTGTGGCTTTTGCACTCCGGGAATGATCCTCACAGCGGTTGCCCTGCTCTCCGAAGACGCAAACCCGAGTGAGCAGGCGATTCGGGAAGCACTCAGCGGGAATCTTTGTCGTTGCACAGGTTACCAGAATATTGTGCGAGCGGTACAACTAGCCGCTGAGCGGTTGCGCAGTAGTTCGTGATGACAGGGGGCAGCGATGTCGTTGCAAATCCTTCCGCGTGGCAGATGGGTTGGGGCTCGCGTCAAGCGTGTCGAGGATCCGCGCTTTTTGACCGGAGAAGCACGCTATCTAGCCGATATCCAGATTCCGGGGACCGTACACGCGGCGTTTGTGCGGTCACCGTATGGACACGCACGGATTCGGCGGATTGACACGAGTGCGGCTCGGACCGTGCCAGGCGTGCTTGGCGTCTTCACCGCTGACGATGTAGCGGTGTTGCCTCCCCTCGCCAGCGGCCTACCGATTGAGGGGCTGAAGCCGACTCCACAGTCGGTCTTGGCCAAGGAGAAGGTGCGGTTTGTTGGCGAAGCTGTGGCGGTAGTGGTTGCGGAGAACCGGTACGTGGCAGAGGATGCAGCCGAGCTGGTTGAGGTTGACTACGAGCCACTGCCGGCAGTGACCGATGCCGAGCGGGCGATGGCAGCGGACGCTCCGCTCCTGCACGAGGATCTGGGCACAAATATCGTGTACCAGAAGACCACAACCCTCGGCGATATCGATGCTGCTTTCGCGCAAGCTGATCGTGTCTTTCGTCGCCGCTTTCACACGAACCGCTTTGTTGCAGCGCCGATGGAGACGCGTGGGTGTCTCTCGGTCTACGAGCGTGCCAGCGGTCAGTTGACGTTCTACTCCTCAACACAGATGCCGCACATGCTCCGACTCTTCCTCGCGCTCTTCCTCGGAATCCCCGAGCATAAAGTGCGCGTTATTTCGCCAGAGGTCGGTGGTGCCTTTGGGCAGAAGATGACGATTTATCCTGAGGAAGTGGTGATCGCCTACTTGGGCAAGGTGCTCGGTCGGCCAGTGAAGTGGGTGGAAGACCGCAGGGAGAACCTGGCAGCAGCCACACATGCCAAGGAGCAGATCATCGAGCTCGAGGCAGCGGTACGCAGTGACGGGAAGGTGCTCGGGCTAAAGGCCCGACTGATTGGTGACGGCGGCGCCTATTCTTTCAATACGGCCAGTGCCCTGATCGAGCCGTTGGCTGCTGCTGGTATCATCCCCGGAGTCTATGACATCCGCGCCTATCAGCATGAGGTGATCGCCGTCTGCACGAACAAGTCCCCGGTTGGGGCCTTCCGCGCGGTCGGTTGGACCGCCGCCCAGACGGCGCGGGAGCTATTTTTCGATGAGATTGCCCGCGAACTCGGGCTTGATCCGGCCGAATTTCGGCGCCGCAACGTCATTACCAGCGACCAATTCCCCTACACCACAATGACCGGTATGGTTTACGACAGTGGAAGCTACCGCGAGTCGCTAGAGCGAGCATTGGAGCTTGTCGGATACGACGAGCTGCGGCGTCGGCAGGCAGAGCTCCGTCAGCAGGGGCGCTATCTTGGGGTTGGCATTAGCCTCTACGTCGAGCCAACGGCGTGGGGATCAGAGATTGCGTTGCAGGCAGGTTTCCCCTTCCCCTCACATGACAACGCCACCGTGACCATCGATCCGACCGGCAAAGTGCGCGTTGCCGTGAGTGTGCACAGCCACGGGCAAGGGCACGAGACGACACTGGCCCAGGTGGCAGCTGAGATTTTGGGGGTGTCGATCGATGACGTCGTTGTGGAGCATGGTGACACTGATCGGGCGCCGTGGGGCATGGGGACATATGCCAGCCGTAGTGCAGTGATTGGCGGTGGGATGGTCGCCCTCGCCGCACAGGAGGTGCGGGAGAAACTGCTGCGTGTGGCGAGCCGACTCTTGGAGGTGGCGCCAGAGGATCTGGACATCCAGGACGGGACTGTCTTCGTCAAAGGTGCACCAGACCGCTCGCTTAGCCTCTTCCAGGTTGCCTTCGCAGCTTATCTGGATGGTCGGGTCCGCGCTGAGGGTGAGGAGCCGCTGCTCTCAGCTACTAAGTTCTACGATCCGCGGGCCACTTACTCGAACGGTTGCCTCGTGACCGTTTGCGAGGTAGATAGCGAAACTGGCCTGGTGCACCTGGAGAAGATCGTTGCTGTCGAAGACTGCGGGACCATGCTCAATCCGATGATTGTTGAAGGTCAGGTGATGGGAGCAATTGCCCAGGGAATTGGTGGGGCACTTTACGAGGCGATGATTTACGACGAGAACGGGCAGCTGCTGACTGACACCTTTTTGTCCTACGCCCTACCTACTGCAACTGAGGTACCGGAGCTCATTATTGAGCATCTAGAGACGCCGTCACCGGTCACCATCGGTGGGATCAAGGGGATCGGCGAGGGTGGCTTGCTCGCCACTCCAGCCGCGGTCGCTGGAGCAGTCCTCGATGCTATTTGGCCTGCTGGTCGCACCATTGAGCAGCTGCCGTTAACACCCGAGCGTGTCCTGAGTGCGCTGACCGCGGAGACGGGCGCGTGAGGAGGTGACGATCGCAAAAGACCATTTGCCGGCATGGGATGAATGGGGCGGAATCGTTCCCCGTTGTAGGGGGACCCTCCTGCTGGTCACAAAGCGGGAGGGTCACGTTTGGAGAGGAGGAGTCCAGATGTATGAAGGAACAATGGTCCGATTCACCCGTCGTACAGTGCTTCGAACGCTCGTAGTTGGTGGTATGAGCGTTGCTGCAGGAAGCCTGCTCGCTGCCTGCGGTGGTGGCACGCCGGCCGGTGGAGGAGCACAGCCAACGACCGCGCCAGCAGCCACGCCGACGACTGCACCGGCGGCAGGGGCGACACCCACGGTAGGAGGAGCTTCTCCTGCTGAGGAACTCTGGGATGTAGCCTCATACTATGGGACTTACGATGTTTCGACGAAACAGCCAGGTCGGCCAGCAGCGAGCCTCCAAGGGCCGAAGTACGAGAAGTGGACACGTCCAAAGGCGAAGAAGCCCTATATGATCGGTGTTTCGTTCCCCCACCTCAAGGATCCCTATTGGTTGGCAGTCGACTATGGCATTGTTGATGAGGCCCAGATTCTTGGAGTCGGGATCGAACTGGTTGCCGCGCAGGGGTACAATGATCTCACCGGGCAGATCAATCAAGTGGAAGACCTCGCGAACCGAGCCGATATTGAGGGGATTATTCTGGCGGCGATCAGCTATGCATCCCAAGACCAGTTGGTCACCGAGATCGTCAAGAATAAAAAGAAGCCTGTTATCGAAGTCATTAATGACATCCAGGCACCGGATATCATGGCCAAGGCATTGGTCTCCTTTTATGACATGGGTTATGCCGCCGGCACCTTCGTTGCGGAAGACGCTGCCGGGCAGAATGTAACTGTCGTCTTTCTCCCTGGGCCGGCCGGTTCTGGCTGGGCACCGGATACGGTCGATGGCTTTAAGGCAGCTGTTGAAGAAAAGGTTCCGGGGAAAGTTCAGATTCTGGATGTGAAGTGGGGCGATACTGGCAAAGATGTACAAGTCTCGCTCATTGAGGACTCCCTCAATGCCTATCCGGACGTCACCTACCTTGTGGGCAATGCAGTCGCAATCGATGCCGCCCCAGATATTCTGGCGAACCGTGCCAAGAAGCCGAAGCTCGTGTCAACCTACATAATTCCGCCCCTGTACGACAAGATCGCCGAGGGGAAAGTCGCCGCCGCGCCGACCGATTTCACGGCCCTGCAAGGGCGCATGGCGGTGGATATGATGGTTCGCATTTTGAATGGTGAAAAACCGGGCGTGGACTTTCCTTTCCGGTCGGGGCCGATTATCAAAGTGGTCACACCGCAAAATTATAAAGAGTTTAAGTATGAGGACATGTTTGGGCCGCGTGACTTCCGGCCAGTCTTCTCGGTCAAGCCGAAGGCTTGAGGACATGGCAGATGGAAATCCTGCTGCGTGCTCACGAGATCACGAAGCGTTTCCCGGGTGTCCTGGCGCTTGATCGAGTCTCATTTGAGCTCCGAGCCGGCGAAATCCATGCGCTCGTCGGCGAAAACGGCGCGGGAAAGTCGACGCTCGTCAATATCTTTGCCGGCTCTTTCCGTCCCGATAGTGGGACCATTGAGCTTGAGGGGCGGCCGGTGCAGATCCGGTCGCCCCACCATGCCCATGAACTTGGCATCCGAGCTGTTTTCCAACAGCTCAGTCTCGTCCCCGCGCTGACCGTCGCCGAGAACATTTTTCTCGGGCGGGAGTTAACCGCACCAGGCCTCCTGCGAAAAGCGCCGATGGCAGCACAGACGCTGGCCCAGCTTGGCCTGTTCGACGCTGGTGTTCTCCCGACGGCGCGGGTGCGCGACCTCACAGTTCCTCAACGCTATCTCGTCGAGATCGCCAAAGCGACACTGGAACGTCCCAAAGTGCTCATTCTGGATGAGCCAACGGCCTCGCTCACTGATCGTGAGACCAACGTACTCTTCCAACTCGTGCGAGAGCTGCGAACTCAGGGTGTGGGCATCATCTGGATTACCCATCGGCTTGAGGAGTTATATGAGATTGCCGATCGGGTGACGGTTATGCGCGATGGCCGGCATGTCGCGACGCTACCTGTGGGGGAGACAAGTACAGACCGCCTCATCACCCTGATGACCGGGCGGCAGTACGAACAGATTTATCCGACATTACAACCAGTTCCCGCCACTGCATCGGTTGTTCTCGAGATGCGCGATATCGAGACAGCCCACGGACTTCGCAGAGTGAGCTTTACGCTTCGTTCTGGTGAGATTCTCGGCGTGGGAGGACTGATCGGCTCAGGAAAACATTTGCTTGGGCGAGCACTGGTGGGGCTCGAACCGATTACTGGTGGTGAGCTTCGTCTGGCGGGGAAGCTCCTCGATACGGAGCGGCTTAGCCCACAGACCATGCTGCAGCGTGGGGTCATGTTCTTCCCCGCAGATCGGCGCGCCGAAGGACTGCTGACCAATCGATCCGTTCTTGAGAACATGACACTTGCAGCACTCGAGCGGTTCGAGCGCGCCGGTGTCCTACTGGATAAGCGCAAGGAGCGCCATACCGTCGAGGACTTTATCCGTCGCCTCGCGATTGTCCCACCGCATCCGTTGGTGCGAGTTCGCAATCTCTCGGGCGGGAATCAGCAGAAGGTCGCACTTGCACGGGGGCTCATTCGGGACACACGCATCTTTGTGATGGAGGAGCCAACGCAAGGCATCGATGTTGGAGCCAAAATTGCCATCTACCAGCTCCTGCATGACCTGGCACAGCAGGGTGCAGCAATACTGTTCATCACGTCGGACATGCTGGAGCTTCTTCATGTGTGCCATCGTGTTGTCGTGATGTTTCAAGGTGAACTGGTTGCGACCATACCACATGAGGACGTGAGTGAAGAGCGATTACTCCAGTACTATTTCGGTCACCGGCGAGAGGAGGGCGGACAGAGCAGTGTCGATGCTGCGTGAGGTGACTGCCACACGTGTTGCGGCCTTTGGGCGTTTCGGCCGGCTGCGAAGCGTGATCGACCAGCTGGGGCTCCTCCCGGTCCTGCTGATCGTGCTACTTGTCTTTTTCTCGATTGCTTCGCCCAACTTCTTCACTCGTGCCAATCTTTCCACGATCTTGACCCAAGCATTGTTCTTAATCATCGTGTCGGTTGCCCAAACACTGGTTCTCCTGACTGGTGGGTTTGATCTCTCGATGGGATCGTCCATTGCACTGGTCAGTATTATTGTCGGACTTCAACTTCTCGATCACGCTGACTCGCCAACGACGGGACTGCTCGTGGCGACCCTGGTTGCCATTGCGGTCGCAACAGGTATTGGTGCATTGAACGGATTGTTTGTCTCACTCTTTCGTGTTCCGCCATTCATTGTGACACTGGCAATGATGACAGCTGTCTCGGGGTTGGCGCTGCACGTTTCACGCGGTGTGCCGATCTTCGGACTGCCTGGGTATTTCTCTAGCACCCTGTATACTGGTAAGATCTTTGGGGTTCCAGTGCCCTGGGTTGTGACTGCGCTGGTGCTTCTGATTATGTATGTGGTCCTCCACTGGACCCGATTTGGGCGGTACTGGTATGCAATTGGAAGTAATGCGGAGGCAGCGCGCCTTTCTGGCATTGCTGTTCGTTTTTATCTTTTCCTAGCCTATACGATTGCTGGTGTCCTCGTCGGAATTACCGGCTTGCTCCTCACGGCGCGAGTCGGTTCGGGTGAGCCGACGCTGGGAGCAAGTTTCCCACTGGAATCGATTGCCGCTGCAGTGTTAGGCGGCGTCTCGATTCGTGGTGGCGAAGGAAACCTCTTTGGTGCCGCCCTTGGAGCCGTCTTCCTCGTCATGCTGCGCAATGGGATGAATATTATCGGAGTCAGTAGTTACACCCAGATGATCATCACCGGAGGGCTTCTGGTGCTCGCTGTCATTATCGACAATTGGGTGCATCGCGAACGGTAGAACGGGAAGGGAGGAGTAGCTCTATGGCAGAGCACACGATTACGTCACCGCTGCCGGGTATCTTCTATCGGCGGCCGAGCCCGGAGGCAGATCCCTTCGTCCAAGAGGGGGATAAGATCACGCCGGGTACCGTCATTGGGTTGGTAGGCGTCATGAAGACGTTTCACCACATTACAGCCAATGTCACGGGAACATTGGTGCGCTTCCTTGTTGAGAACGAGGAAGCGATTCGACCCGGCCAACCGATTGCTGTTGTCCGCGATGAGGCCTGAGCTCCGCAGAACCAAGGGGAGGAGCAAGCAGTCATGAGTGAGCAGGTGACACAACCGTCCGGTGTTATTCTGGCCAGCTTTCCGGAGCGCAACGGTCGACCCAGCGTGGTCTACCGGAACGCTGGTGATAGCTTCCTGCTCGTGGAATTCGGTGAGATGGTCTTTGATCTCACTATGAGCTTCCGCGTCCTGGGGCTCGACGACGCAATCAAGCGTCATCGTCCGGCCGGACTCATTGAGACGATCCCAGCCCTGCGGAGCATCCTTATCAATTATGATTGCCGACAGATCACGGTACACGATTTGATTGATTTTGTTGAGGATCAATACGAACATTTACCGCCCTTTGAAAATTTGGTGGTGCCCAGCCGCATTGTTGAGCTACCCATTGCCTTTGATGACAAGTGGACGCGAGAGGCGATTGCTCGCTATGTCCAGTACCAGCGTGCGGATGCTCCGAACATCATTGAGGGAACCAACTCGAAGTATGCCGCGCTCTACAACGGGCTGCGTGACGAGGAGGAGTTCTTCAGCTACATCATGGCAACCGATTGGTGGAATGCAGCGCTGGGCTTTTTCCCTGGCCTGCCCTTTGCCTACCCGCTGGACCCGCGATTCGCTGTCGTGCTGCCGAAGTACAATCCAACCCGCCACTGGACACCAGCAGGAACGATCGGTATCGCCGGGCCGTGTTTGGCCATCTATCCGGTCGAGTCGGCTGGTGGATACCAGATCTTCGCACACACGGTCCCCATCTACGACCCGCAGCAGCGCAATCCAGCCTTCCGCCAGAGCCCAGTCCTGTTGCGCCCTGGAGACCGGCTCCGCTTCCGCCCACGAGTAACCGATGAGGAGCTGGAGGCGATGATCCAAGCCGTCTATGATGGGACGTATCAGTACGTGATCGACGAGACGGCTACCTTTGACGTCGGTGCCTATCTTCACTTTCTTCAGGACGTTGCACCGGAGGCTGAGGCCTTCCGCCAGCGCCAGGCTGAGGCTGCAGCTCGTGTTCCGGTTCCGTGATGCACGTCACAACGCGTGGGAAGGATGGAGTGACCATGCTCGAAGTGCGGAACGGTGGTTTTGAGACAACGATTCAGGATTATCCTGGCCGGATCGGTATGCTCTCCCTCGGCTTTGCACCAGCCGGTCCGATGGATGACTATGCCTTTCGCTTCGCAAACATCCTTGTTGGTAACCCACCAGGCACTGCTGGGCTCGAGATTACTGCTGGTGGGCTCGTCGTGGTCTTCCACGATGAGCGCGCCATCGCTCTCTGCGGCGCCGACATGGGTGCACGGCTCAATGGTCAAGCAGTCGAGCTGTGGCGCAGCTATCTGGTCCGCCCTGGGGATGTACTCGAGTTCGACTATCTGCAAGGACCAGGCTTCCGGACCTACCTTGCCATAAGCGGTGGGATCGACGTACCACCTGTTCTCGGCAGTCGCGCGACTTATTTGCCAGGCGCGATCGGCGGCTTGGAGGGGCGTAAACTCCAGGCTGGTGACCGCTTGCCCCTCGGTGAACCGACTCTTGACCCAGCAGCCGCCGCTGGACGACGGGTGCCTGCCTCCTTCGTGCCAACCTATCCAGGATACAACGAGGTCTGGGAACTTGAGGCAACGCGCGGGCCTCAGGCAGACCCAGACTATATGACGGCGGAGGACATGGCGTTCTTTTTCTCCCATCACTGGAAGCTCGACGCGGCCTCCAATCGCACTGGCTACCGACTCGACATCCATAAATGGCAGTGGGCCCGCGAGAGCGGTGGTGCCGGCGGCGGTCACCCTTCAAACATCCTTGATAACGGCTATCCGGTCGGGGCAGTTAATGTCTGCGGCGACCAGCCGATTATCCTCTGTATCGATGGTCCCACGCTGGGCGGCTTTATCTGCAATGCAGTGGTTGCTAAGGCAGCCCTGTGGAAGCTTGGGCAGATGGTACCCGGCTGGAGCTACATCCGCTTTAAGGAGGTGACACTCGAAGAGGCGATCGGGCTGGTGAAGCAACAAGAAGAGATCATCCACGAGAGCAATCTGGAGAGGAGCTGAACCATGACCCGCGTCATCGATATCAACTGTGACATGGGGGAGAGCTTCGGGCGCTGGACGCTGGGCAATGATGCAGCACTGATGCCATATGTCACCTCAGCAAATATCGCCTGTGGCTGGCATGCTGGTGATCCAGCAGTGATGCGCCAAACTGTTGAGCTCGCAGTCGCCCACGGTGTCGGAATCGGAGCGCACGTTGCCTTCCCTGATCTCCTTGGTTTTGGACGACGGCGAATGGATGTGACACCACAGGAGGTTTATGACTATACCCTATATCAAGCAGGAGCGCTCCAGGCTTTTGCCCACGCCGCCGGCACACGACTGCAGCATGTCAAACCTCATGGGGCCTTTTATGTAATGTGCTCCCAGAATGAGGAACTGTGCGAGGCACTCTGTCGAGCTATTAAGGCGTTAGGGAACGGGATCGCCCTGGTGATGATGGGCGAGATTGCTCCACGGGTCGCCGCGGCTGTCGGTATTCCCATGGCCCGGGAAGGATACATCGACTTGAACTATAACCGCCATGGGCAGCTAGTGCTGGAGCGACGCAAGCAGGCATGGGATCCGGAGGAGGTCGCTCGACGAGCTATCGAACTCGTCATCCATGGGCGTATTCCAACCATCGAGGGAGAGACCTTGCACGCGGAGGTGGAGACGATCTGCATCCACGGCGATGCCCCAAATGCCCCGGAGATCGCTCAACGGGTACGCCAGCGGCTCGAGGAGGCAGGAGTGATCGTCCGGCCCCTTGCTACCGGCCTCGCCGCCTCAGCGTGAGGACGATGCATACGCGAGCAGATCACGCGGAAAAGGGAGCAGGTTCGATGGCTTCGGTGGTCCTTGCAGACTCGGCATTGCCACACTCTTGGCAGAAGAGCGCAACGTCGCGGTTGTTTGTCAACGTTGCGTTGGTCATCGCCGGGAGTCTGCTGACTGCACTAGCAGCCCGAATGAGTATTCCGCTGCCTTTCACGCCGGTACCAATTACCGGGCAGACCTTTGCGGTGCTGCTGATTGGTGCAGTACTGGGTAGCCGGCGCGGCGCGGTGAGCATGGCAGTCTACCTGGCACAAGGGCTGGCCGGTCTCCCCGTCTTTGCCGGCGGTCAAGCGGGGCTTGCCGTGCTCCTCGGGCCGACCGGCGGGTACCTGATTGGATTCATTGCTGCTGCCTTCATTACCGGTTGGCTCGCCGAGCATGGTTGGGATCGCCGTCCGTTCACAACGGCGGTGGCGATGGCGCTCGGCAACATTGTTATCTATCTCTTCGGTGTTCCCTGGCTCGCTGCGTTCGTCGGGATCGAGCGTGCACCGCTCCTTGGTCTCGTGCCGTTTCTGCCAGGCGATCTACTGAAGATCGGCCTAGCGACATTGGCTTTGCCTGGCGCCTGGTGGGTTGTTCGACGGGTCAATCCCACAACGCTCTAAATGAACACGCCTGAACTGGCAGCCGGCCGGTGTCGTTGTCCATGCGCGGCACCGGCCTTTCCCAGAAGACTTCGACCGGTCCCACGTGGTACGTCGCTGGCACCGCGATGGTACTGTGTTCCACATGGGCACGTGAATCACCTGACGGCAATCGTGCCCCTCGTGCAATCCCAGCGAACACCGCTGATGAGAGAGATGGCGCGAGATTGAATCAGACGACCGAGTCTCCCCTCTGAAGCACCGCGCGCCAGCGGCGAAGTGCTGGGCCAAGTCGCTGCACCGCCTCAGCAACAACCTGCTGCTCAGCATCGTCGAGCGCACGGGGATCGATCATCTCCAGCAATTGCCGCACCCGCTCGACCGCCGCAACGAGCTCGCTCACCGGCGGGCTCGCCCGCGGCGTGCGCCGCCGACGAGATGCGGTACTAGCTTCCTGGACAAGCACACGCAGCCGCGCAGAGAGTTCAGCCGGGGGTACAGTAGCAAGCTCTGGAGATGCACGCAGTGCCCGAGCCAGCCGCTCGATCTCCGCCTGGGCCAGTCGTTCTCCTTCCGCAAGCTGTGCCAGGGCGACCTGCAGCGGTTCGGGGAGGCCATGGAGCGGGCGTGTCTGTTTCTCGGAGAGGCGTCCCCTCCGGATGGCCTCTTGCACCGGCTCAGGGAGTTTTTCAGTCGCCAGCAGCTGGAAAAGACGACTTCGCTTGATCCCGACCGCCTCAGCCACTTGTTCCCAAGAGGCATCACCCAGCTGCTGCTTGAGCCGGCGCAGAGCAGCTGCCCGGTCAAGCGCATTGAGATCCTCACGCAAGATATTTTCCATCAGCTGTTGAATGAGCCGCTGTTCCTGGCTGACCTCGCGCACAATCGCTGGGATCGCAGTCAAACCGGCAAGCTGAGCAGCACGCCAGCGTCGCTCACCGTGGATGATGACGTAACGGTCACGAGCGGCATCATAGCGGACAGCGATCGGTTGGAGCACGCCTTGCAGCCGGATAGAGGCAGCCAGCTCCTCGAGTCGTTCCGCATCAAAACTGCGACGCGGTTGCTCAGGGTCGGGCTCGATGCGATCGATGGCAATCTCGCGCGCCTCGGCCAGTTCACGTGTGCCACGTGCCTGGGGTGAGGTATCAGCTAGGAGATCATCGACTGTGAAACGTCGGCGGCGTGTCGTGCGCGCTGCAGTCACCTCAGACACGGCTCATGCTCCCCACCATCTCGGCGATCGTCGCTGCGGCCTGGCGGTAGGCAGCGGCAAGTGGCGAGCGTGGCTGATACTGCAGGATGGAGGTGTGCTCTGCCACCGCTTCGGCCCCTTTGACAGAAAGGGGGATGCTGGGCAGGAGCGGAAGTTCTGGGAAACGCTCCTGCAGGGTGGTCAACATGTCGGCGACCAGGCGAGAGGAGTGGTGCACCTTCGTCGGCAAAAAGCCGAGGACTGTGAGGCGTGGATTGAGTCGACGGACCCGGTTGACTGTCTCAAAGAGGCGACGCAGCACCATGAGGGAGAGCGGGTGCGGCTCAATCGGGATGACAAGCGCAGTCGCTGCAACGAGGATGTTCACACTCAGGATGTTGAGGGCAGGGGGGCTATCAATCAAGGCATAGTCGTAGGGGAGCGGTTCCGCCGCGGCGAGCGCATGAGCGAGACGACGCTCCCGCTCGAGCGCGTTGAGGAGCTCCAGCTCGGCTGCAGCTAAATCAGGATGACTGGGTACGAGATCAAGGCCGGGAATACGCGTCGGAACAATGGCCTCAGCAAGTGGCAATGGCTCCTCGACCAGGAGATCGTACACCGAGGTTTCCAGGCGCGCGATATCGATCCCGAGTGCCATGGTGAGACTCGCCTGGGGATCGAGGTCAAGCGCGAGCACCCGGCAGCCCCGCTCGGCCAATGCCGCGCCAACATTCAATGTGCTGGTTGTTTTGGCTGTTCCGCCCTTCTGGTTGAAGAAGGCAATGATTGGGGTCATGTCGAGCTCCCACGCTGTACGGACACCCGCAGAGGAAGGCTACCAGAGGGAGGGCGAAGTGTCCAGGGGGCACAACGGGAAGCCGATGGTTCTGGGCCCAAGGCTGCCCAAGATCTTGGCGTGAATAATGCCCACCACAGAGATGGGGTTCGTGGATGGGAGAGCACAGCCCACGGGCTAACGATTGGCCCGTTGTCCCTTTCGGTTGTAGAGCCGAAGCAGGGACAGTCCGCCGGATTCTCTTCCTCGAGGCTGACCTTACCCAGTGCAGAGACGTGGGTACCCTATGCTGCGTCTGTTGTTGCTGTGCGCCTCCTGACTGGAGCAACGTCGCGAGCGGCAGAGCACGTGTACCAGCAACGAGGGGAACAAGATACCTGAGAAGCGGGATACAAGGGTTCGGAGCTGAGCTCACCCTTTCGCTTCCTTCTTACCAGCCGTGATCAGGGACTCGCAGCGCGCCAGAAGCTCTCCCAGCAAGATTCAACCCTCTGCGACCGCTGCGAGCAAGAAGGCAGCAATAGCACTGGAGGTCAACAGGGCGGAGCACCTTCACCCATCTGGCTGCTTGACCTGAGTACGCGTCCTTGTAGAGCCCTCTCGTCGTTCGGAAAGCTCTCGAGACGCTCCGGTAGGGCTTCGAGAGACGGCTCTCTCCGTGGGCACTGCTGGTACTAATCTACCGTCGACGGCGGTTTTGGCTAACACGGAGATCCCCAATGGTCGATCAATACTGGACATTCACTAGACAGGGAGAATCTCGTTTGGCTCGGTGCAGCCGCCCACGTGGGCAGCACTCGAGTGACGAGCGCTAGTCGCGACGCGTGGGAAAGGAAGAGGGTGGGACACCAGCTATCACTGCACGGTGCCGTAGTGTCCACATCGCGGGAGCGGAGCTGGCTGCGCCTTTTGGGACAAAGACAGCTCCTGTCCGAGCGAAAGGCAGCTCACAACCGTTCAGACCTTTGGCGGTGCTAATGATAACAGGCACGATCGCCGTCCCTTGCATTCCCGGTCAGGGCACTCCGCACAACAGGTGACGGAAGCGCCAACCACTGTCGGTTCAATACCAGCCAGCGCCGACAGGTATTCCACATGGAGCGCCACAAGAGATCCCCGGCTGAGACCGCAAGCGGACTGTGCACTCCCGTGATGCTCGTCTCATCACGAACACGAGGACCATTGGTCAACAGAAGGCGAGGCGCAAGCAGCAGTCACTTGAGCACAACCATCCACGCGAACAGCAACAGTTCGGCTGCGTTGCGTGAACCAGCAAGAGACAAACCTTCGGCGCACGGTGGAGCCAAGACCAGCTGCAAGCCATCGAAGGAAGTGCACAGACACTGCGCTTCCCAAAAGCACTGACAGGGCGGGAGGTGTCACAGCACTTGTGGCGCTGTGCTGTGTATGCAGTGGGCGCAGGATTCAACAACCACGCAACGCTCTGTGCCGTACCTGGGGGCACCTGACTCCCCTTGGTTCTCGCTCGACGTACTGACAAGGCACTGCGCGTTGGCTACGGCAGTTAGGCTGGGGCCGTTCTACTGGAGAGCAACACGGCGTCGAATGCTGCAGCGAAGATCTCCAGCGTCCGCGCAACGTCTTCCTCAGTGTGCGCCAGCGAGACATAAAACTTTTCACCGGGATTGACCAAGAGGCCACGCTCGAGACAGGCCAAGCCGAAACGCACGGCGAGCTCCCGGTCAGCACGCAGCATACCGGCATAGTCACGCGGTTCGTCTTCGGCGAAGACGACCTGGAAGACTGGGCCGTCACCGATGACATGGAGTGGAACCCCTCTGGCTGTACCCAGCTGGCGGAGGCCGGCCTTGAGCTGATCAGTGATCCGGTAGAGGTATTCGTAGACACCGGGTTGGCGGAGCACGGAGAGGGTTGCAAGGCCTGCTACGGCTGCAAGTGGGTTTCCATTGAGTGTCCCGCTCAGATGTGCATACGGCTCGCCGCGCCCCTTGCGCGTGAAATCCGTGACGCGCATGATCTCGCTCCGACCGGCCACCGCGGCAAGCGGATAGCCGCCACTCAGGGCTTTCCCAAAAGTGGCCAGATCGGGTACGACGCCGTAACGCTCCTGAGCACCCCCGTAAGCGAGTCGGAAACCGGTCACAACCTCGTCGAAGATCAAGAGGATGCCGTATCGCTGCGTCAGCTCACGCAATGCAGCGAGGAAGCCAGGAGCCGGTGGCAGAGCGCGCTGCAACGGTTCACAGATGACCGCGGCGAGCTCTGCTGCATGCGTTTCGATGAGCTGCTGCGTGACATCGAGGTCGTTCCAACGCGAGACGAGCACTGTCTCAGCCACTTGAGGTGGGATCCCGGCTGAGTCCGGACGCGGTGTCGGAAGATCTGAGGGTTCTGGCGGGAAAGCACTCATGAGGGCGTAGTCGTGCACGCCATGGAAGCCACCCTCGAATTTCAGGATCTTCGTGCGGCCGGTGTATGCACGAGCGATACGCAGGGCGTGAAAAGTCGCCTCTGATCCTGTGGACACGAACTTGACCATCTCCGCACAGGGAACGGCCCGGATGATCTCTTCTGCCAGCTCGATGGCAGCCGGCGTGAGGGTATAAAACGTCGACCCGAGCGCCGCCTGGCGTGAGACAGCCTCGACAACTGCAGGATGTGCATGTCCCAGGATCAGGGGGCCGGAACCCAGGACGTAATCGATGTATTCGCGGCCGTCCACATCGACGACTCGGCTTCCCAATCCATGCGAGAGGACAACCGCGTGTGTCTCCGGAAGAACGAAACTTGTCACGGCACCACCGAGCGCTGTGCGTCCACGGCGGAGCCACTCCTCGTGTGCTGTACTACGCGTTTTCGCCACCGCTCATTCCTGTCGCTGGGGTCACTGAAGCCTCTGTCTGGCTGCGCGCGGCCCGACCGCGTCGGCGCCGCCGGACGACACGACGTCCGCTTGTTATCGCACCATCGGTAGGTAACGACCAGTGGTGTAACCACTTCAGCACCCGGGGAACAACGTAGGTCGTCGTCCCCACCACCCCAGGAATGCACTGTAGCTTCTCGGTGATGAAACGGTAGAGCGCATCGACCGAGGGAACAAACACTTGGATGCTAATGTCGCGGTCACCCGTCGTCAGGCCGACATAGGCGACCTCCTCCATGGCAACCAGCTGTTCAGCCACGTCCTCCAGCCTGCCTGGTTCAACTTCAAGAAAGATGTCGGCAATGACGTCGTACCCAAGTGCTGCTGGATTGACGATCGCGACCAACTTAACAATACCATCCTGTACGAGCCGATTGATGCGCGCCCGGACCGTTCGCTCGGCGACCCCGAGCCGGCGGGCAATCTCCGCGCTCGGCATGCGGCTGTCCTCCTGGAGGAGATGAATGATCGAGCGGTCGAGGTCATCGATTGGGCGTGTCATCGTTCCAGCGCTCCCTACTCCCTGGTCTCCATTGACCAGCTTGCGCACCCTCTCTCAGTGCCCAGTCTGTACAGCAGTGCATGATTGCCTGCACAACCTCCCGGTTCTCGTCCCTTGCGAGCCGAGCGCCGGTTCCGTCAACAGTGTGCCCTAGTATACACCGATTCCGCCGATCTCAACCCCTCCCGCGATCGGAGAGTAACACGTCCCGACCAAGAATGAGCAGGACTCCCGCGACCAGTTCCACGCCTACAAGGAAGAAAACACGTACCCATATCGCAACCGCTATGCCAGCCGCGACAGCAACAAGGCTGATCAAGAAGGCCACCCACCCGCGTCGGAAATTCAACGCTCCAGCCATGATGTGCAGAGCAAAGACCATCACTGCCACCAACATGGCGCGTGGTGCATTGCTAATCTGGAAACGGTAAGCAAGCGAGCCCCAGAGCAACCCAACCCCGACGAACCCGCTGCCCAAGAGGAGCCACGTCCCAGAAACCCTTTGCTCTGGGCGTTCCGATCTCTCTGAACGCGGTGGCCATTTCCTGTCCACCTCTCCTCCTCACGTCTCGTCGAACTGCCCAGCGTGCGCCATAGCACCAATTGCGACCAGCAGGAGCCGCACTGCATGCGCCAGCGTCACTGCACTTGGATCCTGCGCCGGAGCGAGCTCAACGAGATCGATCCCAACAACCCGACCACGCTGCGCCACCCCGCAGAGAAGCTCGAACACCTGCCAGTAGGTGAGCCCACCCGGTGCCGGCGCATTGACCCCCGGCATCAACGCAGGATCGATCCCGTCCGCATCGATGGTGACATAGTAGCCATCTGCCGCAGGCAGCCGCTCCAGGACCCAGGTGACGCCCCGCTCGTGCACCACCCGCGCTGGAATGAGGACGCTCCCCCAAGCTCGAGCCGCCGCAAACTCCTCCGCGCGTCCACTCCCGGCACCGCGCAATCCCACCTGAAACATGGCACGGACTGCTGAGAGCTCGCTCGCGCGCCGCATCGGACTTGAGAACCCCTCGCGGATACCATTGACCTCGTCGCGCCAGTCAAGATGCGCATCAATCTGCACCACACAGAGCGAGTGAAAACGGCTGTAGGCACGTAGGACTGGTATTGTGACCGCGTGATCGCCCCCAAGAACAATTGGCACTGCCCTCATGCCGATGAGATAGGCGATTGCACCAGTGATCCGAGTAAGATTCCCCGCATGGTCGCCGGGGGAAAGCACAACGTCCCCGGCATCCGCCAACAAGAGCTGCCGGCCGGCAAAGAGATCGCCGGCAAAATCAACATCGTAGTTCCGGTAATACGGCTGAAAAGCTAGCGATGCGGCACGGAACGCCGCTGGTGCCGCTGCCGAGGGGAGTTCTGGACCACTTCCGGTGTAGGGCACACCATAGGGTACACCGAGAAAGGCGATCTGTGGCGGCTGCTGCAACTCGTCAAGGCGGGGAAGTCCGAGAACAGTGGGACAACCGGCTGGCACCGGGGACATGAACACCTCCGAGCGGTCGACCCCCTGCTGTTCACACATCGACACCGCCGCGCAACGTTTCACCGCTGAGCATTGTGGCGCGTGGGCAGCCTGCCGTCAAGCCGATCTCGCTATACTCAGCTCGCCCGAGGGAAAGGAGAACACAACGCGGGATGAGAATCGGGGTGGAAAGGATCAGGGAACCATGGAAAGCAGAGAGAAGGCAGCACAACTCGTACAGGAGCGGACACGCTTCTCGCCAGAGCGACCGACCTGGGTACGACCAAGCTACGACGGGTTCGGGATTGTCAATCTCCCCTGGTCAATTTTGCGAACGCTGGGCGCCAGGCCAGCTGGTACACCGGTTGCGGATGATCTTTGGCCAGCGCACCTCACCCAAGGAGTCGAGGCAGTGCTGCTCATCATCATTGATGGCCTGGGGTACGAGCGCCTTGAGCGAGCAGTAGCAGACAGCGAGGTGCCAGGGCTTGCACGCCTGGTGCAAGAAGGGGTGCTCTTTCCACTAACCTCCGTTTTCCCCTCGACAACCGTCGCCGCACTGACAGCACTGGCCACTGGCGAACCTCCCGCTCGGCACGGCCTCCTTGGCTTCACTGCATTTCTCCGCGAGTTCGGCATGCTCTCAAACTTGCTGTTCTGGTCACCGCTGGGACGCTTCCCAAGCTATGCCAACGCTGGGCTCGAGCCTCGTCAGTTCTTGCCAGTGCCAAACATCGCCGAACGCGCTGCTGCCGCTGGCATCCGCGCTACTGTGGTGAGTCCCGAAGTCTTCCGCGACACACCCCTGACCAAGATGCAGACAGCTGGGGCAGAGTTCCGTGGTTACCGTACGGCCGGCGAGTTGGTCGCCCAGGTCCATGCTGCACTGGCACAGCCAGGCCGTCAACTGGTCACACTCTATTGGGATACTCTGGACACGGTCGGGCATTTCGCTGGCCCGGAGTCAGCCGCCTGGCAAGTAGAACTCCGCCACCTCGACCGGCTCCTTGCGGAGGAGCTCATCACCCACCTGCCACGTCGTGATGTGCTGGTTATCCTGACAGCCGATCACGGGATGGTACCGCTCGATCCGGCACGACAACGTCCATTATCCGATCCCGCGCTCCTTACAACGTTGGCACTGCCGCCGGCAGGGGAACGGCGCGCAGTGTATCTGCACCCACTACCAGGTCGAGCTGCAGAGGTGGAGGAACGCGTACGGCAGCTTGCTGGAAATGACGGTGTGATTCTGGCGGGTCCTGAGTTGCTCAAGGAAGGATTATTCGGGCCACCACCGCATTACTCGGAGGCACCGCATCGCATTGGCGAGTTGGTGCTCCTGGCCACGGAAGCAGCAGGCTTCCCCTGGGATCCGCCTGGCACGCAACCGCGGCCCTTCTTCGGTGCGCACGCTAGCCTGGAGTCCAGCGAACAGCTGGTTCCCTGCCTCATTTGGCGACCCTAAGCGTCACGCTCAAGTCTGAAGCCAAATCAACTACCACACCGATGGGCAACAATACTGGGACACCCAGAAGGCCAAGGAAGAGATACCGCCTCGCGATACGGTGATTCCGTAGTGACCTCGTTACAAGACCGAGAGGATGAGCAGCCTTCAGCCGATAGTGGTGTCATGTGGGCCGAGATCGACTCCGAGCATGGCCACGTCCTGGAACGCTTGGAGCTGCGGAGGAAGCACAGCAGTCCATACTTCTGCCAACATGACCATCGCTGCCAGGACGAGAGTGATAGAATGAAACAATCTTTAGAGCAGAATAGTGTTCCTGCTGCTAGCGCTATCACGACGGTATCGAGGGGATGGAAACCGAGCGGTGCACTCCTGGTGGCCACCAGGACTGTTCCGAAGCCTATCCTCCGCCGAGCACAAAAATCAGCGTACCGAACTGCTGTGTGATGGCGAACCTATGAAGCGAAGCTCCTGGACAATGATCGCTGTTCCAGTCCGAAAGCCAAAGAGTAGCTCGCACACGACTGACGCTCGGCTGTATCAGGTATGACCCTCGCCCGCACAAGGCGCTCTCACATGAGTGCGCCACGAAGTGCGACCAGCGGATACATCCACAATCCGAACACAGTGATCGCGATCCACGGTGACTGTCAACAGCCTGAGACAAGCAGTGTCGACCACCCTGCGTTGCGCCACAGGTTGGTCGTCCGCAGGGACAACCAGTCGCAGAGCATCCGTGCCAGCTATGACGGAGGGATCAGGCGAAGATCAGGTAGCACAGGGCAAGCGCAAGTTCGTCTCAAATGCACTGGGATCAAAAGGCGAATGACAATGCGATCTGTGTGCCGAGAACGAGAACGCTGAAGATTATCTTTGGAAAGCAAGAATACCACTGTATCAGTAGAGAAGTGGCATTGGCAGAAGAGCACGTTAGACTCCGGGCGTTGCGTCCACAGCGGTGAAAAGCAAAAAAGCTGCTACACCACTGAAGACCACTGCGACCACTCCAACACCGATGGCCAGGACTATTGTTGAAAGACACTGCGTTGAGCCACCTGTCTACCTTGCACTACATCCTGCCAGGGACACCAAGACCCCTGTCTGCTCAGCCAAGGCAGCTCAGGTCTTAAGCCATGGAAAGACCGCTGTGACCATCCGCACTCATCGAACAACTTTGGTGATCAGCATCGCCGCAGCTCCGAGGAGCGCGCCGCTTCTGCCCCCGCGATTTGTGCTGCTCTGTCCAGGACCACTTCACGGATTGCTGCAGAGATTTCGATACCAACAACGGCCGACTGGCTTCTGCCACCCAGCGGAGGTGTAGCACAGTCAGGACCGGTCGTTTCCTCTGTTCCGTCCAGTGGTGCTCGACTCGAGTCTGCTGATCC
>CALIMB010000057.1 GCA_938028665.1 uncultured Thermomicrobium sp. | reverse complement strand
CGGGCACCAGAGTTCTTCGCCAGCTTTACCGGCGCCAGCCGGGAAGGGGGTGAAGAAAGAGCTGGCGGACACGCGCCGGGATGCGAATGGCTCGTCGGGGTCGCTTTTACTTTCTGGTTTTCTCTACGGAGAGATGTTCCTCCGTCCATACTGAAAGCAGCGTGTGTCCTGCAAAGCCGCAGCTCCTCGGAACCAATCACCTTGTCCCTGACCCAGCCTTCCCCACACAGGGAGTCGGGGGAGCGCGGTATGGGTACACGTCTCCTCGTCGACGCGATCGCCTCGAGCCTGACCGTACCTTACTGTTGGATCTTCGTGAAGTGATGACCCTTGGGGCGAAACACGGCGAACGGGGTCGTGGGTACAGTGACATCGTCGCTCTGGGGTGTGAGGCACGGTCCTGAATAGACCGGTATCCAGACGAGGATATTCTGTGACCGGCATAGGCTGACTAGCTGCAGATCCCGCTTCCGCTCCGATGTCTCCGAGGTGAGGTGCCCCCAGAGACTATGTCTGAGCTGGTGCTTTGCGGAGGGTCGCAGACAGTTCATGGACGTAAGGGACAGAACGCTTCTTGCTCGTCAACGCTCTCGATCGTGTAGAAGTCGTGGGCTTGCTCCATCCAGGACGGAACGCTTCTTTCGCGTATGCTTTCCTTCGCCGAAATCCGACAGGAACAGAGGAAGCGAGACGATCGTATCGTTCCTTGCCAGGTGGCTGAGCCGACCGATGGTGCCGTGGTTTGGACTGGCCAGCCGATGCAGGTCCAAAGAGTTCGAGCTGACGGATTGTCATTGCGGCGAAGTCGCTCGGTACCGGTAGCTCTTCGTATCTCCCAATGGCAGGTACCGTACTCGTGTGCTGCTGCTGCAGGCAGGCCAGGTGCGTACCACTTTCCACCACCTGGCCTGCCGGGGATGAGGAGGTTATGATCGGAGCGAAACCTGCCTCAGCGGTGACGACTGCGCACAAGTGACACGCTCGTCACCAGGTACCCTCTTTGACCCACGGATACGTCCACAGGATTGCCTGGAGCAGGACAGCCTTCAGCCAGGCCTGGTGCATCCGTTCGAGCATCGCAGGATCGCTCTCCCCACGCTCAAGGAACGGTCGAACAGTGGCAAAGATCGGATAGACGAGCGCAATCATGTATCGGAAATGGATAAAGGGTGGTGCGCCCTCAACACCGTCGGTCTGATTCTTCTTGTCGAAGTGCCGGCGACCAATCTCATAAGCGTAGTCCAGCCACCTCTGGTCGTACTCGGCGCGGCAGGTATCGAGGACCCACTGGCCGAAACGCTGACGGACTCGGGCGAGGTAGTCGCTGTGCGGCCCCTGTGGAGTGGAAAAGTACTGGAGCAGAAAATCATGACTTCCCACGAAGCCATACCAGACGTCAAGGAGCTCTTCCACGTGGGGGGCAAGGATCTCGCCGGCGCGCCGCAGCGCAGCCCTGTCATCGTCGGTAAAGAGTAAGGCTTGCAGGAGTGGTCGGAGATCTGCCTCGCTGTATGGCGCCCGAGGGAGGGACGGGTCACCGTAGCGGTAGCCGGGGATCGCTTGAGTCGTCATCGGAGTACCTCCTGTTCATTCGAACCTGCACTCCTATATGTCGTTACCCGACATGATGCACGGAACAACGCACGATGTCAATCGGTGAGTAGCTGGGAGGGGGGTCCGTGCGCTAGCGGTGCGTAATGGGTTTGTGGAGACCAGTGTAAGGGAGACTAGCGGGACGGCGGTTTCGCTGGTGAACTCTTCAGTTACGATCTGGGCACGAGGCACGCTCTCACGCGACGTGCTGCCGATGTGGGAAGGGGTAAGACTGTAGTGTTCACAAGGTAAGGCCTGCCGAGGTCTTGCCTATCGCGCTGGTGCATATGTTGGGAACATGGTCAGATTTATGTTACGCTGTTGATGATCATCTTCTTTTGTACAGTAGTGATCACAATGGTACAGTATATACTCTGCGATACATATCACAGTACTATACTGATGGAGAGCTATAGATATTCTTCGGGAACGTTGAATGGTGTCGATATATACCAGTAATATGGTATACTACTCGGCGCGCGATGCACTCATGAGTGGCACGCCCTCGCTGTTCAGGGCGATGTGCTGATGCGTTGTGCAGCGCGTGGTGAACCAGGATCAGATCAGCCTGCCTTTGGGCGCTGCGTCACCGCAACTTGCCATTGCACAACTGATGCATGACATCGTGTCGTCGCGTCGCATGACAGTCTGTGAACTCGAGGAGTTCCGATCTGCTCAGCGCGATACGACTGACCAGCTGCAGGTGATCTCTGAGACGATGCGCCCGGCCAAGTCGCTCTTTTGCCACATGGCCAATGCTCCGGCTCGCATGCACAATGCTCCCATTGCGCTCTCCACCTACTGTGAGAGGATGGCCGAAAGGCATGACGCCATAAAACCGGCCGCCAAAGATCTTCTCGAGCAGGTTTGGCATGTCGTCCCGCAGCTGGATCATCTCGCTGGTCAGCTCGGTCGATTGGCGTTCTTACTCTGCTGTCTTCCCCGCGAGGAACAGGTTTTGTGTTCTGCCCGCCAGCGCGATCGTCAACATTGCCCCCTGATACGCTTTGTGCCCTTGTCGCATCGTTCTGCTCGGTCTGTCAGGAGTTTTCTCTGACGAGCTGACGAGTCGGTGTCCAGCCGGGATCGTCGATCGCTGGCTGGCGGCCGACGTGGTGGCTGGGCCTCTCCGGTATCTGTTCCCTCCGTCCTGGCTCTCGGGACGGGGTAACTTCAGTAGCGGACGAGGTGCTGTTCCTCGAATTCATCTGACAGTCACGGTGCGCAGCAACGTCTTCCGAACGGTTCTTCCGCCCCTCGCCGCCTTGCGTTGCGGCGCTGCTTCCTTCAACAAGACGTTGCTCTCTGCAGGAATTTCTGCTCATTCTAGACCGGATTCTCCACTGCCGGGAACAAGCGAGCGCGCATGGGAGCGACGAGAGGTACGCTATGAATAAACTGGTGGGAAGAGTGCAAGGGAGAAGTGGGCCGGATGTTGGAGTCTCTGACTGAACGACTCGTTCTCCTCATCGAACCGACTATCCAGGCGATTGTTGTCGTTCTCCTTGCTTGGCTCATACTGCGCTTGGCACGGCTCGCTATCCGTCGCGGTATGGCACGACTGCTGGAAACGCAACAGCTGACCGCGCGGGAATTGCCGAACCGCGTCCGCACCCTGACCACGCTTGCAGAGTCGGCTGTCCGGCTCACGCTTGTCCTCTTGACCGGTTTAACAGTTCTTGCTCTGTACGGCGTGCCGATCGGTCCGCTCCTGGCGAGTGCTGGGGTGGCTGGCCTCGCCATCGGCTTAGGCGCACAAACGCTCATCCGTGACCTCATCGGTGGGGTCTTTATTGTCCTGGAAGACCAGTTTCAGGTCGGCGACGTCATTACAGTGAACAACCTGAGTGGTCAGGTCGAGGCGCTGACGCTCCGTTACACCGCCTTGCGTACCCTCGATGGCGCGTATGTTGTCATTCCGAATGGTGAGATCCGCGTTGTCCAAAATCTCTCGCGTGATTGGGCACGCGCAATTATCGACGTGGCATTAACGCCGGAAGAAGATATCGATCGGGTGGTCGAGCTTTTGCGCTCGGTACTCACCGAGCTGCCCAGCGACCCGGAACTTGGGCCACTCGTCCTGGAGCCCGGAGAGGTCTTCGGGGTGGAGGCGATTGGACCACAACAGGCGACCGTGCGTCTTGCTGTCAAAACGCGACCGCGCGAGCAGTGGCGGGTGGCACGTGAGCTCCGGCGGCGCATCCTGGTCGCCTTACGTGAAGCCGGGGTCAGTGCACCCTATCCACGAACGGTCACCATCATCCAGCCGCGTCGTGAAGATGAGCCAGCGCCGCCCTGAACGACGTGCTAGACTGACCGTCAGTGAGTGCTGAGCTGGGGGCTGGAAATGCGCGTTGTGCGGCACGTGGGATATCTCAAAAAGCGGCAGCGCGCCGCACGTCTGATGATCGCCCTCGGCCTCGCTGGCTTATTGGGCTCCATCGCGCTGACGTTCTTGCAGCAGCTCCTCTACATCTATCTCGCCTATGCTGCACTAATCACTGGCTTTCTGTTCTTCAATGCTGGCATGCAGCAGTGGGCAAAGTGGAATCGCCGGCCGCGCCCGGACGAACTTCTCGATTCAACGCTCCGCCGGTTGAACGACCGCTATACGCTTGTTCACTATCCGGATGTGCCCGAAGGATGGCGGCCGGAGCATGTCCTGGTCTGGCCTGGTGGGATCCTGAACATTACGACGCGAGAACTGGCGGGACGCATCGTGGTGAAAGGTACACGGTGGCGACGGCTTGATCGGCTCCTGATCCGCTTGTTGACCTTTGGCGGCCCGCCGCTGGGGAATCCAACGCTCGAGTGCCAACGCCAGGTCGAAGCCTTGCAGAGGTTTCTCGCTCAGCGTGATCTGCCTGGTGCCGATCTTGTCGATGGTTTGATCGTCTTCCTGAACGATCAGGTTCAGCTTGAGGTTCTTGAATCACCGATCAGTGTTGTCACCCGCAAAGAGCTCTTTGATGCCATCCGCGCCTTGGGGAGTGAGCGGCGCTTAAGCCAGGGTGAGATTGAAGAGATCGTGAGAGCGCTTGCGCAGGGCGAAGAGGTCGAAGGGCCAGTCTCACTGCCAACGCGCCAACCGGCGAAAGCGAAGTGAATGACCAGCGTATTCCAACCAGATTCGAGATGCAATCGCGCTGGCCGGTGATCGGCCACGAGCGAGTAGTCGCATATTTGGCGCGGGCCATCCAGTATGGCCATATCCATCATGCCTACCTTTTTGCTGGCCCTGCTGGAATCGGGCGGACAACGCTGGCGTATGCGTTCGCTCAAGCGCTGCTCTGTGAAGCTGTGCCGGAGGCACGGCCCTGCGGGCACTGCCGCGCATGCGATCGCGTGGCACGGCGGGTGCACCCAGACGTCACGCGGGTCAGTCTGGAACAGGGGCGGGAGGCAGCCAAGCTGCTCTCCATCGACCAGGTTCGTGAACTCCGCGCCAGTCTGGCGCTCCGTCCACTGGAGGGTGCCTGGCGTGTCGCAATCATCGACGATGCCGAGCGACTGTCGCACGATGCAGCGGATGCGCTGCTCAAGACGCTGGAAGAGCCTCCCCCTTACGCGGTAGTGATTCTCATTGCCGAAGATCTCCAGGCGATGCCTGAGACGATCCGCTCACGGTGCCACGTGCTGGGACTGAGTCCGCTTCCACGCACACTTGTCCAGCAGGCGCTTCAGGAGCGAGGTGTCACTCCCGAGCGGGCCGTGCGGCTGGCGCGCGTCACGCGTGGCCGGATCGCCGAGGCGCTGCGCCTGGCGAACGATGATGCAGCGCTGACACACCGCGAAAAACAGGTCGCAGAAGTGATTGCAGCGCTGAGTGAGCCACTGGCAGCACTCGGCTTTGCTCGGCGCTTGGCAGAGCAGTACCGGCGGGGGCGCCGAGCAGCAGTTGAGGACGCCCTCCGGCTGGCCGTGGAACTCTGGCGCGATGCACTCTGGTTGGTAACCGATCCCAATGCGCCGATCGTCCACGAAGAAGCACGTGCTGCTCTGCAGCAATTGGCGCGGCGAGAAGGACTTTGGGGAACAGCTCGGGGACTCCGGGCCACGTTGCAGGCGCTTGCCGATCTTGAGGTGAACGTGCAGGCACGACTTGCCCTCGATGTTGCGGCGATGACCTGGGCGCAGGGGGGCTCATGAAAGGGGTTGTTCGGAGACTGGGATCGGCACGGCTGGAGCTGGTCCTTGTTCCCGAGGGTACTGGTTGGATTGCGGTTCCCGGTCCACTCGGTGAGGAGGTGGCGTGGCTCCTTGCAGATGAGTCGCGCTGCTACGGCGGCGAGACGCAGCCGACTCTGACCGCTCGGCCACTCAGTGTGGTAGAGCAGGCCCAAATTCCGGAGCTCTGGGAGCGCGCGGTGGCTGCAGTGCGCGCGCTGCAAGGGCGCGTTGCTCGAACTGTTGTTGGCGTACGGCCCTCACTCTCAGGTGGCCTCGTGCTCGAGGTAAGCGGGTTCGGAGATCCCAAGATGGTAGCAGAGGAGCAGGCGCTGAGCGAGATTCTTGGGCAGTCAGTTCGTCTTATGCCAGTGGCCGTTGGATCACGCTACGGTGGACTTGGCCGGCCGCGGGGCGGTGATGATGGAGTGCAGCAAGCGCTGGCACGCCTCCTTGCGGGTAGCCCCTCCTTGCCTGGTGGTTTTCCGCGCCTTGGCTCGCGCGTTAAGACGTCTCAGGGGATTGGGACTGTCATTTCGGTCCAGACGCGGAACCGCACCGTGCTCGTCCAGGTGGGAGACGAGACGGTGCAATATTCCCTCGACGAACTCTGGATCAGCGAGCGCGGTGATTGATCAAGATCCCGCCGGTGGTGCTGGGAGCCGGACAAGGAATAGCCCGCGATCCGTTAGCACGTATGCTAAGCCCTGCACGTCATCGACGGCCAGATCACGTAAGCCATCAAACGATGGCACACCTGATCCGCTGATGAACTGCTGGACAAGCGTCCCATCGGTGCGCAGACGCAAGACGCGCCCACTGCGCGTTCCGATATAGCGGTAGGGTCGGTCTGGTTGCTGAGAGAGCGCGACCGCATCGGTGACTGGTGGCTCAACCTGGGGTGTCACGCTTGCTTCCAGCGCACCGCGATAGAACGTCAGCACGGTACTGTCAGCGAGAAGCACATGGATGCGACCGTCAATCTCGAAGTCGACCGCATGACGCAACTGGTCGGCTGCTTGTCCTCCCGTCCAGTCTTCAGGAAGGTGAGCATAGGCACCGTTCAAGAAACGGAGGATCTGCCCGCTCTGTGGTTGAAGCAAGTAGAGGTTACCCGTGAAGGTGCCGAGCGCCGCCACATTCTGGTACGGTGCACCGAAAGTCCCGACCGGGAGTGCGTTCCAGCGTGCGGTAGTCGGGTCGAAGAGGTAGGCGACACTGCCGTCAAAGGCGATGGGAGCGCCCTCAGCCCAGGCTGCACCAACCAGTGGCCCAACAGTCATCCCATCGACACTATCGCCAGGGCCGAGCAATCGCACCAGGCGTGTCCCGCCAGCGTCGAGGCGGTACAGCGCGTCGGTGAGGAGATAGAGCTGACCGTTGCCGAAGAAGAGACGCGGATGTACTTCTTGTGGAGCCGCAGGTACGGATCCAAGGACTTGAACTGCGCTGGCGGAGAGACGCTCCACGCGGAGAAGCGTATCGAGCGTTCGTTCAATCGCAGCGCGCTCTTGTGCGAGGAGTTCGGGCTCAAGTCCCAACGCGGCAGCGCGCTCTAGCCGCTGAGATGCGGTTGCCAGGTACGCGCGAGCGATCGTGGGGTCGGTGGCTTGCTCGGCGAGCTGCCGCTCAGCCACCGCTGACTGGTACAACTGGGCGAATTCCTGCCTCCGCTCGGCATTCCGTCCCGACTGTGTCGAGACGACGAGGGTCGTTGTCAGCACGCCAAGTAGACCAATGGCGATCAGGCCCGTGAGACGGCTAGCGGGGAGCCGCGGCAGCTGGCGCCGGACTGGAGTGAGATCGGGAAGCCGAAGACGATCTTCGTGTCGTTCTAAGCGGGGTAGCCCGAACGTTCCATCGTCCTGTGGGAGAAGTGGGCGACGCCGACGTGCCAGGAGCTGCCAGATTCCCAGCAGCCCGGTGAGAGTTGCGATCGCGAGCCCGGCAATCAGCTCGATCAGGGTGCGTCCCCCGTGTCTGGAAACCAACTGGTGCGGCGCGGGTCTCTGCCCTTCGCCGACCGTCGCTTCTTCTGCCTGGTGGTGAGAAGCTGGCGGTCTGGCTTCATCGAGTGGGGCTACTTCTTCGTCCAGGCTGGCGTCGTGGTCCGCCCGCTCCTCCCGTGCTCCTCTAGTCTGTTCATTCAGAGACGTGGTGTCAACTCCCCTTCTGTGTTGGGTTACTTCGGTACACTCGTCTTGCCCGATGTTCTCAGGGAGAAGAAGGCGCAAGAGTTCACTGAGGCGTCGAACTGGCTGAGTGCTAAAGCGGGGTTGTTCAGGGACGCGCACGATCACAGCGGGCACCGGCGCTGGATCTCCTTCATCAACGGCAAACTCTTCCAACCACTCGAAGATACGACCAGGCGTGACGCTCGACAGCTCGTGGCCGTGGTTCACCAGGAGACGAGAGCCGTAGCGAGTGGTTGTAAGCAGGAGGAGATCACCAGGCGCGCTGCGCGTGTAATAGAGAGCCGGTTGCAATTGGCGAGCACTCCCAAGCGCGGAGGCAAAGCGGGTGGACTCACTCTCTTGGGGTGGGAAGGGGTACAGATTACCATCCTGTGTCACAATCGCGCAACCCGGTCGCACTTGGGCAAGGACGAGATGATGAGCACAGAAGATGGCACACGTTGCACCAAATCGCTGCCATTGACTGCTTGGACGACCGCTATTGAGCGTAACCAGCCAGTGATTCGCCCGTAGGTACGCTTCGGTGAGTGCCTCACTCACCTCTTCGAGAGAAGAATTCGGTCCCAGCTGCCAGAACGCGTGCTGAAGCAAGGCGATGATGCGTCGGGCGACATCTGGACTGCTGGGTAAGGGATCGATCGGCTCGACGACGACCGCGAAGACACGTAGCTCGCTGGTTGGTGTGTCGGCTGCGTACTGCAGTGCGACGTAGGGAGACGTGCTCACCCGGGCTGTACGTACGCTCTGCGCGAGGACGTGCGCCATCCTTGTGCTCCTCTCGTCCGTCTCCACGGTTGGCCGCTGGGCAGCATCAGAGAGCAGTGCGGTGGATGGTCCCCACGGTCCACCGGCCTGCACTCCGACCGTGCCTGCCTGGCACGGGGCAGTCTAGCACACAGGGTGTACGTACGTCTAGAGGAACACGCGTTCGTACGCGGCTTCTAGGGGGTGTCACGCGGGGATTCTTCGCGTCGGGACAGGAGCAGAGGGGACTCGCTGAGGAGCTCGTCAGCTGGTTCGCTTACGGGAGAGGAGTGTCGTAGGTCCGGCCCAAGGAGCTCACGCAGGTTTGCAGCCAGCTCGTCGTCACCCAACGCCAGAGCCAATTCGTACGCCAGTCGGAGATGATACCGGGCTTCACCATCGTTGCCCCGATCGAGGAGCAAGAGAGCCAGGTTGTAGTGCAGTTCCAAGGTCGCACGCCGGTCCCCAAGTTGCTCAAAGAGCGCCACTGCTTCACGATACGTGGCCAGGGCCTCCTCGACTCGACCGGACGCGTCATACACCGTGGCCAACCCACGCAGCGCACGTGCCTGCAACGGAAGCGACTCGATCTCCTGCGCAATCTTTACTGCCGCTCGATAGTGTTCTTCTGCCTCACGGAAGTAGTGGAGCGATTGATAGAGGCGCGCGATCCTCCCGTGTAGGCGGATGCGCAGCTCATCGTTCCCCGTCGCCGTTGCGAGGTCGAGGGCTTGCCGAAGAGAGCCAATGGCTCCGTGCGGATCAGTATCCTGAAGTTGCAGCTCGGCCAGGAGCAGCAAGGCTCGCTCGTGGGTGAGGAAGTCGCGTGCCTGTTCTGCTCGTTCACAGGCGTCAAGCAGATGCTGCTCTGCTTCGCGACGGAGTCCTCGCACCAGCGCGATCGAACCTTGGAGGACGTCGAGCTGTGCTTCCAGTCGCGGATTTTCGGTTGCCTTGATCAGACTGGCAGCATGTTTTGCAACGGTGATTGCATCTTGGAGTTCGCGGAACTCGAGCAGCACTTCTCCCATACCCAGGAGCCAGCGTGCCTGCTCTGTCACATCGCCACGCTGGTGTGCCAGGCGGAAGGCCCGGGTGAGGTACTCGAGTGCTTCACCACGATGATTAAGAGCAGCGTGGGCCAAACCAGAAAGCCCGAACAGCTGCTCGCGAAGTGTCAGGTCCTCTGTTGCCTCGCTCTGTTGCTGTGCCAGCTGTAAGAACTGCAGCGCGCGCTGTGCCTGCTGTCCTTCCAGTGCAAGTTCTGCTGCATTAAGCAGTGCCCGGAGCGCAGCACGCCGATTTCCAAGTCGGAGCTCGAGATTAGCCAGCTGATGAAGATGATCGGCAGCATCGCGGAACTTCCCAGCCTGCCGCTCGATCTGTGCCAGCCCGATCAAGCACCTGCTTTCCAGTGCGAGGTCGGCTGCTGTCCGTGCCCGCTCCAGCGCGGCCAAGAGGGCCGCCCGTGCCTGGGTGAAGCGTCGTTGTTCGACTAGGATCGCGCCGATCTGGATCGCGATTTCGGCCTGGAGCCGATGGTCAATCATCCGTTCAGCCGCTTCCTGTGCCTGCTGCAGCAGCGCGTACGTCGCGTCCAGATCGCCGAGTTCGCGCAGGATCGTCACGTGTCGCAGCAACGCGTCGACCATACCCGCATAGTGACCGACGCGGCGTGCGCTCCGACTGGCACGGTTGTAGAACTCGCGGGCCGCGGCCAGGTTCCCCTCCTGGCGGGCGAGATCACCAAGCATCAGAGCAGTCTCGACGTCTTCGAGCGTATCGGTGTTCTCGCTACCTGACTCCAACTGACGCATCAGGAGGTCTCGTGCCCGATCGCGTTCACCGCGCAGCCAAGCAAGCCGTGCCAACCGGGCCAAGGCACGCCGTTGGCCGGCCGCGTTGGCGATGCGCTGAGCAGCACGTAAGGCCTCTTGGAGATGGAGCTCCTGCTCGCGCTGCCGTTGCTCTTCTTCCTCTTCGTTCGTTCCTTCATACTCCGCGAGGATATCGGCTGCACGAAGATTTGCTTCCATAAGGACACGATCGAACCCCTTCCGGCGTGCGGCAAGAATGACGAGCCGGCTTAGCAAGAGGGCGTGGTCGGGATGATCCACCGCAGCTCGTCCTGCCTCATCCAGCACTTCCCAGAGATCACCATCAGCCAAGCGCGCCACTGTACTCGGTTGTTCAGCAGCCGCATAGGCCTGTTCGACCGTGATCCGTCCCTCCAGCGCATCGGTCGCGATGCGGTACAGCGGGTTACGTTCAATTCCCTGTCGGCGGCGCAACCAGCGGCCGAACTGTTCGAAGATACTCATTCACTCACCTCAGCGCTCGATGCTGCGGAGATAGCGAACGCCCAGCGTAAGGTTGCAAGCGTCACGTTCCCGCCACTCACAACGAGAACCACATTCTTCCCCTGCAATTGATCGCGGAGCCGGTAGGCTGCTGCGAGTGCTGCCGCCCCTGCCCCTTCGGCAACCACCCGTCCAGCCTCTAGAAGTTCCACCATGGCACGAGCGATTTCCTCGTCTGAGACCAGCACGATATCGTCGACGCGCTCGCGGATGATCCGCAGTGGCAGCTCAAAGGCAACGCGTGTGGCGATTCCCTCGGCAAAGGTGTAACCCTCGTGGAGCTCCAGGAGTTTGCCCTGGCGCCACGACTCGTAGACGACCGGCATGCCAGCCGCCTGCACGCCGATGACACGGATAGCGGGATCGACCGTTTTCATCACAATTCCGGTTCCGCAGACACCACTACCAGCGCCGATGGGAACGAGAACGACCTCAACGTCCGGTAATGCCTCAATGATCTCGAGTGCATAGGTCCCAACGCCAGCGATGAGATCCGGCTCGTTGGCCGAATGGATGTAGCGGAGTCCTTCAGCTGCCGCATGGGCTTCACAGGCCAGACGGGCTTCATCGAAGTCCCGCCCAGTAAGGACGACCTCAGCGCCGAGGCGGCGCATTGCTGCCACTTTGAGCGGGTTCGCACCTTCCGGCGCATAGATGATAGCGCGGACGCCGAAGAGGCGTGCCGCGTAGGCGATCGATTGTCCGTGATTTCCGGTTGATGCCGTGACGACACCTCGCCTGCGTTCCTCTTCCGAGAGTCGGCTCATCAAGTACACACCACCCCGCACCTTAAAAGCACCGATCGGCTGCATCTGTTCACATTTGAGATAGATCTGGCAGCCGAGCCGCTCGCTGAGGAGCGGTGCAGGGAGAAGCGGGGTTACCGGAAGATACCGGTGGACAACATTCCTGGCTCGCAGAATATCTCGAAATGTTGGCGGCTCTAGTCGCCAGCTCTCACTTGTCCGATGCACCTGTCCATCCCGCGCTTCGTCTCGCATGACTCGATGCACTCTTCCAGCGTACGACACACCCGGTGCGCTGTCTATCACGCGGGTTACCCTCTGCAGGGTAGGACCCGATGCTCCAGAGTCTGCCACTGGCCTAGGCAGACTGTCACCGGACCCCGCGTGTACTGCTGGCGTACCTCGCCTTCTTGTGCGTTCGGCCGGAGCGACTCTCCAATCGGTGGTTCTGTTCGGAACGAAGATCGCAAAAGATCACCGCATGTCGCGACTGGTGACGCGCTCGTATGTTGTGCAGCAAGGTGCGGTGTCACCGGTTTGTGTCTTCAAATGGGCACTGTTCCGTCATCGTTCTGTCATTGTCAGGGGATACGCTGGCACTGGGTGGCAGGCGCGTGGCGCGGAAAGAGGTAGAGAAATGATGCGCTCACGCGAAACGCCGGTAGCGCTTCAGGACGCTGCGCAGAGAATCGTCCTTGAGGTCCGAGGGTGAACGAAGCGCTTCGCATCGTTCCTGGCAGTCGCCGAAGTTTCCTACTCGTTGGAGCGGGGCAGGTACTCGGGATACTGGGTCCGAAATGGCGCCGGGAAGACAACCAGCATTTGCACCGTTCTGGGGCTGGTCCACCCTGGAGTCGGTGATGCCCGGACGGTTGGCATTGGCGCACGTCAGAAAGCGCGGAAGGCGTTGCGCTATGTCGGGGCTCTGGTTGAATCCCCAGCGTTCTACCCGTATCTCACCGGTTGGGAAGATCTGCCGGTTCTGGCACTTCTCCGCAACGTTCCAACTTGGCGGATTGCTGAGATTCTGGAGCTGGTGGGATTGGCTGAGCGTGCCAAGCAGCGTGTGGAAACCTATTCGCTTGGCAGGCGTCAGCGTCTGGCCATTGCAGCGGCGATGTGACAGCATCCACTACTGCTGATCTTGGATAAGCCGACCAACGGTCTAGATCCCCATGGAATCGTCACAGTGCGCGAGCTGATTTTTGGACTGGCGGCAAGGGGTGAGATCTTGCTCGGTAGCCATCTGTTGGCTGAGGTGCAACAGGTTTGCAGTCATGGGTTGATTCTTGAGCGTGGTTGTGTCGTGGCCCAGGAAGCTATTGACGCGCTGTTGGTTGGCGATCCAGCGGTTGTCCTGAGGACTCCTGTTCCGCAACGGGTACGTCTCCTCTGCGGCACTGCCCCGTGGCTGTGCCTCCTGGCCAAGGCTGGCAACCTACTGCACAGTGCTGTACCGTGCGCCCGCGAGGTTGAGTGTGCACAGCTCTTGGTGAACGAACAAACTCCTGCCCTAGAGCTCTTTCGGCGTGATCAGAGACTAGAGTAGCTCTTCCTGGAAACGACAAGTAGATCGAGGGAGATGTTTGAGAACCAAGCACCGCGTTAGGGCTGGTTTAGGTGGCAGCGTATGAAAGAAGGGACAAGGAAAATGATGTGGCAGGCTGCTCGCGCGGAGCGACTGAAGCTCTGTCGCCTGCGAATGGAGTGAGTTATCGTCTTCTTGGGCATGGCACTCAGCTTCTTGTGGATTGGCTTCGTACTGTATGTGGTGGAAAGGGATGCACCTCAGGTGCGGCAGGAAGTCATGTCTCAGTTGAGCCTGCCTGGAGCATCCCTCCACGGTTTCATGCTCACGGCCGGGTTAGGTGAAAGAGTTCTCGCTATCGTCGCGGCGGCGTTGATTGCCAGTGATTGCCACTGGGGGACATGCCGTCTGGCGGTGCCGACCGGATGGCCTCGGTGGCAGGCGTTGCTCGCAAAATTCCTCGTGCTCTGTGCTGGTGCCGCAATCTTTGTCCTTGCGAGAGCCAGCGTGCCAGTCATCGCTGCGCCGATCTTTTCCACTGTTCTTGGTTAGCTGGTTTTCCAGAAGCCGTCGGCGGAGCACTGGCAACTCGAGTTGGGGATACTCCCCTGGCATAGGTGGTGAGCACTAATCGCGCCAATTGTTCTGACTCTCAGTTGTCGTTGGGACACGCTCACATGCTGCCGCTGTTGGCCTGACTATCGACTTGTTCAGAAGCGAGGGGGGTCTTTGCCGCTTGCTCCAGGGACTCGGCGGCTGGGGGCCGATATCCCTCGCTTCTTTGCTCCCTGCAACGCACAGCCGATTGTGCATGCTCCTCTCTTTGTGGGCACACCGCAATCTGGCAGCCCTATCTTTCACAAGGCGGCATTGGTTGTCTTGGCCTGGACAATTCTGCTGAGCAGCCTCACAATTTGGTAGTTCGAGCGAAGAGATATCGAACTACGAGAAACATCATGAGTACTCTCTATACCATTTGTGATAACGAGACTGAGCATGCACGGTGATATGTGTTTAGTTCCTTTCCAATGACGTTGTGTTGGCAGCACTAGTTTGTGGGGCTCTTGAGGAGGTTGGTCGCGCTGTTCTTCTTGCTTTCGCCGGGCCGAGCGGGCTCATCCTTGCACCTCAGGAGAAGCCTGATCTGGTCATCCTTGACCTGAGACTTCCCGGCTTAGACAGAATGGACATGTTCCGTGTCCGATGTCGTGAATCCCTCGTGCCAATGCTCATATTGACAACACGCGGCACGGCGTTCGACCGTCTGTTGGGACTGGAGCTTGGGACTGACCGTGACGTGGTGAAACCATTTCCCCTCCGCGAACTCGTGGCACCCGTCCGAGCACTCTTGCGCTGTTCTGTGATCCTGGCCCAGGCAAGTCAGGCGGAGCAAGTCGACCAACCGATTGACCTTTCGGATCTTGTTCCTGATCCAGTAACACGCGAGGTGTGGAGCCCGGGAAAGCGTGTTTCCCTCACTACACCTGAATTTGCGTTGCTCTGGTTTTTGGCTGCCCATCCAGGGCGGGTCTTCAGTCGGGAGTATCTGCTCCACCGTGTATGGCGTCCTGACTTTGTTGGGCCTGAGCGCACTGTTGATGCTTCCAGCACGCGCATCCGAAAGAAGCTCGGTGGCCCGTGGTCCCCGGTTGATCGGCTGATCGCCTATTAGGGTGTCGGATGCGGCTGTGAGCGCCGGGAGCATGAGCAGTGATCAGCAGTTCATTGGCAATCTGCCATCCCTGCATGATCTTGCAGAGTCAGCTAAGTTGGAAACTTGTCCTCTCGCACGTGGCCGTCGCTTCCCGAACGGTAACCCTTGTGAAATGTGCCTATGCCCTGAGGGCGATTATCACTCAAGGGGATGATGTTCTGATAGATCATACTCTCCACTATGACCCTGACTTTGCCCAGGGCACACGGTTGCTGGCACTGTTCTAGCCACCGTATCTCACAGAGGAGGACGGTTTATCAAACTCCTTCGCCCTGCTCCTTTGGGATCTCGGTGCTGATGCGGGGCCAGGAAGCGGGCCTCTTGGTGGCTCATTGAACGAGGATACCGGCATTGTGCGGCTTGATGGAACTCTTCTGGCTGCAGCCGGCATACCGGAACTGCAAGGAGGGGACACATTGGCAGCGTTGCTGCTGCCAGAGTGGCAGCAAGCATTTCAGGCGCACTTGCCGGTTCGCAGAATCTTGCTGAAGGTGGTCCCCTTGTCCGACCGGCCGCTGGTGGGGCGGTCCTGGTCAGCGCATACTCTTTTCGTGACGCCATGGGAATGCTCCTTGGTGCAGTAGAACTGCGCACCCAGCCCGTTGCCAGTGCTCCTTCATCTTGGCTGGGAGCTCTTGTGACGCTTGTCCTTGGGCATGGTCTTGTGATTGGTGATTTCCGTGTGACGGCAGCAATTCCGGCCGTGCTCATCTCCATCCTGGCCAGCCTTCTGCTAACGAGACGCGTGACACGACTGTTGCAGGAACTGGAGGCTGCGACTAATGCCATTGTCCGCGGTGAGCTCGGGCGACGCATCCCAGCCCTGACACCGAATGAACTAGGCCACCTGGCCGAGCAGTCTAATCTGGACGCTCTTGTGCTTGAACGGCTCGAGGGTCAGCGACGGGCCTTTTTTGCCAACGTGACGCACGAGCTACGCACGCCGCTGACACTGATTCGTGCGCATGCAGAAGCGCTCCTCGAACACGTCCGACCGCGTGATTCCTCGGTGGGAGATAGTCTGGACCGTATGATTGCTCAGACAGGCACACTCCGTCGGCTGGTTGACGATCTCTTCAGCGTGGTACGACTCGAAGAACGGGGTCTTCCGCTTGTTCTGCAACCCATCAGCGTGGAAAGCACACTTGCCGATGTGGTCGAAACAGTTCGGCCACTAGCACGCCGTGCTGGCCGCATTGCCTTGTCACTCGACGTCGAGCCGGGGTGCCCATCACTTCAAGGTGATCCGCTGCGCGTTCGTCAGGTTGTCCTCAATCTTCTCCACAATGCGCTTCGTCACACACCTGAGGGTGATGTCATCCGCTTGACAGTCCGGCGGGGGCGTATGCCCTGGTACGGGTTACCGCCAGCGGATGCGGAATGCCGGCTGAGATCCCCGGACACCCTTTCAACCGGTACCAGCCAAGCAGCGACCCGTAAGTGGGAGCGGACTCGAGCTGGCGGTAGCCAAACAACTCGTTGAGTTGCAGGATGGTGAGATTTGGATAGATAGCCAACGTGGTACGGGGGCAACCGTTTCGTTCATCTTACCGGTAGCACCGGAAGATGCTTCTACTGCAATGGCCTCTATAGAGGAGTGACTTGTACTTCAACAACGTGCCACGTGTGGTTCTTGGCTTGCAGCACCCAGAGGATCCGCTCGTTCAGCCAGGCGAGGTCGGCAAGACGGCCAACGGGTACACGGAGAAGTTCGTGCCCTCTGGTATCAACGATGGTGAGAGTAGAACCGAGTCCATAAGCGAGGAAGGTACCGTCGGGTGACCAGGCGAGACCGGCGCTCGCGGGACCACTAGCAAGGAGCAAGGCCTCTTCTGGTTTATTCAGGTGGAGAAGCAGAACGGCATCAGTGCCTCCCCGCTGGGCCCGAATGGCAAGGTTTTGACCTGTCGAGTCGAGCGCGACGGTGCAGCCTTTGCTGCCTTGACCAACGAAGGAGCGAAGGCGCGTGAGCTGGGTGGTCGCAAGCCAGCCATCCTTGTTAAGACTAAGCAGCTCGAGCGACACATACCCACTTGCCAGGGGTGTGGCCAGAACGAGCGTATCCGCGGTGCGCCAGGCCGCGCAGGGTGGCCCAGCGACTTCGTCTCCACGCCAGCTGCGGAGGATGGTCGCTTCGGGTGGAAAGGCTACCCACAGGAGTAGTTCCCCGTTATCCCCTTGGCTCACCCCAGCCAGTCGACCGTTTGGGGCAATCGTTACCCAAAGGACATGCTGTGATGGGAGCTTTCTCAAGATGAGCGGCTCCGGCTGCCAGAGACCATCCAAGGAACGTGCAACGACCTGGAGTTGCTGATCCGAGTCGATAGCAACGAATGCAGTCCCAGCTGGATGCCATACCGCTCCGCTTAGTGGCCACGATTCGGTCAAGCGGGTGCCACTACTCGTGTCCCACAGCGCGAGTCCGCCTAATTCGCTGGGGGCTAAAAGCCAGTAGGCACCGGGAGCGATCGCTAGTTGTCCCTGGGCGAGCTGGCCACGCGGCGAGCGAAGCTGCTCCCGTTTGCCAGCAGGTGCTCCCGCTCGCAGGCTCAGAAGGGGATGTCCTGCTGCGTCAAATCCCCAACGCCCTGGCAACGAGGCGATCAGCTCATTTCTTCGCTTTCTGAGCCGGTAGATCTCAGTCAACTCCATCTCGAGCGAAGTCGTTTGGGGCGAACGGAGCGTGCGCACCACGACGAGGACGGGATCACCCTCGAGCCAAACCGCGGCCATTAACCCGCTCAGGCGATCCAACTGGAGAAGTGCATGCCGTTCTCCGGTACTCAGGTCAAGTTCCCATACCGTCGCTTGTTCATGTTGGCCAGAAGCTGCTGCGAGGTAAAGGAGCCGGGAAGAGTTCGGCGCAATTGCCAACGGCCGCAGCGCTATCCCCTCCTGACTGGGAACCAGCACGGTCGTGCGGCCGTCAAGGTGTACCGTGATTAACTCTGTCGCCGTGGGAAGTCGTGCGAGTTTGCCCGGAGGTCGACGGGCCAAGACAACAGCTGAGCTGTCAGGGAACCACAACAGGTGATCGCCCTGGCCACCGATATACCCTTCCACCTCTGCAACTGCTGTCACAGCTCGCCCAGCTCCGACTACAGCAAGGTCGATTGTCTGGCTCGTCGCTCCGGGACCAAATGGGGCGCTGGCACGGATGAGAGCAAGGGCTCTGCCATCGGGCGCGGGAACTACATCGATCACAAGTCCCTGGAAGAGAATTGCTTCTCGCCCACTTCTCACGTCGATGGTCAGGAGACGTGACTCACGCTCGAGCCGCTCAAAATACTCAGCCTCACGCTCGAAGGCCAAGCGTGTTGGGGTTTCACGCACTCCTATTGTTTCATTGTCCAGCCAAGCAAGGAAGCGGCGCGTTCTCGAGCCATCCCAGCGCCAGCGAGCAAGGCGCGCTCCATCGAGTTGCAGGATATCCAGCCAACGTGGCTCGCGGGGCGGATCCGGAGTCCAGGCGGCGATCAGTTGGCCGTCCGGGTTGAGGAGACGGAACGCTCCGGCGTCGGTCGGAAGGCGAGGACCGGACGGCAGCCAGGCCTGCGTGGCGAAATCGAAAGTCACGCTGTACGGTCCTGCTGATCCCAGCCAAAGGAATGGCCCCTGATGCACCTCTGGAGAGCCTGTCACTGGACGTGTCTGGGAACGGGGTAAAGTCACTTGCCAAAGCACCAGAACCGAAGCAAGCGTCAGGAGAAGAACTGTCACTGGACCAAGTCGTCTGCTCCACCTTCTGAGCGGTGAGGAAGGCGGACGGCCGGCCGATGGGACTAAGAGAAGGCGTCGATCCGCTTGTTGACTAGCGGCAAGGGCTGCGCGGCACATGGTGCAGTGCTGTGCATGGAGCGCAAGGCGCACACGTGCATCTCGGTCGTGCTCGAGCTCGCGCCAGCGAGCCACTAGTTCTGCGCCCTCAGAACACGGCGGTGCCCACTGGTCGACGAGACGAGCTCGAGCGTTCAACAGAAGAGTCGCTAACTGTGTTGGCTCCAGGCCAGCAAGGTGCGTGAGTTCGTCGAAGGATGCTCCACAGATGTGTAGAGCAAGGAGCAGAGATGCGAAGTCGGGACGGGGTGACAAACCAATGAGTCGGCTTAAAGTCAGTGCAAATAATGCTCGTCGCCAGACGATGGGAAGGTGCTGCTCTGGCGAATCCCGTGTTGTAGGAGCACTGACCCACCGGGCGAGCTGCGGCGGGAACAAGTGCTGGAGAATGGTGTGAGTCGGTATCGTTGGCTGCGGCAACGGGAATTCCTCCCATGCGTGGGCGGCAGACGACTATGCTTGGTATTGTATGGCGCGATGAGTGAGAGGGGCGCATGAGTGACCTTCCGCGAGCGGCTGGCGCGGGCGATTGCAAAGAATCGCTCGCTCCTGTGCATTGGGCTTGATCCGGATGTGGAGCGCTTTCCGGACGGGGTAGCACGAGATGCTGAAGGTATCGTTGCCTTCAACCGGGCGATTGTCGAGGCGACGGTAGATCTCGTCTGTGCTTATAAGCCCAACCTTGCCTTTTACCTGGCGCATGGTGCTGCGGGAATCGCTGCACTGGCCGAGATACGCCAACTCGTTCCTGCACATATTCCGGTGATCCTCGACGCGAAGCTTGGCGATATTGTGAGCACGTCGTTGGTCTATGCGCGCGCCGTTTTTGAAACGCTGGGTTTTGATGCGGTGACAGTCCATCCCTATCTTGGCAGCGAAGCGCTGGAACCGTTTCTCGCTGCCCGAGAGCGCGGGGTGTTTGTCCTCGTCCGTACCTCCAATCCGGGCGCGACAGAGCTGCAAGACGTGCCAGTGGGAGAATCAGGCGACCCCCTCTACCTGTGGCTTGCTGATCGTGTACAGGAATGGAACGAGCGATTCGGCAACGTGGGTCTGGTTGTGGGTGCAACCTATCCGGTGGATCTCGCCCTGGTTCGGCAACGGTGTCCGGAACTTCCGATCCTTGTTCCCGGTGTCGGTGCGCAAGGCGGCGATCTTGAAGAGGCGGTTCGTGCTGGACTGACTGAGGGCACAGGACCACTTATCGTGGCCGTTTCGCGGTCTGTCCTCTACGCGAGTTCCGGGCGAGACTTCGCGGAGGCAGCGCGCGCAACAGCGCAAAGGCTGCGCGAGGCAATCGAGCGTGTGCGTAGCTCACTGCAAAGACGGGAGACAGCCAGATCTTGAAGAAACTGGCCGTCTCCCCTCCGTCGAGAAGAGGAACTGCTACTCGCTACGGACAGGGACGCTTGTCAACGCCTTGGCGATCGCTTCATCGAACAGTGGAAGGTCGGCAGGAACACGTGAGGTAATGAGGTTGCCATCGATCACGACCGCTTCGTCCACATAGATGGCGCCGGCGTTCTTCACGTCATCACGAATCTTCTTGACGCAAGTAATAGTACGACCGCGAAGGACGTCTGCAGAGATCAGAAGCTGCGGTCCGTGACAGATAGCCGCTACTGGCTTGCCGCTCTCGACAAAGCGACGGGTAAAGGCAACTGCGCGATCGTCGATCCGCAGATTTTCCGGGGAGCCGCCGCCCGGGATGACGAGTGCATCGAACTCCTCGACAGCGACCTCATCGATCGTCTTGGCCGGCTGCAGGATCGTTCCCTTCTTGCCAGTGATCGGTTCACGGTCAAGTCCGATGATCACAACTTCGGCGCCACGTGCTTCCAGGTACTGTTTGGGATCGGTTGCCTCGATATCCTCAAAATCTTTCGCAAGAAGCATCGCAACGCGCTTGCCGTTAAGTTCTGCCATCGAGTCCCCCTCTCGCTGTGCCGTGCCAGCCAGTTGAAGTGTGCCACGCAGCCAGGGGTCATGTGAGAAGATCGCGTCGCGAGAAGACGAAGAGTGCAGCGATGCCTGCGCCGAGCCCGACGATGAGATGGAGTGCTGGCTTGTACCAAGGGAGCTGGCCCAGCATCGCTGCCAGTGGGTCATAAGCGGTGAGCAAGGAAAGGTAGCGTAACCAGGCTACTTCCTCGCTCAATCCGGCGACGACCCACGCCAGATACATGAATAAGATGACACCCCCCACCAGGCCAGCCGCTTTCGACCGCTCGCTGGCCATGGCCGAGGCCAGGGTTGCTAGTCCAGCAAAAGACACAAGAAAGCAGGTCAGCGCGATGGTCAGCTGAGTGAATCCGCGTGCGGTCAGCTCACCGCCGAAACCCCGGGAGCTCAGCGCGAGAGCCACTGTGCTGGTCAGAACCACAAACAGGATGCTCGTGAGGAGGGCCACCTGCTTGCTTAGGAGGAGACGCGTACGGCTCACCGGAACTGAGAGCCAGAAGTCCGCAGTACCGCGTTCGATCTCTTGGGCGACAACCGCTGCTCCACTGAGGATAACAAAGATAATGGCGGTGGCTGGCCAGAGGAAACCAAATGTCTCCGTGTGCATAAAGCCGGCGAAGCTTGTCAGCGATGCCCGCTCTGGATCGATGCCGAAGATCCGGAAGAGGAACTCGGGATATTGCTGCAGGATTTGCTCAAATTGCTCCCGTTCTTGCTCCAAAGTAGGGTAGAAGGATGACAGGAGAACAATGGAGATCACTAGACCGAGCGCGTACCAAAACGAGGTCCAGCGTAGATCACGCAATGCCTTGGCGATCATTGGCCAGCTCATGACGCTCCCTCCTCTCGTGCTGCTGGAGCTCCCTCCTCCTGGTAATAGGTCAGGAACACGCTCTCCAGATCAGGTGGTGCATAGGTTAGATCGACGACCGGGAGTTCGGTCAGGCGGTGGAGGAGCGTGGGGAGCTCATCCTGCACCCCCAGCTCGATACGACGTCCATCATCCTGCACCGACAGCACGCGGACACCCGGCAGGTCAGCGAACCGCTGGGGATCCACCGGCTGTGCGAAGACGAGCTCCATCGGACGTGTCCGCCGTCGTTTCAACTCCTCAACTGTGAGGACGGCAACCAGCCGACCTTCACGAATGATCCCGACACGGTCTGCGACACGTTCCACCTCGGACAGCTGGTGAGACGAAAGAAAGATTGTCTTCCCGCGATTCCGCTCCTCTTGGAGGAAAGTGAGGAACTCGTGCTGCATGAGCGGATCGAGTCCGCTGGTTGGCTCGTCAAGGATGAGAAGTGGGGGATCGTGCAGGAATGCCTGCACGAGCGCAAGTTTCTGACGATTCCCGCGTGATAGGTGTTTGATCCGCTTCTCAAGCTCGACCTGGAAGCGTTCGAGAAGTTTGTGACGCCACGCCGGGTCGATGTGGTGGCGGAATCCACTAAGAAAGTCAAGGAACTGCTTACCGGTCATGTTCTCCCAGAAGCGGACATCACCAGGAACATAGCCGACATATTGTTTGATCTTGGTCGACTCGGTCCAGCAATCAAGTCCCAAAATCTGTGCACGACCCCTTGTCGGACGCAGGAAGCCCATCAGAACGCGGATAGTCGTCGTCTTGCCAGCGCCGTTCGGCCCGAGGAAGCCGAAGATTTCCCCAGGTTGGGTAGTGAACGTCAAGTCGATGATACCGCGCTGGCTGTCGTAGCCCCGCGTGAGCTGCTCGACGGCGATTGGTGGTATCGTCATCAGATTTTGCCTCCCTCCCCCATAAATTCAATCGGAGTCTGACGTTCGAGCATGGCGAGACTCTAGTTAACCGCAGCGGTGAAGCGGTGCAGGGCCTCTTTCCTGTCTTCGGAGTCGCCGCCACTGTCGGCAGCAAAAGGACGCTGAGTTATGACAGCACATCTCGCTGGAGGCGAGGCGAGCGGTGGTGTGAACTCAGGTGCCAGGTCTGCGGCTGCTGGACGAAGCTCGCTCGAGATCAGAGGGAAGAGAAAGGTCAGCAGGTACAGAGCACGGTCACAGCGGAGCACTCCAGCTTTTTTGAGTTCCTCAATCACCTCTTGGTCGAGGCGCCTATGCCACTGTGAGCCTTCCAGACTGTGCTGCCGAAGATCGGTTGCAAGCGCTCGGCTATCGGCTGTCTTTAGGACCTGGAGGGGGTCTGGTTTGGCGCTGGGAGGTTCTGGGTGTGCACGATGCTGTCGGTCGTCTTCTGGACGCGGAGGAAGGGGCGCGCGTCGTCAGAGGGAACCCGTGGCAGAGAATGCGGCCGATGGTTCTCTCCAGCTAGATTGCTCTCAAAGCGAGTGAGAAAATCCGCGTTTGCAGGTTGCAGTTCGCGACACGGTTCCAAAAAGTGCCTCCTTGCTCGGCTACGAGCGCTAAAGGGTGCCCTTTGCCATTCCAGCCTCACCGGGAACGCCGTCCATGGCCGTCTTGTGGCACCCGAAGCGGAGGAAGAGCCGCTCGCTGACTTGCAGAACTCCTTACTTCGGTACAGGCGCGTGTACGACTCATGGCCATGTCCAGGGATGAAGGGTCCTCTTGGTCAGATCGTGCATCGTTTTTGCCTGCCAGGCAATCACCTGCGAAGCTGGAATGAGCTTGCCAAGAGAGTGTCGAGGTATGGGGCTGCGCCTTTCTCTGAAGCGTCGCCACGCTGGGGCGGAGGACAGTCACGACGCGAGAGGTATGCTCGCAAGAGGGGATCAACTCCCATCTAGCCGTGCTGAGCCCCAGGTTGGAGTGTAGGACACCGAAAGGTCTGTTACGCGTCATGGTGATGATTGGGAAAGACCAGTCCTCCGCCGCAGTTTGCCGATAAGGACAGTGCACACCCATCAGGCCAGCAGTGTGGGGCGGTCCGCAGCAGCCGAGTGTCCAGTGTGGCCGGTGTTTCTGCAGGTCGCACACAACCTCACGGACGAGCGGTGTGTAAATGCGGGGTTGGTGGTGGCTCACGGCTCCTCACACCGGAAACGGTCAGCTAGTTCCGATGGCAATATACGGCCCTCGTGCTCGAGCCAGCGTCGGAGGCGGACTGCCTGCTCGGCCTCGCTCAGCTTCGGTTGAGCGTAGTGGCCAGCGAGTCGCCGCTGGCGGAGTGCCTCGTAGAGTGAAACGGCGCAGGCGACAGATATGTTGAGGCTACGTACCATGCCCATCATGGGGATCACAAAGTTCCCGTCAGCAAGCGCGAGCGCTTCCTCGGAGACGCCCCGTTGCTCATTGCCGAAAACGAGCGCGACTGGTTTGGTGAGATCCAATTCATAGAGGTCCAGACTGCGAGTTTGATCGCCAAGATACGTCGTATAGATCGTAAAGCCCTGGCGGCGGAGAGCGCGATAGCAGTCCGCGATTGTCGGGTGGAAGACGAGATCCAGCCATTTCAATGCGCTCCCCGAGACGTTTGCGGATAGTTCGGGGAATTCTTCGATCGTATAGACGAGGTGGACGGTAAGGAGTCCCACCGCGTCACAAGAGCGGAGAACCGCGCTGACGTTGTGCGGATCGTGAACGTTTTCGAGAACAATGGTGAGGTCAGGCTGGCGACGCGCCAGCACCTGACGCATCCGCTGCAACCGTCGTTCGGTGATCGGCCGTCCTTTCCCTTCCATCTTCCTCCCGTCCTCATTCTACGCTGCGTATTGCGATCGGATAGTTCAACACGGAATACGCGCGCTGTTCACACCAGCAGGCGACCCTGACAGATTCCGCTAGACTGGAGGAGAGTGAGGAGGCTCTATGCCGCAAGAGGTGCTCGTCCAACGGATCCGGGAGGAGATTCAGTGCACCGGTCCCATCACCTTTGCCCGTTTCATGGAACGAGCGCTCTATGATCCGGAATATGGCTATTACGCGACAGCTGTGCGCGCTGGGCGCAACGGTGATTATCTCACGGCACCCGAAGTGCATCCCATCTTCGGGTGGGTCATTGCACGCCAACTGCGGGAACTCTGGGACCTGCTTGATCGGCCAGCACCTTTCACACTTGTCGAGTATGGCCCCGGAACGGGATCGCTGGCGCTCTCGCTCTTTGAGTATCTCTCGCGCACCGCACCTCACTTTCTCGAGTGTGTGCGCTATCGTCCAATCGAAGTGAGTCGCCCGGCATTCGACACACTAGTCAGCCGACTAGTAGCGGGAGGCTTTGCATCGCTCCTCGCGTGTGAGGAGCGTGATATGGTGACGGGGGTCGTCCTCGCCAACGAAGTGGTGGACGCATTGCCGGTTCATCGCGTGTCTTGGTACCAGGACCGGCTCTGGGAGCTCTACGTTGACTGGAACGGCGAGCGTTTTGTCGAAGTATTGGGGCCGCCTTCAACGGAGGCGCTTGGGGATTGGCTAGAGCGGCTCGGCGTCCAGCTCGAAGAGGGGCAGGTGACAGAACTCTGCCTGGCCCTGGTTGACTGGGTAGAAGACGTCGCGCGTCTTCTCGCCCGCGGGTACGTCCTTGTCCTTGACTATGGCTCTGTCGCACCGGAGCGGTATGATCCGGTGCGATTCCCAAGGGGAACTGTTCGGACGTATTTTCGGCATACGGTCGGTGACGACCCGTTCCAAGCTCTGGGAGAGCAGGACATCACTGCGCATGTCGACTTTACTATGCTTGGGCTTGCTGCCCAGGAACGGGGCTTCACTGTCCTTGGGCTCACCACTCAAGCCGAGTTTCTGGCACAGGCTGGGTTGGGGGAGCTCCTGGTCCAGCTTCAAGCTGAGCCAGGAATGACGGCTGAGCAGTATCTGACAGCGCGCGCAGCAGCGCGACACTTACTGGATCCAGCTGGCATGGGTCGCTTCCGAGTGTTGCTCCTGGGCAAGGGTGTGCCCGAAGGAGCACTTCCAAGTGGTTTCCGCCCTCGAC
>CALIMB010000056.1 GCA_938028665.1 uncultured Thermomicrobium sp. | reverse complement strand
TTCGCTGGTGTCGCTCAACGGATGCTCGGTGGTGTCGCCAAGCGGATGATCGAACAATTTTTCTCCTGCATCGAGCGGCAAATGAGTGCCAGCGCGTGACATAGGGAATAGGATTGGGGAACGAGCAAGGAAAGGAGCGGTCAGATGCAGATCACGGTCACGGTCAATGGCGTCACCTATACGCATGACGTCGAACCACGTCTCTTGCTGGTTCATTATCTCCGCGACGTGCTCAATCTGACCGGAACTCACATCGGTTGTGATACGAGCCAGTGTGGTGCGTGCACGATTCTTCTGAACGGTAAGGCTGTCAAGTCCTGCACGGTCTTTGCCGTCCAAGCAGACGGCGCTGAGATTACGACCATCGAGGGCTTGGCACGCGACGGTCAATTGCATCCAGTCCAGGAAGGCTTTTGGGAGAAGCACGGTCTGCAGTGCGGTTATTGCACACCGGGGATGATCATGACCGCGGTCGACTTCTTGCAGCGGAACCCGAACCCCACAGAAGAGGAAATCCGCCACGCCATTGAGGGCAATCTCTGCCGCTGCACTGGCTATCAGAACATCGTACGGGCGATCCAATATGCTGCAGAGAAAATGCGCAGTGGGAGCTGATGTGGCACTGGGACCCATCCATTAGAAGCTGGTCGCCTCGCAGTAAAGGAGGGAGCCATGGCTGTCACAAAACTCTTTGGGGCACCGATTAAGCGACGGGAAGACCCACGCCTGATCACTGGCCGTGGCAATTTCACTGACCATATTCGGCTTCCAGGAACGTTGGTGATGGCGATTAAGCGCAGTCCGCACGCACACGCGCGGATTGTGCGAATCGACACGAGTAAGGCCCGTGTCATGCGCGGTGTCGTTGCCGTGTACACCGGCCAGGATCTCATTGATAAACTCGCCCCGGTGCCGTGTGCATGGCTCGTTCCAGACAGTGACCTAAAGGTTCCGACGTATCGAGCTGTCGCCGTGGATAAGGTCCGCTACGTCGGCGATGCCGTGGCGGTGGTCGTGGCCGAAGATCGGTACGTCGCTCAGGATGCCCTGGAGGCGATCGAGGTCGAATATGAACCCTTGCCTGCGGTTGTGGATCAAGAAAAGGCTCTTGAAGCGGGAGCACCTCAGCTCTACGAAGAGGTTCCGAATAATCTTGCCTTCCACTGGAAGCTACACTCGGGCGATTTCGACGCTGCTTGGAAGGAAGCTGAAGTACGATTGTCACGCCGCCTCATCAACCATCGCTTGATTCCAACGGCAATGGAACCGCGTGGTGCTCTTGCAGCATACAATCCGGGCACTGGCGAACTCACCATCTGGTGCACCAGCCAGAATCCTCACATCCATCGGTTGCTTCTCTCTGCTGTGACGGGACTCCCCGAGACACGGATCCGCGTCATTGCTACTGACGTGGGCGGCGGCTTCGGCAGCAAGATTCCGATGTACGCCGGAGAAATGATCGCCGCAGCGCTGAGCCGTGATCTTGGTCGCCCAATTAAGTGGATTGAGACACGGCAGGAGAACTACGTGGCGACCATCCACGGGCGCGATCACGTCCAATATGTCGATATTGCTGCGCAGCGCGACGGGACCATCACGGGTGTTCGCGTTCGGGCTTATGCGAATTTGGGTGCGTATCTCTCCACCGCTGCTCCGGGTATCCCGACGTGGCTTTTCGGGCTAATGCTGCAGGGACCCTATGCTATTCCGGTAATTCACTGCGACGTTTTCGGTGTGCTCACCAATACAACCCCGACCGACGCTTATCGTGGGGCGGGCCGGCCAGAGGCGACATATCTGCTCGAGCGTATGGTCGATCTTTTGGCCCGCGAACTGAGAATGGATCCCGTGGAGATCCGCCGCAAGAACTTTATCCCCAAGGACCGATTCCCCTATACCGCGCCAAGCGGGCTGGTCTACGACAGCGGAGACTACGAGGCAACTTTGAATCGGGCACTTGAACTCGTCGATTATGATAACCTGCGTCATCAACAAGCAGAGCTGCGACAGCAAGGTCGCTATATTGGCATCGGCTTTTCCACCTATGTCGAGGTGTGCGGACTCGCACCGTCTCAAGCTGCAGGGGCGATGGGCTTCCAGGGTGGTCTCTGGGAAAGTGCCATCGTCCGCGTTCATCCGACCGGGAAGGTCACCGTCTTCACCGGCTCGAATCCCCACGGGCAAGGGGAGGAGACAACTTTCGCGCAACTCGTGGCCGACGAGCTGGGCGTCCCCTTCGAAGATGTTGAAGTTATCCACGGCGACACCGAAATGGTACCGTTTGGGATGGGGACCTACGGGAGCCGAAGCACCGCGGTCGGGGGCGCTGCCCTGGTCGCTGCCTGTCGGAAAGTGAAAGAGAAGGCACAGCGCATCGCTGCTCACCTTCTCGAAGTGGCACCGGAAGATGTTGTCTTCGAAAACGGTCGCTTCTTTGTCAAGGGTGCTCCAGACCGTGGTATGACTATCCAGGAAGTGGCCCTCCAGGCATACCTCGCCTGGAAGCTTCCGCGGGATATCGAGCCCGGCTTGGAAGCCACGCACTTCTGGGATCCGACGAACAACACCTTCCCCTTTGGCTGCCATATCTGTGTCGTCGAGGTCGATCCTGAGACGGGCAAAGTGACTTTCCTCCAGTACGTGGCTGTCGATGATGTAGGGAATGTGATTAATCCGATGATTGTGGACGGGCAGGTCCACGGCGGCATTGCCCAAGGATTGGCCCAGGCCGTCTATGAGTATGCGGCATATGACGCCAATGGACAGCTCCTCAGTGCATCCTTGATGGACTATGCGATCCCAAAGGCAAGTATGCTGCCCTCGTTCTCTGTGGATCGAACGGTCACACCCACCCCCGTGAACCCAATGGGTGTGAAGGGGGCTGGCGAGACCGGAACCATCGCGTCGACACCAGCAGTCGTCAACGCAGTGATCGATGCGCTCGCACCGTTCGGTATCGAGCACATCGACATACCGTTGACACCGGAGCGGATCTGGCGAGCTGTTCTCGAGCGGTCACGCTGATACGCATAGCGGGGTCGGCTACTCCGACCCCCAGGGAAACGGAAGGGGAGCGAACAATGTATCCAAGTGCGTTCACCTACTATCGGGCGGGTTCCGTCCAAGAGGCGCTTAAGCTCCTGATGGAGAACCCCGATGCCAAGCTCTTGGCTGGCGGGCATAGCCTTATCCCAGCCATGAAGCTGCGCCTGGCTAGCCCTCCCGCTTTGATCGATATTTCGCGTGTCCCTGAACTCGCTGGCATTCGCGATCGTGGCGACCGTATTGTCATTGGCGCGACCACCCGCTACGACGATATTCAGCGTTCGGAGCTTGTCCGGCAGGTCCTGCCCATTTTGCCCGAGGCGATCGAGGTGATCGGCGATCTCCAAGTGCGCAACATGGGGACGATTGGTGGTGCGCTCGCCCATGCTGATCCTGCCGCTGATTTACCTGCTGTTGTCCTTGCCCTTGGTGCCGAACTCACGGCCTTTGGTCCGGATGGTGAACGCACCATCCCCGCAGATCAGTTCTTCGTCGATCTCTTCACGACAGCGCTGCAACCGAACGAGATTCTCACCGAGATCTCCTTCCCCAAGCCACCTGCCCATACGGGGATGTCCTATCAGAAGTTTGCCAACCCAGCGTCTGGCTATGCTGTTGTTGGTGCCGCGGCCGTCGTCACCTTGGGCGACGATGGCAAAGTCGCCGCGGTACGCGTCGGCGTGACCGGTGCGGGACCCTACGCCGTGCGGCGACAAAATGTCGAGCAAGCGTTGACAGGCCAGGAACCGACTGCGGCAGCCATCGAGGCAGCAAGCCAGCTGGCGAGCGAGGGGATGACGTTCAACAGCGATATCTTTGCAAGTGACGAGTACCGGGCCCATCTCACCCGCGTCTTCGTGAAGCGCGCACTGACCGCCGCCATCGAGCGCGCCCGCGGCTGAGTCGTGCTGCAGCTGGAAGTTCGATCGCCCGGAGATAGCTCTCCGGGCGTTTCTCTGTTCCTTCTGTACCGTACTTTGGTATACTACGGAGCCGGCGCATCCGAAGAGTTGAGGTGAGGCGTGAGAGTTGCAGAACTGACATCGGTTGAGGCAGTGCAGCGAGCGCTTGCGGCGCATCGCTACGTCAGTGATACGAGTTTGGCGACGGCAATTTTCTTGGCACTCAAGCTTCCCAAACCGCTACTCCTCGAAGGGGAAGCTGGTGTGGGAAAGACGGAAGTCGCCAAGGTTCTGGCGCAGGTCTTGGACACAGAGCTCATTCGGCTCCAGTGCTACGAGGGGCTTGACGTCAACCACGCAGTCTACGAGTGGAATTACCCACGTCAGATGCTGGCCATCCGCCTGTTGGAGGACCAGCAAATTGGCTGGGATACGGCAATGCACGAGATCTTCAGCGAAGAGTTCTTGATCGAGCGCCCACTGCTGAAAGCAATTCGGCATCGTGGGCAGTCGCCCGTTCTCTTGATCGATGAGATCGACCGTGCCGATGAGGAGTTCGAAGCCTTCTTGCTCGAGCTGCTGTCCGATTTCCAGATCACAATTCCCGAAATCGGGACGATCCGGGCCGAATACCCCCCATATGTCATCATCACCTCGAACCGAACACGAGAACTCCATGACGCGCTGAAGCGACGTTGCCTCTATCATTGGATCGACTACCCATCGCTTGAGAAGGAATTCGAGATTCTGCGGGTCAAGCTGCCTGGCATTCCCGAGCGACTGGCACTGCAAGTCGCCCGCTTCATTCAGGCCCTGCGGCACGAGGATCTTTACAAGCTCCCAGGTGTGGCTGAGACACTCGACTGGGCCGCAGCGCTTCTTGCACTGAACCAGAGCCAGCTCAGTCTGGAGATTACCTCCGCCACGCTCGGTGCGATCCTCAAACACCAGGAGGATCTCCAGCATATTCGGAAGAAGCGGCTCGAGGAATTGGTTACTGCAGCGACCCAGGAATGAGGGACATCCGCTTCGCTGAGGTGCGGTACCAATGACTGCGATGATGAACTTTGCCCAGCGCGCACTAACCTTTGCCCGCCTGTTGCGGCGCGCCGGCGTCAATACCACTACTGGACAGGCCATGGACTTCGTCCGCGCGATCGAGCACATCGACATTAGCCGTCGGGAAGAATTCCGAGAGGCAGCTCGTGCCTGTTTGGTGACACACAAAGACGATATGCCAGTCTTCGATCGACTCTTTGACCTTTATTGGCGGGCGAAGCCTGAATACAGTGACGGTTTACTTCAGCAGGAGATCGAGCCAGAGGAGCTGATCGAGCTGGCACCCGAAGAAGGTGAAGAGGCGGAGGAGGCAGAGAGTACCACGTTGAAGGGTATGCGCGGTCGCCGACTCGAAACTGTTGAGGCTGGTGAGGAGGAAGACACCGGAGCGGCCAGCGACGAAGAATCACTCGCTGATACTTTTAGCTATAGCCCGGTAGAAGTGCTCCGCGAAAAAGACTTTGCGGACTGCACGGAAGAGGAGCTCACACAAATTCGTCGCTTCATGCAGCAGCTGACGTGGGAGATCGGCCGCCGGCGCTCCCGACGCAAGATCGCTTCATCAAAGGGCCGTTTCATTGATCCCCGACGAACAATGCGACGATCACTGCAAACCGGTGGGGTTCCCCTGACGATCGCACGCCGGGAGACGAAGACCAAGCCCCGCCAGCTTGTTGTTATCTGCGACGTCAGCGGGTCAATGGATCGTTACAGCCGGATCCTCTTGCAGTTTATCTACGCGATTGAGAACGGCATGGCCAAGGTCGAGGCGTTCGTGTTCGGGACCCGACTTACGCGGGTCACACGGCTCCTCAAACACCAGGACATCGATCAGGCGATGCGGCGCGTTGCCCGGGAGGTGCAAGATTGGTCTGGAGGCACGCGCATCGGACAATCTCTGCAGACGTTCAACCAAGAGTGGGCACGCCGCGTCCTCCGGAACGGAGCCGTGGTGCTCATCATTAGTGATGGTTGGGACCGGGGAGATCCGCAGCTTCTCGCCCAAGAGATGGCACGACTCCAACGGAGCTGCTATCGCCTGATCTGGCTCAACCCGTTGCTCGGTTCCCCACGGTATGAACCGCTGACGCGGGGTATGCAAGCTGCTCTACCGTATATCGATGACTTCATGCCCATCCATAACTTCGCCAGTCTCGAGGCACTCGCCAAGCATCTGAGCCAGATCGACAACAAGCGTCCCGTTCGACGTCAGCACGCGCTCTTGCCCGAGACGACGGCTGCGTAACAGGAGGGAGAGACCAGGCTATGCGAGACATTCTTCCAGAAATCGAACGCTGGATCAGTGAGGGTGAAGAGATCGCCCTCGCCACTGTGGTGCGAACGATCGGCTCCTCACCTCGCCCCCTCGGGGCCAAGATGGCCGTGACACGCTCCGGGCGGATGGCTGGTTCAGTGAGCGGTGGTTGCGTGGAAGGCGCGGTGTTCGAAGTCGCACTTGAGGTCCTGGAAACTGGACAGCCACGACTCGTCCGCTACGGGATCAGCGATGAGCAGGCCTGGGATGTTGGGCTTAGTTGCGGTGGGACCATCGATGTCTTTGTTGAACCATTGGTGAGAAAGGCATGAGTGGCGAAGTCTTTTCTGCCCTCCGGCAAGCCTTGCACGAGGAAGAAGCTGTTGTCTGCGCAACCGTCATCAGGGGTGAACCTCTTGGTGCCAAACTCCTGGTGTTCGAGCACGGACGGACGGTCGGATCGCTCGGCTCGGAAGAGCTCGAAGCCGCCGTCCTCAGCGATGCCGAGAGGCTCCTCCAAAGCGGTGAAGCAGAGACGCGGACCTACCGTCTTTCCGATGGCCGCGAAGTTGAGGTCTTCCTTGAGGCACATCTTCCTCCGCGGCATTTGGTGGTGATTGGTGCGGTCCACATCGCGATTCCGCTAGTAGCTATGGCGAAGGAACTTGGCTACCGCACAACAGTTATTGATGCCCGCGCGTTCTTCGCGACCCGCGAGCGTTTCCCGCACGCAGACCACCTCATTGTGGCCTGGCCGGATGAAGCGCTTACTCAGATCAAGATTACGCCGCAGACGGACATTGTTATTCTGGCACACGACGAGAAGTTTGAGGACCCCGCTTTGCACGTTGCGTTGCGCTCACGTGCGGGCTACATCGGAGCAATTGGCAGCAGGAAGACAAGTCAGCAGCGTGTGGATCGACTGCGTCGCGCTGGATTTACCGATGAGGATCTGCGCCGGATCCATGCTCCAATCGGCATTGATATTGGAGCCAAGACTCCGCAGGAAATTGCTTTAAGTATCCTTGCTGAGATCATTGCAGTGCGTCGTGGACGGTACAGCCCTCAGCCTCGACCGGCAAAGTCTTCAGTTGCGGTCATCTCTGGTAAAGGTAGCTAGCAGGGCCAGAGGAGCTCTTGTGGTGGCAAAGGTCGCGGGAATCATCTTAGCTGCCGGATTCTCGCGTCGGCTCGGTCAACCCAAGCAGCTGGTCAACCTCTGTGGGCAGCCTGCGCTGCAATACGTCTTGGACGCCGCTCGCCACTCACGCCTTGATCCGATCATTCTTGTTTTGAATCCCGCTGTTGCTCAAGTTGCCAAAACACTTGAGATGAGCGGTGTCAACCTTGTCATTAACGAACGAGCCCACGAAGGGCAGAGTACGTCAGTCCATGTTGGACTTGCTCAACTGCCACCCAACGTGGATGCAGTGCTGTTCCTTCTTGGTGATCAGCCGTTCGTTGACCCCGCGGTGATCAATCGGATCATCGATTGCTTCGAGTGCACCCAAGCACCCATTGTGCGTCCGCGATACGTCGACGGCCCGGGCAATCCAGTGCTGATCGCCCGCGACCTTTTCTCAGAGTTGATGGCTCTCCAGGGTGACACTGGGGCCAGACCTGTACTGGCTGCTCACGCTCAGGAGATCGTCGAATGCGAAATCCCGGCACTTGCGAGCCCACTTGATCTCGATACCGCGGAGGATGTCGAACGCGCCCGTCGCACGTGTCAGGAGCGAGCTCGTCACTCATGACATCAAGCCTTGCAGATGATATTCGCTACTGCCCCTATTGTCGCAGCGAGTTAGAGCTGCGCCTCATCGCTGGTCGGGAACGTCCCTACTGCCCCGCCTGCGCCCGTCCCTTTTTCAGCGATCCCAAACTTGCTGTTGCCGTCATTATCTACCATGAGGGCCAAATTGTCTTGCAGCGACGGGCGATTGAGCCAGGGATCGGGCTTTGGAGCTTTCCTTCGGGATTTGTGGACCGGGGTGAAGTAGTTGAGGAGGCCGCGCTGCGGGAAGTCCGTGAAGAGACCGGACTTCTTGTCGAACTGGAACGACTGGTGGGGCTTTATTCTCACCGTGGGCATCCAGTCGTTCTTGCCGTGTATCAAGCGCGCGTCGTTGGTGGTCAGCTGCAAGCCAGTGAGGAAAGTAGCGCGGTGGCGTGGTTCCCGCTGGATGCCTTACCACCTCTCGCCTTCCCTCATGACCTTGTCATTCTCCAAGACTGGCAGAGAACACGACACGGGACCGGTTTGAACGATCTGCAGCGGCACCTCGAGCCGTACCACCTCCGCCGCGAGAAACAGAACAAGGCGTCTGGCGAGGATATCCCCAGTGAATGACCAAGACACAGCGGAGACGACCGGAAACCCATGATGGTCACAGACATCGGGAGCGCAGAAGAGGATACTGCCATTTCCCGTACTCACAAAAAGTCCCTCAAAAACATACTTGGCCTCGTGCGTATCTCAAGTACTCACATCAAGCACTGGTTGTTAGTGAAATAATCACAAATAGTATGAGTGATGAACAGCTAGTTATACCATATTCTTGAGTAGAACGATTCTTCCGAAGTACATGAGACCGCCCACTTCGAAAAGGAAAAACTACCCAATCGGATAGGATATACCCCCCTTGTTGGAGGATGTCATCCCGGGGGAGATGGCCTTAAAATACCAGTGGCGAAAGAAAGGGATAAGCGGCAGGCACAGCGCCTTGTCGGTTCGACATGGTGTAGCGAGGCGAAGCAGCGAGGTGAGCAGATGAGAATCAAGAGAAGAACATTTCTCAAAGGCTCCGCAACAGCCGGCGGAGGACTACTTGCGAGTCACTTTCTCAGTAGGCAACTTGAGACGCTCGTCGCCCAGCAATCAGGGTCCTCACCAAAAGAAGACTGGATTCCCACCACCTGCTGGATTGGCAAGCAAGACTGCGGCATGGTGGCCAGACGCATTGATGGACGAGTCGTAAACTTCTATGGTCACCCGGATCATCCGCGGAACCGGGGAACACTCTGCCCCAAAGGGGTCGCGCAGATTATGGCACTGTACGATCCCAACCGGGTCAAGACGCCGCTGATCCGGACCAACGAGAAGGGGATCCCCGGCCAGTGGCGGCAAGCTTCCTGGGACGAGGCGTTGACCATAGTGGCGCAGAAGATCCGGGAGGTTCGTGAACGTGATCCCCGCCTTCTCGTGTGGCAGAAGGGGCGCAGTAAAGCCAAGCCGTTCTACGACGAAGCGTTTGTGAAGGCATCGGGAGCGACGAAACTCACTCACGGAGCATTCTGCTCTGACGCAGCCTACCGTGCCAGTGAATATACGATCGGTCTCTCCGGCGGACTTCATCCGGACTTTCGGTATACGCAATTCGTGCTCGCGTGGGGTTGGAATCTTACCGCTGCTGGGGGAAACCGACTCTGTTGGATCACGTGGCCGCAGCAATTGATTCAGGCTAAAGAGCGGGGCATGAAACTTGTCGCGATCGATCCCCGCTTGCGCGGTGCTGGCCATTTTGCCGATGAATGGCTACCCATTCGGCCAGCGACCGATCTTGCGCTTGCTTTGGCACTGTGTCAGCAACTGATTGCTCGGGACACGATAGATCGCGCTTATCTTAGCCAGTACACCAATGCGCCTTTCCTCGTTGGAGAAGATGGCTTCTTCTTGCGGCACCATGGGAAGGAACTTGTATGGGATATGGCGAGCAATGCGCCGCGCCCCTACGATGCACCCGGAATCGTGCCCGCTTTGGAGGGAGAATACCTGGTTGATGGCAGGTCGGCCAAACCAGCGTTCCAACTGTTTCGGGAGCATGTTGCGCAGTATACACCTGAATGGGCAGCAGAGATCTGTGGAGTGCCCGCTGAAGCGATCGAGCGGCTGGCTCAAGAGCTGGGTGAAAACGCGCGAATCGGGAGTACCATCGTCATCGATGGTATCGAGGTGCCGTATCGCCCGGTGGCAATTATGACGTATCACGTTGCCCAGCAAGAGCTTGGCTTTCAAGCAGTTCGCGCCATGCTCCTCATCATGATGCTTCTGGGGGCAATCGGAGCTGCCGGCGGGCAGCGAATCGACCTCGGCCCATGGAAGCTTCACGAGAACTTTGAAAAGCTTGACAAGATTCAGATTAAGGATCCACCGTATAATATTTATCTGAAGGATTCCCCTTACTTCCCTATCAATAGCAACAGTTCAGCTATCGTCGCAAAGGTTATGCAAAATCCCGATAAGTATGGTGTTGATTATATCCCAGAAGTCATTATCATCCACATGTGTAATCCGCTCGCTGCCTTCGCATCAACACCCGACCTCTTCGAGGGGTACAAGAAATTCAAATTTGTGGTCGTCATTGACGCGTGGCTCTCGACGACCGCTGATCTCTTCGCCGACGTCGTCTTACCAGCCGCCGTTCTCGAGAAATATGAGGGACCAGCTGCGGCGAGCGATCAGTACCTTGATGCCACTGCACTGCGCCTCCCGGTAATGGAACCGCTCTTTCAAAGTCGCGGTGAAATCGAGATTTACCTTGATCTCTGCGAGAAGGCAGGAATTCTCTATGGCCCAGGAGGGTACCTTGACCAGGTCAATAAGGCACTTCATCTGAGCGACGAACACCGTCTCCCTCTCGACCGTAAGCCGACTGTCAGAGAAATCTTTGATCGGTGGGCGAAGTCGGCGGGTATCTCCGAAGGCGTCGCCTACTTCGAAAAGTATGGGGTCAAAGTTGCGGGACCAATCCCACCAAAGAAGTTTTACGGATACGTGACTGATCCACCCTTTGGCGGTGTTCGGCACCGCTTGTACGGCGAATCGCTGCTTCGCTATCAGCGGGACATGCAACAGCGGGGAGTCGATACCAGTTATTGGCGTGACTATACCCCCTTCCCCACCTGGCGCAAACCCACTATGGAGGAATCGCCGCCGACCTATGACCTGTATCTCATTAGCTATAAACTCATTGAACATAAGCAATCGCGCTCCGCACAGATTCCTCTCCTGGCCGAGTTAGCCCCTAGGGCGTGGCTTGATATCAACCCGCGCACCGCTCGAGAACGGGGAATTCAGGACGGTGACGAGGTCTGGGTTGAGTCGCATAACGCGCTCACCGGGGAGACACGCAGAGTCCGAATTGTTGCGCGCTATCGGGAAGGGATTCGACCTGATACCGTGGCCATACCTCATCATTTCGGCGAAGCCGTTCGCCATCCCTGGGCTGCAGCCAATGGCGCAGCAGCCAATAGTCTCTTCTTCACCGGTGAAGGCTATGTCGCCAACACCTCCGACCAGTCGTTCCACGTCAAAGTACGGGTGTACAAGTAAGGAAGGAAGCGCTGGGATGGCTCGCTATGCGATGGTGATTGATCTTGATCGCTGCACCGGATGCCGCGCCTGTATGATGGCCTGCAAAGTGGAAAACAACACACCCCAAGCCAACTTCTGGATGTACGTCTTCCGCTTCGAGGAAGGTCACTATCCCAACACGCACATCTGGTTCATGCCTCGTCCCTGCATGCACTGTGACAATCCGCCGTGTGCCAAGGTCTGCCCAGTGGGTGCCCGCTACAAGCGTGTTGATGGGTTAGTAGCAACGGACTGGGACCGTTGCATCGGCTGCCGGTACTGCGAAGTTGCTTGTCCATATGGGGTGAACTACTTCAACTGGAAGAAGCCGTCCAAGAACTATTATTTAGACTGGCAGGCCAAAGACGTTCAGGAAGTCACCGGTGGAGCCGTGCCCCCTTACCGCAACCCGGACCTCGATCAGCCGTACGGTGCTGAGCGCCGCCGAACAGCTGGTGGCGGACGGCTCAAGGGCGTGATCGAGAAATGCACCTTCTGTGTGCACCGAGTTGAACGCGGGCAGAAACCAGCGTGTGTCCAAAACTGCCCGCTCTTCGCGCTCCATTTTGGTGACCTTGATGATCCAAACAGCACTGTTTCCCAACTCCTCCGTCGCAAGCCCTCATTTCGGTTGCTCGAGGAGTTGGGAACTGAGCCGCGGGTCTATTATGTTGGTGGACATCCACCGAGCAGCGAATCGCATCAGATCGAAGAGGTGAGAGTGAGGGTATAGCCATGGCTGAGCAGCCTCATGCCCTTCCCTACGGTGTTGGTCGCTTTTCTCACCGTTTCCTCATCCTCCTTGCTGTGCTCACTGGTGTTGTGGTTTGGGGCCTTTTTGCCTATGCTCACCAGCTTGCAGAGGGTCTTGTGGTTAAGGGACTCCGTGACATCGGAACGATGGGTGGAGCGACGTGGGGACTGTACGTCGCCTTCGTTATCTACTTCGTCGGGGTAAGCTTCGCCGGAATCACCGTCGCAGCACTGATTCGGCTTTTCCATCTTGATCACCTTCGACCCGTGTCACGGATGGCAGAGGCATTGACCATCATTGCCCTGATTCTGGCAGCGTCCTGTGTTGTGGCTGACCTCGGACAGCCATTACGGGGAATCATCAACTTGTTTCGTTATGCTCGACCGCAATCACCATTCTTTGGAACTTTCAGCCTGGTCGTCTCAGGATATCTCTTTGCGAGTCTCGTCTACCTCTATCTAGATGGCCGGCGTGATGCGGCGCTCATGGCTCGCCGTCCCAGTCGACTCCAAGGCTTCTACCGCCTCTGGGCAGCAGGGTACCGTGATACCCCGGCAGAGCGCGCCCGCCACGAGCGGGTGACACTCTGGCTCGCTCTTGCCATTGTCCCCCTCCTCGTCACGGCTCACTCGACGCTGGGATTTGTCTTTGGGATCCAGTCTGGTCGCCCGGGCTGGTATAGCACTCTTCAAGCCCCCGGTTTTGTCGTGCTGGCTGGAGTTTCGGGCATCGGACTCCTGCTGATTATTGCGGCCATTATGCGTGTCACACTCCCCGAGGGTAAAGAGGTGCATGTAGGAATCTTTCGTTGGTTGGGAACGCTGCTTCTTTTCCTGACTGTTGTCTATCTGTACTTCATGGTCGCTGAACTCCTGACAACCCTGTATACCGGAACCCGCCACGAGGCTGAGATCTCGCGGAGCTTGCTCGTCGGAGAGTATGCCTGGCTCTTTTGGGGTTCGGTGACCGGACTCGTCCTTGGAGCCCTAGTCCTCTCTCTCCGGTTCTTACCCACAAATGTCCAGACACGTCTACCAAGTGTGTCGCCACGCTGGCCAGTGCTGTTGTTGATTGGAGCTCTTCTCCTTACGGGACTACTAGCTCTTCAGGGTCTTGACCTGATCTCGCCATTCTCGGCGACAACTGCACGGTGGCTCGCCTCCGTGGCTGCCGTTCTGGCTCTTCTTGCCCTCGTGCTCTCTCTCCCGTACCTGAGCCGTAATCTTGTGGCTGCGAGCGTCATTGCCGGAATTTTGGTCAACTTGGCCGCGATTGGCAAGCGAATACTGATCGTAGTACCTTCGCAGACACATGGCAACCTCTTGCCATATGGAACAGGCTGGTATCAACCAACATGGAGTGAGATTAGCATCATTGTGGGACTCTTCGCACTCGGCGCTTTACTTTACACTCTTTTCTTTAAGATCTTTCCCGTGATGGAAGTACACGCTCATGAGGAAGGAGCTGCGTGATGCGAACAGTACTCACTATCGCGATGGTGCTCTTGGGTTTCTTCCTGCAGTTCATCACATACTTTTTCCTCACTGCACCCTGGGATCCCGTCTACAGTAACCCACGCATCCCCTTTGCCCCTGCTTTATTTATCCTAGGAGTGATGCTCGTCTTCCTGGCAGCGGTTGTCTATGAGCTTCTCCCGGACAGGCAAGTCCAATGACCAGAAGGAACACAGAGGGAAAACGACCGGCTCAGGGGCAGCCAGCGACCCGCTTGGCTGCTCCTGATCCGGCTGCCTGGGCTCAGTTGGCGACACTACGCCGAGCCCTCTATCGCTTCCTGGCCGTGATATATCTTCCTCCCGATGAGGACCGCTACCGACAACTGCTTGAGGCTGCAAGGACAATCCGGGCGGATCGAGCCTTGCTTGCCCACTTCCACTGGTATCTCCACTGGCAGCCCCTGCTTGACCACCTGACGAACGAGCATCCTCCAAACGTGGCCGAGCTTCTGCGAGCCTACACCTCGCTCTTTGTCATCGGCCCCGGCGGTCGCCCAAGCTGCTCACTCTATGCTTCGAGCTACCTCGATCCCGACCGCCGCTTGGCAGGCTTTATTTCTCTCCAGGTCGAACAGCAGTACCGAACAGCAGGATTCGTTCTCGCACCTCAGATGCATGAGCTTCCTGACCACCTCGCTATCGAGCTCGAATTCGTTGCGGCGCTCTGCGCGTACGAGGCAGAAGCGTGGCAAGCCCGAGCCGCCGCACACCTCCGTGCCATACTGCAGCAAGAGCGGCATTTTCTCGATACGTTCGTGGGCTCGTGGCTTCCTGAGCTCGCACGTCGACTCGTCCACGATGACATGACCGGTGTGTATTCCGCTGCAGCAGAGGCCGCAACCGCGCTTGTTCGGCATGATCTTGACCTCCTTGCTATCTTGCTTTCCCAGGTGGATGAGGTGTAGCCATGACCGCTCTTCGTGGCAACGGGGCAGAGCAGCCTAACTCATCGCTTCGCATCGCAATCCTCCTGTGTGAGCATGTGGAGGGCCTCGGCAACGCCGTGAACCTCGCGGCAATCCAACAATGGTTTGCGGAACACGATCCTGCGGTGGTTCTTCGGGTGGTACCGCAGCTGTGTACCGCCAGGCCTGCTGGACTACCAGACCTCCTGGCCGCTTTGGCTGTCGATCGCATCGTATTCGGACTTTGCCGAGAACAACGCCATCTCGAGCGCATTGCCGCGCAGGTCCGTCAAGCTGGTCTAGACCCGCTCGGGCTAGAGACGGTGAATCTGGGTGTAGCGATCGTCGGGCCGACCGACCCTGAGACCGCGACAAGAACGGCCCGCCGCCTTCTGGCGGGAGCAGTAGCCAAGGTGCGAAGCTATCCCGGAAGTAGCGTCGACAACGTGAAACCGCGCCTACCTCATCGTCTGAGTCGTCGCGGTTTCTTGGGTCTACCGCTTCTGACCAATGAGACAGTTCCCTCCATTCTCCGTCGCCAGTGCGCGGCGGAGCGCGGTTGTACACTGTGTGCACAAGCTTGTCCCCATGGCGCTCTCCAACCTCAGGACGGTGAAATCGTCCTTGAAAAAATGCGGTGTCAATCGTGTGCTTTTTGCGTCACCACCTGTCCTCGGGAGGCTCTCTTCTTCCCAGGATCGACGAGCGCCCAAATTGAAGCCCAAGTGCGCGCGTTGCTCGCACCAGAGCCGGGGGAGGTGCAGCCTTATGGGCTTCTTTATGTCTGTGAAGAGGTTGCAACAACTCTCGCCGCAGTGCAGCCCGGATGGCTACCTGTCCGGCTTCCCTGTGTGGCGATGGTGCCACCAACCTGGTATCTTGCTCCGCTCCTGCTCGGCGCAAGCGTGGTTGGCGTCTTACCCTGCTCAGCACACTGCCCGCCGGCGCTGACCCAAACGATTGAGGAGCGGGTCCAGTTTGCACAGCACTTTCTCCAAGCGGTCGGCTTCCCCTCTGATCTTATTCAGTTTCGACCCATAGATGCTTCAGGGCCAGTGGCTGAACGGAGCGATATTCAGTCCCTCCGGAGATATCCCGAACCACCAGGGGCAGTGTTCAGTCTACAACCGAAGATCATCGCAAGCCTCCTGTTGGAGCTCGCACGACTCGGGTCAGATCCCTCAGGTGCGAGTTCTCCGAGCCAGCAGAGCGCTTTTGCACACCACGCGGCACCTCTCGGCATTGTCCAGATCGATCAGGCCGTGTGCACCGCGTGTGGGCTCTGTGCTGCTATCTGCCCCACTGAGGCTCTCCAGGCCGAGACGACAGCAGAGCACTGGACACTCCGCTTTGAGGCAGCGTCCTGCATCGCCTGCGCACAGTGCGTCAGCGTCTGCCCCGAACAGACACGAGGCGCAATTCGTGTGCACCGGATGATCAGCTGGGAGCAGCTTTTGGCAGGCCCACGGGTTTTGGCCCAGGATCGGGTAACACGCTGTGTCAGATGTGGTGCTTCAATCGCGCCAGCACGGATGGTCGATCGTGTCATGGCACTGTTGGGGAACGAGTCCCCTGGCCTTCGCGAGAACCTGGCTCAGTATTGTGCCTCCTGCCGATTCATTGCCGGCCCTGCGGCAGGACGACCTGAGCATGACACGTGAGGGAGTCCTCACTCCATCAATAGCTAACGACGACCATTTCTGCGCTAGACAAGTCGTTGGCACGCGCCGAGCTGTGACTGCCGCTAAGGCCTGGAAACTCGACGTTTCCAGGTACAAGCGGGGACCCCTGCTTTTCCTTAGGACTGACGGCTAGTTTGCCGACGGTAGTGCCGCTGCGACTTGCTGTCTAGGTTGGCATCGCCGACCCTACAACAGCACGGTTGCCGTGACACTAGTGGATATCCTGAGAGAGGGAACAGTTCGTCTCGTGACTCGCCATAATGGGCAGGGGCAAGTACATCTCTCTGTACCCAAGCCTAGTGACTGGTGAGTGACCCAATTCGTGAGCCACCAACGATTTCCTGATAAAGCACCCTTCGTCATATCGAACGTACAGCTCCGATTCTGCTTGCAACGACTCACGAGGAAGGGCAGGCAGCATTGTCCGTACCGGCTCTGTAATGAGGAGACCTTGAGCAAACACGAAGTCGTGCAGGGTAACCGTACTCTTTGGCGACACGTCTGCTGCTTCATCTCTCACTAGTGCCGCATCTGGAGCGGCACGTACATGATCATCGGTGAGCTATCCTTCGTTCCTGCTTGCATGCCTTGTACTCTGAGAACGGCGATTATGTATATCCACCGTTAAACTGCGACGGAATCCAACAGAGAGGAGCTGAATGCTGTCGAGAGATCCGACCTTCTCAGGGGAGCAGCGTTCCTCTGTGGACAGCTGACAAATACCACCGATCAACCCGCTCCTGTTCTCTTATCTTGCCACCGATGTTCTTCGGTGGCACTTGCAGGAGGCCATACGACACTGCGAGCCATCCATCGAACCTTTTGGGGCGCTGTATCGTCTGCGAGAGCCTCCCGCGTCTCTTCCGCTGAAAGCGCCGCTGGATTGTCTCTTGGCACCTGTTCTGCAGCCGTGATGGGTGCAGAGGATGGAAGGGCAAGAAAGACACCTGGCAACGCCGTCGGCACTCGCTTCCCACAGGAAGTCGTGACAGAATCGCACGGAGACGTGCAACACCTATCTCCGCTGACTGTGCCGTACTTCTATCACTGTGCACAGTCTCCTCAACAGCATCATAGTGTCCTTGATGTCACTTTATATAATATGATCTTCTACGAGGTACCATTCTATAAGGTAGGTATATTATGCACACTATAGCACCTCTGTTCTCCTTCCGCACCGCTAGATAGGATAGGCTCCCCAACAAGATAGCAGCCGCTGTGATGCCCTCAAGGACGTGGCGCTGTCTCGTTCTGAGCGAGATTTAACGCCAGCTCCTTTCCTCGCCAGAGCACTCACCTCGGAAGCGAAGACTCAAGATGACAACGTCCGCCGCCGTTGGACAAGCTCTTTGCCCGATAACAGACGAGCCGTTTCTCTGCTCATCGCTCACCTTTACCTATACCTACAAAAGCGTCGCTCACCGCAGCGATCACCGACCTGCCCTTTCAAGCTGCAAAGCAGGGATGCTCATCCTCAGCATCGATGAACCCAAACCTCCGACTGTTCCTCGTGTTGTGACGGTAATTAACGGGGGAGAAACAGCGACGTGCTTACACCCGCTCCCCACGCCACCCCCATTCGCGGCGGTGCAACTACACCACCCCCTCTCCTCGCACCGCTGATGGCGTGGGCTTTGTCGGCGGGAGAGTTCTCGTAGTGCTGACCGAAGGCGCCGTTACCACATCCAATCCTGCAGGGGAATTCTTGTCGACTACGAGGAGCTTCCAGGAATCTTCGTCCCCTAGACGGCTGCCGTCAACGCCACCGTGCCTGTACTCGTCCCACTCCGAGGCACTCGCCTCGACCAGCCATCCACTCCCGACCAGAAAGAGTAGGCACTTCACCAGGGCCCAATTCCCGGCCAGTTGCTGACGCGTGCCAGAAAGGGCCTCTGCCATGGCAGCTATTCCAGCGTCCCCTATTCCCTCAGCAATGCTTACGAACGAGTGGTGTCCCCAATCGCCTTTGCTGGTGACACCTCCTGTTCATCAGAAGTCCCGTGCTCTCCCCGCAGTGCTGCGAGTTCACTTCGCAGTACCTCGATCTGCCGACGCAGCGAGAAAAGATAGATCCCCAAAATCAACCAGGTCACGAAGAAGCCGGCGAAGAGGTACCACAGCGCGTCCATCGCTCGTTCCCTTTCACTCTCCACCATCCAGCACCGCACGAAGCGCCATCACCTCGTCACGCGCAGACTCGATCCGATACTTCATCACGAGGAGGAAGATGTAAAGGAGACAAAAAGCCACCAGGGTAACCAGCAACGTCGTCAACATTTCTGGCGGCATGGCTGGCCCTTCGCTCCGCACAACAATCGGCTGCGGGTGCAGTGTTCGCCACCAGCGGACAGACATATGAATGATTGGGATATCAACAAAGCCGACAATCCCCAACACGGCTGCATAGCGAGCCCCTCGTTCCGGATCCGAGACATAAGCGCGGAGCAGAAAGTACCCGAGATAAATGAACCACAGGATCAATGTCGTTGTGAGGCGCGCGTCCCAAGTCCACCAAGTTCCCCAGATTGGGCGACCCCAGATCGAACCTGTGAGGAGCACGAGTGTCGTGAAAATAAATCCGAGTTCAGCAGCCGAGCGGGCGAGTCGGTCCCACCGCGTGGTGCCTCGCAGCAGATACGCGATACTGCTCACAAAGATAATGAAGAATGAAGCATAGGCCAACCATGCCGTCGGCAAATGAAGATAGAACAGTCGCTGGACGTCACCTTGCGTTCCATCCCGCGGCGCATACAGAAAGATCAGTACCACTGAAAGCGCCACGAGGACAACTGACGCTCTAGCAAGCAACGACAGCCAGTTTAACGATCCTTGTGCCGAAAATCGCCGCTGCGTCACAAGCTCCTCCTTCCGTTCGTCCTGGTCGTTACTCTTCGACCGCCACACTAAACGTGAGTGCGCCGATGCCAAAGAACAGTACGGCGAATCCTGCGAGCAAGCTCTTCCATGGCCCCGCTTCATTTCCAATGCCGCTCAGCTCAAGTGTTGTCGCCCGCACCGCTCCAATGACTACCGGTACGCTGAGTGGGAACAATAACGCTGGAAGCAGTACCTCGCGTGCACGAAGGCTCGCAGTCATCACGGCAAATAACGTTCCTAGTGTGCAGAGGCCAACTGTCCCAAGAAACGTGACAAACAGTACACCGGGACGGAACACAGGTAGGCCAAACAGCGTGGCCATCACGACCAGCGCCACGAGTTCAACCAGCGACACGAAGAGCAGCATGCTCACAAGTTTGGCGAGGAAGATGATGGGCCGATCGACGGGCGCCAGCAGTAACCCCTCCCATGCTCCTTCTTGCCGTTCCAGGGCAACCGCTCGGGTGAGGCCGAGTAAGGTGGCAAAGACGACCGCTACCCAAAATGCTCCCGCTCCGCTGGCTGCCCGCTGTGCCCCAGTTAAATCAAACGCAAAGTTGAACACGAGGAGCGTCAAGAGCGCCATCACGAGCATGCCGACGACGACCTCGCGCGTCCGCCACTCAGCGAGAAGATCACGTCGCACAATAGCCACGAACCGGGGCCACTCGCTCATACGAGAACCTGCCCGAAGCTTGTCACCTGGAGTCGTCGCTCCATGTCTTCACGACTTGATGCAGACCACGCGATCCTCCCGCGATCGAGGTAGATCGCTCGCGTGGCAAGACGTGTGCCAAGTTCCTGTGCATGCGTCGTCATAAGCACCGTTCCGCCCTGCGCGCAGTGTCGCTTGATCAGGCTGATAAGTCGCTCGCGGCTCGCACGATCCAATCCGGTATCCGGTTCGTCTAAGAGGAGTACCGCTGGCTCATGGAGCAAGGCGCGCGCCAGAGCAACCCGCTGCTGGAGTCCTCTGGAAAGTTGTCGCACACGGTCCTTCAGACGGTCATCCAGATTCAGCTCAGCCGCAACACAGGAAATGCGCTCGCGACGGTTTCGGACTCCGTAAAGCTTTGCATAGTAGTCAAGGTTCTCCTCTACCGTAAGTTCCGGATCGAGCATCGTGCGATGCATGACCACGCCGAGCTGTAAGCGAACAGCACGCGCACTAGCTCCAAGGGTCTGGCCAAACCAGAGCACTTCTCCACCGCTCGGTCTAGTCAGTCCAGCCAAAATCCGAAGCAAGGTCGTCTTACCAGCCCCATTCGGACCGAAAATCACAAAGCATTCTGCCGGATAGACCACAAAACTTACCCCAGCAAGCGCCGGCTTCCAGCCATACCGCTTGGTGAGATCGTGCGCCACGAGAATCGGCTCCCCAGGCGACCGCTTATCTAGGTTAGGCGGAGTGACGGTGAGATTCATGTTGGAACACCGGCCGTTGAGGCATTCGACTCACCCTGCCGAGCCAATTCGCGTAACTGGGTAATCTCCTGCTCAATACTCAACTCAAGCTCACGCTCAAGCTCTTCGGTCGCACGCAGCACGCGCGCGGCCTCCGCCAGCAACGCCAGACGTAACACCTGATACTCGCCCTCGGTCACCTTCCCCGTCTCATGGTCCAAATGCAGATCTCGCAGCGCCGCTAGAATCGCATCACGCTCAGCCAGAAGGTCGAGGAGACGAGAGGGATAGGGCGACGGACTGACCGACCGTCGACTCGCCACCCACAGGGGATGCAACACAAAAGCCAGGACAGCAACGGCAACCACGAGCAAGACAACAGTTCCCATGAGCATCAGCGCGCGTCTCCTTCCGCGCCGAGCAGCCGTTCGACCCGTTCCAGCTCCTCAAGTTCCACAGGCACCATACCATTGCTCGAGGATTCACCCCGACGCCGCAAATAGACAGCGACCAGGAGGATGCCGATCACAAGCCCAACCACCGGCCCCCACCAAAGCAACCACAGATATCCCTGTCTTGGGGGCTCGCGCAAGACGCTGACACCGTACCGCTGGACAAAGTATTGGAGGATCTCGTCACGCGATTCACCGGCATCGAGCTTTTGCTGAATGAGCTGCCGCATCTGCCGCGCCAACTCGGAGTTCGAGTCGCGCACGCTCTGCCCTTGGCAAACCGGGCAGTTCAACTGATTCGCGATCTCCAAAGCTTCTGGAGAGAGTGGTTCTTCGGCCCGTACAGCCGATGTCCCATGGGATGCAATCGCCACCGTCACGATCAGGAGCACTGCACATGCTCGCCAGAGTAGCGCTTTAAAGTCTGCAGCATTGCGGCGACTTACACGCTGATACCCCCTCATCTCAGGCCTCACTTGTCGCTCCGACGACGCTTTGCGGGACACGGAGCAAAGCCGGTACCGGCTGTGGCCAGAACAGTGTTAACGTCCCAAGCACAAACACGACACCACCAATCCAAATCCAGATCACCAACGGGTTCACATACACGCGCAGACTCGCCATCCCATCATCTTGCCACCGGTCAAGCACCACATAAACATCGTCCATACCAACCAGCTTAATGCCCATGCGTGCCGTCGGCTGATCCTCATAGTTGCGGTAGAAGAACCGGAAACTCTCTACAGTCCCCGCGTACCGTTGCCCGCGGTAGATATCGACCTGCGCAGCGACGATTTCGGCGTCTGCCATACGTCGATCCTCAAGCCCCCGGTAAACAACGGTGTACGGGCCAATTGTTCCCTGCTCACCTGGCCGCAACACAAACTGGCGCTCAAGCTGAAAGGCGTTTGAGGCGATGATCCCAACTGCCATGAGCAGTATGGCCAGATGCACGAGGTACCCGCCGTACCGGCGGTTATTCCGCCGAAGCAATTCCCATGCGGCAAGAAACACGTTCTCTCGCGCGTTGCGCCGACGAGCTTGGATGCCACGCCAGAACTCTTGCAGTGTCACCCCCGCCGCAATCATCGTAACCGCATAGGCTGCCGCAGCCCAGGGACGACTGAACGCGACCAGGCCGATAAGTCCGACAACGATCCCAGTCATTGCTGGCCAACGCACATTGTGAAGGAGGAGTCGCACATCCGTGCGCCGCCAAGCCAGAAGCGGCCCGATCGCCATAAGAAGTAACAACACGAGTAAAAGCGGCCCTACGACCCGGTTGTAGAAGGGGGGTCCTACCGTGATACGGGTATCCCAAAAGAGCTCACTGAAGAGTGGAAACGTGGTACCCCAGAACACCGCGAACGCCATCGCGGTGAGCAGCAGATTGTTATAAAGGAAACCTGCCTCGCGTGAGCTCACTGACTCGATCTGCCGCTCGCTCTGGAGACCGGGCAACCGATACACCAACAAGCCGATACCCACAACCAAAACGAGCGCGAGAAACGAGAGAAACCAGTGCCCAATACTGGAGACGGCAAAAGCATGAACAGATGACAGCATGCCACTACGCACAATGAAGGTGCCGAAAATGGACAGAGCGAAGGTGGCAAGGAGCAACGCGAGATTCCAAACTTTTAACATGCCGCGGCGCTCCTGCACAATCACTGAGTGGAGGAAGGCCGTCGAGGTCAACCACGGCAGAAGGGCAAGATTTTCGACCGGATCCCAGCCCCAGTAACCGCCCCAGCCGAGGACGTGATACGCCCACCACGCACCAATGAGAAGGCCAAGACCAAGGAGCGTCCAGGCCAGAAGCGTCCAGCGGCGGATCGCTCGCAACCAATCGCTCCCGAGCCGCCCAGTGATCAGTGCAGCCATCCCGAAAGCGAACGGAACAGTAAAGCCCGCATATCCCGAGAGGAGCAACGGCGGGTGCGCCATCATCCCCGGATCACGCAGCAGCGGATTGAGCCCTGCCCCATCAGGTGGCGTGACCGGCAGGAGCCGGAAGGGGCTAGACACAACGGTAAGGACAAGCAGCAGGAAAGTAACGACCGAAAGGAGCGTGGCGTTCATGTACGGGAGAAGCGTGCGATCCGAGCGTCGGTGGAGATAGAGCGCCAACGCCCCTAGACCACTTGCCACCAGCGTCCAGTAGAGCAGGCTCCCTTCTTGGCCCCCGTAGAAGGCAGCGATGACATAATGCAGCGGCATGTCGCGACTAGAACGGCCAGCCACATACGCGAGACGGAAATCGTGCCGGACGAACGCGATCACCAGCGCGATGAGAGCAACCGCGACGAGGAACGCCACCGCGTATGTTGCCCGATATCCGCTTTGGAGAAGCTCTGGTACTCGTCGCCGCGCACCAAGGAGACTTGCGACCATCCCGTAGATCGCCAAAATGAGCGCGAGGATCAGCGCGCCAGATCCGAGGTGAGCCATGGAACACTCCCTCGCTCAACTCGTTGGAGCAGTCGGCATAGCTTCAAAACGCGAGGGGCATTGGGTGAGAACGCTGTCTGCTTGAATCGGCTGACCACTCCGATACAACCCTTCCACAATCACATGTCGTCCTTCAGCAAAGATGTCCGGCAACACTCCCGCGTAGACGACCTCAAGCTCGCTGCTACCATCACTGATCCGGAAACGAATCGGATCCGCCGGCCCACCGCGCACAATGCTGCCGGCAACGACGTCACCCCCAACACGAACACGTCGACCATCCACGCTCTCCGCTTTCGCTTGAAGTTCACTAACTGTGACAAAATAAGATGCTGCTGTTCCCTGGAGGCCTGTATACAAGAGATATCCGACTGCTGCCGCAATGACCACAGCGATCCCGAAGAGCCGAACATCGACACGCAGTCCGCGTGTGGATGTCCGTGTCACGACCGCGCCGCTCATGTCGCCCCCTTCGCCTCGCGCCGCCTGCTCACCGCCAGCCTGCCGTGGGGTCTGGCGGATAGATCACCGATAAGAGTACACCGAGCAGGTAGGCCAACGCTCCCAGTGCCAGAACAATGCGGTCCGGAACGCGCCACGCGCTCCGAGCTGGACGCAGCGTCGGTCTCGTTGGGCGCGGCAAGAGCCCTCCACTTGCTGCTAGAGCCACGAGCCCTGCCACCACCTTGATACCGAGAAGGCCAAGATAGGTTGCAGTACCGCGGCCATCGGCAACTCGGTCGAACATGAGAGCCACGCCGCTACCAACCAAGATTGCACTCGACGCGATCCACCAACGGCGGAAGCGTTCTTGGGCAGTCCGCACCGTCTCGCTCGCTGCCGGACTGGAGCGCCGTTGCGGTAGGAGCGCGACAACCAGGAAGGTACCGCTCCCTAACCAGAGGGCCGCAGCCAGGGCATGAGCAACCCGCAAGACAATACGCGCGAGTGCCGCAAAGTCCGTACCTTCCATCCACCTTCCGCCAGCCGTCACCGCCGTACCGGGGCGATCCCAAGCTCGTTCAGTAGTCCAATGAGCTGTTCTACAGACTTCACCGGCCCGGTGTATTTCCCGAGCAGGTGCCCATCCGGACTCACTATGAACGTCTCCGGGACGCCCGAGACACCGTAGTCGATGGTTACTCGCCCCTCTGTGTCATACGCATTCGGATAGGACACGCCGAACTCGTCAAGAAAGGCGCGGCCGTCGTCCCAGTTCTTCTCCCAGACATCGATCCCAAGTATGACAACTCCGGCTTCGGCGTATCGTCGGGCAAACTCCCGCAGGATGGGCGCTTCTTCGCGGCACGGAGGGCACCACGAGGCCCAAAAGTTCAGGATGACGACCCTCCCGCGGTAGTCGGCGAGTCGGATCGCAGCCCCACCACGGAGATCGGGGAGGACAAAATCCGGTGCTGCTCGATCTGTGAAACGCACCAAAGTACCAACAGTATTGATTCGACCGCCCACACCAAGCTCGCTCGTACCCTGCATTCGTTGCAGAGCGTAAGCGACGAGGCCGATAAAGGAGAGAACCATTACCCCGGCGATGAGGGCAGGGAGACGAACACGCAGCGTTGACGTGGATTCTCGCGTTGTCATCGACGCATCGCCCTTTACCTCAAGAGGGGAGCTGCCTTCTCGGGAGCACTCACTCTGCGTGCCTCCACTGGAGAGGAATAGAGCTCCCTGCACGAGTGAGTCTGGCTGACCCGTCAGGCGTAACGGACGTTCGCCCCCAGCGTGGCGAGCTTCCCAACGAGGTCTTCGTAACCACGCCGCAGATGTTGCGCATCAAGAATAACCGTTTCCCCCTCGGCGACGAGCCCAGCGAGCACTAAACATGCCCCGCTGCGAATATCCAATGCACGCACTTCAGCCCCAAACAGACGAACTGGGCCATCGATCCATGCCTGCTGACGATCAATCAGTTCGATCCGTGCCCCCATTTTGCGGAGTTCTGTCGTATAGCGGAGCCGGTCGTTGAAGACACGTTCAAAGATACGGCTTCGCCCATGTGCTTGGGTCATCAAGACAGCAAAAGCTGCTTGTAGGTCCGTCGGGAAACCTGGGAAGGGGAGTGCCTGAATTTCGGTTGCGCGAAGCGGTTGGGGAGCCCGCACCAGCATTGAGGATTCACTCCACCAAACCTCAGCGCCTGCTTCGCGCAGCTTGTGAGTGAGTGGCGCCATGTCCGGTTCGCGCACGTGGTCCAAAATCACTTCCCCGTGCGTAATTGCGGCGGCAATCGCCAGCGTCCCCGCCTCGAGGCGATCTGGTAGTACCAAGGCGCGATAACCACGGAGCCGATCAACACCATGGACAACAATCCGGGACGTTCCCAGGCCGCTGATTCGCGCACCCATATCTTGCAAAATTTCGCCAAGATGGACGATCTCCGGTTCCGCTGCCGCATTGATGATTGTGGTGCGCCCCTGGGCAAGCGCAGCAGCCATCAACAGATTTTCTGTGCCAGTGTGGCTCGGATAGTCCATGTAGATCTCACACCCTCGGAGCCGACCAGCACGGAACTCGAATTCTTGTTCTCTGATCTCGACGTGGGCCCCCAATTTGCGGAAACCACGGAGATCAACATCAACTGGCCGTGTACCAAGTTGGCAACCCCCTGGAGGAACAGAGCGTGCCCGACCGAACCGGGCAAGGAGTGGGCCGGTCACAAGGAACGACGCTCGCATGCGCGCGACCAGTTCGGGTGGCGGTTGGAAAGCATCAATTTCGGCGGCTCTGATTCGGACGCGATGGCGCTCGGTATCGAGATCGACCTCGGCACCGAGCGCACGCAGCAGCTCCGCCATCACGAAGACGTCATCGAGCAATGGCACGTTCTCCAGGACACACTCCTCGTCGGTGAGGAGCGCTGCGGCTATGGCTGGGAGTGCTGCGTTTTTCGCCCCACTCACTGCCACACGACCACGCAACGTTCGTCCGCCCACCGTGACGATCCGTTCGGTGGCCGTTGTGACTACCACGGCATCCTCCTTCAAGACTGGGCCTCGGGCAAGGGTGGCCCACCAGAGACCAGTCGTGCCCGCCGCTTCCGGGCGACCGCAATCCGCACCGTCGAACGCCGGAGCGCCATCTCCGCACGCCGACGGTCAATATCGGCTCGACGCTCGCGCAAGCGTGCAAGCGCCCGCTGTCTCGCCTCCTCCGCCCGTGCGAGGTCGATTTCCTCAGCCCGCTCCGCCACGTCCGCCAAGACACGGACAACGTTATTGGCAACCTCAAGGAAGCCACCAAAGATGGTCAGGCTGTCCTCTTCCCGCCCACGCTTGACGCGCATCTCGCCCATACTGAGCAGCGAGACCAGCGGCGCATGGCGCGGCAGAATCCCAAGCGTCCCCTCAGCACCCGGCGCGATGACCATGTCAGCATCATCTACCTGATAGACAAGGCGCTCAGCGGTGACCACTTCCACACGGAGCTTCCCGGCCATGATTCCCCCCGCTCACGCTTCGCGGGCCATCTGCTCAGCCTTCTCCACCGCTTCGTCGATCGTACCGACCATGTAGAAGGCCTGCTCCGGCAAGTGGTCGTGCTTCCCCTCCAGAATCTCCTTAAAGCCTCGGACGGTCTCGTGACGCGGCACATACCGGCCTGGACGACCAGTGAACGCTTCAGCCACGAACATTGGCTGCGACAGGAAGCGTTGGATCTTGCGTGCCCGCGCAACAATGAGCTTGTCCTCTTCACTGAGCTCCTCAACGCCAAGGATGGCGATGATATCTTGCAGGTCACGGTACCGCTGCAAGACCCGTTGCACTTCGCGCGCGACCGTGTAGTGCTCAATTCCCACGATATGCGGATCAAGGATCCGCGAGGTCGAGGCCAGCGGATCCACCGCCGGATAGAGCCCTTGCTCAGCAATGGAACGCTCGAGCGCAATTGTCGCATCAAGGTGTGCGAATGTCGTGGCCGGAGCAGGGTCGGTGTAGTCATCAGCCGGGACGTAAATTGCTTGCACTGACGTGATTGATCCGCGCTTTGTGGAGGTGATCCGTTCCTGGAGTTGACCCATGTCAGTCCCAAGCGTCGGCTGGTATCCCACAGCACTCGGCATCCGTCCCAAGAGCACTGAGACCTCTGAACCAGCCTGGACGAAGCGGAAGATGTTATCGATAAAGAGGAGGACATCCCGCCCCTCATCCCGGAAATACTCGGCCATAGTCAGCCCGGTCAACCCCACACGCAAGCGAGCCCCTGGCGGCTCGTTCATTTGCCCAAAGACCAGCACGGTCTTGTCAATCACGCCGGACTCGCGCATCTCACGCCACAACTGCGTTCCCTCGCGTGTCCGCTCCCCCACGCCGCAGAATACGGAGTAACCACCGTGCTCAGCGGCAATGTTCCGAATCAGCTCCATGATGATGACCGTCTTACCAACACCAGCTCCTCCGAAAACCCCGACCTTACCCCCCTTAGTGAAGGGAGCGACCAAGTCAATCACCTTCAATCCGGTCTCAAACACCTCGACCTGCGTCGACTGCTCCTCAAAAGACGGCGCGGGACGGTGGATTGGCCACCGCGGAGCATCGTCGGGAACCGGCCCCTGCTGATCGATTGGCTCGCCAACTACGTTGAAGATGCGACCGAGCGTCGCCGGACCGACCGGCACCCTAATCGGTTCACCAGTGTCGATGACCGGCATCCCTCGCTTCAAACCGTCGGTCGTCGACATGGCCACCGCTCGCACCCAGTCGTTTCCCAGGTGTTGCTGGACTTCGAGAACCAGTTGCCCTCCCTCGGGCCGTTCCACCACCAACGCATTGTAGATGTCTGGCAACTGACCAGGTGGAAACTCCACGTCAACCACAACACCCTGAATCTGCACGATACGACCAGTCGCTACCTGCGTTGTCATCCTTCTCACCTCACTCGTATCGTCGCGCAGCTCACTGCAACGCACCGAGTGCATTCGCCCCGGCAGCGATCTCGCTCACTTCGCGAGTGATCTGCGCTTGTCGCGCCTTGTTATATGTCAAGGTCAACTCTGCCACAAGATCGAGCGCATTCTGGGTTGCGTTCCGCATCGCAACCATCCGCGCACTATGTTCGGAGGCCGAGGCCTCAAGAAGGACACGATACAGTTGCATCTCGATGAATCGTGGCAGCAACGCTTCGAGTACGGTCACTGGATCCGGTTCGAAGATGTAGTCGCTGATCGCCCCGCTCCCTTCGGGTGGCTCGATCGGAAGCAATTGCACCACACGTGGCTCTTGCTTCAGCGTGTTAATGAAGTGAGTGTAGACAGCATAAACGGCGTCAACTCGACCAGTCATGAAGTCGTGTGTCGCCAGCTCAGCCAGTGGACGCACCGCCTCAACCGATGGTCGGTCGGTAATCCGTGTGAACTCAGCGACCATTGGCCAACCGTAACGCACCAGGAAATCGCGCCCCTTGCGGCCAACCGCCACAATATCGAAGTTTTCCAGCGGCTCTGGCCGCTCGTGCGTCATAAAATCGACAGCACGCCGGATGACATTTGTGTTGAGTGAGCCTGCCAGCCCCCGATCCGATGTGACCAGGATCAGCTGGATTCGCCGGATCGGGCGCCGCTGCAGAAGCGGAAACGCGCGCACTGCTTCTTGCGGACTGGTCATCGCTGCCAGATCGCCGAGCATGGCACGGATCCGCTCGGCATACGGCCGCGCAGCCAGGACCGCTTGTTGTGCTCGCCGCATTTTCGATGCGGCCACCATCTCCATCGCGCGTGTGATTTGGGCCGTATTCTTGATCGAACGGATACGACGCCGAATCTCGCGCGGGGTGACTGCCTGCGGCACAGCCTCTGGCCCCCTCTCCGACCTATTAGACGATCACGCGTTCCTGCGGTGGTGTCCAAATGCTCTGCTTAAAGGCACGCGTCACTTCGTGGAGTTGCTGAATCAGATCGTCCTTCAACTCTCGTTCCGCTGCAATCCGCTCCAGGATCTGCGGGTAACTCGTCCGCAGATACTCTAAGAACTGCTTCTCAAACTCCCGTACATGCTCTACCAGCACATCGTCGAGATAGCCATTTGTCGCCACCCAGATGCTGGCAACCTGCTCCTCCACCGGCATCGGCTGGTATTGCGGCTGCTTGAGAACCTCGGTCAACCGCAAACCCCGGTCGATTTGCCGCTTCGTCGCTGGATCAAGCTCGGCTGCAAATTGCGCAAACGCAGCAAGCTCACGGAACTGAGCAAGCTCGAGGCGCAGCCGACCAGCCACTTGCCGCATCGCGCGAATCTGTGCCGCACCACCCACGCGTGAAACCGAAAGTCCTACATTAATCGCCGGGCGAATTCCGGCATAGAACAAATCCGGTTCAAGATAGATCTGCCCATCAGTAATCGAAATGACGTTCGTCGGAATATAGGCCGACACGTCGTTCGCCTGCGTCTCTACAATGGGAAGCGCAGTCAACGTGCCACCACCAAGATCGTCGCGCAGGCGGGCAGCACGCTCAAGGAGACGCGAGTGGAGATAGAAGATATCGCCAGGATACGCCTCACGTCCCGGAGGTCGCCGCATCAGGAGCGATACCTGACGATAGGCCCAGGCATGCTTGGACAGATCATCGTAAACGATGAGTGCATGCCCGCCACTCTCCATGATCTCTTCGCCCATCGCACAGCCAGCGTAGGGCGCGATATATTGCAGCGCTGCTGGATCAGACGCCGTCGCCGCTACGACGATGGTGTGCTCCATCGCACCGTAGCGCTCGAGCGTGGCAACCGTCTGCGCCACCTGAGCGCGCTTCTGCCCGATCGCCACATAAATACAGATGACACCCTTCCCCTTTTGATTGATAATTGTGTCAATCGCAATCGCCGTCTTTCCGGTTTGGCGATCGCCAATGATCAGCTCACGCTGTCCACGGCCAATCGGGATCATCGAGTCGATCGCCTTAATTCCGGTCTGAAGTGCGGTGTCGACGTCTTGGCGCATCACTACACCCGGAGCGATCCGCTCAATCGGGCGGAATTTATCAGTCTTGATCGGCCCCTTTCCGTCGATCGGCTCACCAAGAGCATTCACCACCCGCCCGACGAGCGCTGGACCGACCGGAACCGAGGCGATCCGCCCTGTTGCCCGGACCTCGTCCCCTTCCTCAATCCCGGTGTAGTCGCCAAGGATGATCACGCCAACCGAATCTTCCTGCAGATTAAAGGCGATACCGAGTACACCATTCTCAAACTCAACAAGTTCGCTCGCCATCACATCACGGAGACCATGCACCGTGGCGATGCCGTCGCCGACTTGTACGACGTAGCCAACGTTGGTCACCACCATTCGGCTGCCATATTGTTCGATCTGTTGCTTCAGGATCTCTGTAATCTCCGTTGGTCGCACCGACATGCTGCCTCCCTCGCTGCGCTTCAGGCTGCTGCTCCGATTAATTGCCGGCGCAGTCCGGTTAGTTGCGTCCGCACACTCGCGTCGAACACCTCATCGCCGATCCGCAGCACGGCGCCGCCGAGTAACTCCGGATCAACTGCCGTCCTAAGCTGGACCGGCCGACCGAGTCGCGTCTCCAACTGCTGACGCACCTGTTCGATCTCCGTCTCCCCCAGTGGTACAGCCGTCACCAGTTCGACGTCGAGGACACCCCGCTCCTCGCGGAGTAACTGCTGAAACGCTTCCACCACATCCCGTAGCTGATGCCATCGTCCCCGCTCAAGCAACAAGATGAGCAGGTTAAGTACGTAGCGGTCGCCTTCATCCGGAAACACCTGCTCAAGTACCTGAACCTTAGCCGCAAGCGGGATGGCTGGATTCTCTACGAATTCCTTAAGATCCACATCCTCCGCCAGGTGTCCGAGATCGCGCAGCCGCTGCTCCCAGTGAGCCAGTTGCCCGTGTTCCTTGGCGACCGCAAACGCAGCCTGGGCATACCGTTTGGCGACTCCAGCAACCGCCACGCTGCTCCCCCTACCCTACCGACGCGCACCATCGAGCTCGGCGAGTGCTCGCTCCACGAGCTTCAGATGCCGCTCGCGATCCAGCTCCTCACGGAGGATGCGCGTTGCGGCGAGAATGGCCAGATCAGCCACTTCTCGGCGCAGCTCTGCCCAGACACGTTGCCGTTCCGCCTCGATCGCCTCCTGAGCCTGTTGAATCAGTTGCTGCGCCTGCTGCTGCGCCTCCTCACGCGCACGCGCCATCAGCTGCTCGGCACTCTCGCGCGCACTTGCCACGATGCGCTGGGCTTCCCGCCGCGCCTCAGTGAGAATCTCTTCGTTTCGCGCCTGGGTCTCAGCGAGTTCGCGCTTCATCCGCTCCGCTGCCTCCAACCCCTCGCGGATCCGCTCCTGCCGCTGATCGATCATTCGCGTGATCGGCCCAAGCGCAAAGCGCCAAAATACGGCAAGAAAGAGCAGGAAGGCGATGAGCTGGACGAGTAGATTTTCACCGGAGATTCCCAGCTGGCCCATGCTCCTGCCTAGCCCCTCCTACGACTTGCTGCGATTGTCTCGCGAGCGGGTTGCACCAGCAACTCGCCTCCCGGGCTGCTGGTGCAACCTCACCAGCTTGGGCAGTTCGCCCCACGATGCCTACAGCACGAACGCAATGATCACCGCAACGACGAATGCATAGATTGCTACCGCCTCTGCCAGCGCCGCGCCGATGATCATGGTCAAACGTACCGCACCCTCAGCCTCAGGGTTGCGACCGATCGCCTCCATCGCACCCTTGACGGCGAGACCAATGCCGATACCAGGCCCAAGCGCACCCAGCCCGATCGCCAGAGCCGCCGCCATCGGTACGACGACACCCGGTTCGGTCACATTCGCGAACACGCTCCTGTCCTCCCTTCACCAACCGACCCAACAACTCGAACCCTACTCGCTCGTCAATCACGTATCGCTTAGTCGCCACCGGCACCACGCGCAACAGCGTGAGCTGTGGCATGAGAGACTTGCCGGTCGCCGCTCTCGTGCCCCTCTTCATGATGTTCGTCAGCCGAAGCCAGCGCAATGTAGATCAACGTGAGAACCGCAAAGATTAGCGCCTGAATGAAACCGAAAAGGACTTCCAGGTACAGGAAAATCACAGGAAGAAGGAGACCAATGACGCTTATCTTGATCGCATTGGCGATGCCGTACATCACAGTCAGCAATGTCTCACCAGCAAAAATGTTGCCGAAAAGACGGAATGAGAGTGATACAATACGTGAGAGCTCACTAATAATCTCGATCGGCAGAAGGAACGGCGGATTCGCCATATGTTTAATCCGCCCCCAGAGCCCGTGGGCCGTCACCCCGGCGATCTGAAAAG
>CALIMB010000055.1 GCA_938028665.1 uncultured Thermomicrobium sp. | reverse complement strand
GGCCAACAATTGAGAGGCCGGCGCTCATCCAGAGCGGTGGAGGGAACGGCCCGAGGAAACCCGGCAACCAGCGCAGGCCCCTGCGCCAGGTGCCAATGCCGGCGGAGTAAAGATACTCCGCACGATGAGCGCGGTCCTTGTAGCGATGCTAGCCCCTCCACCATGCTGTGGAGGGTTTTTCATCATCCCTCCACACGAAACGATGAGCCACTACCGAGCCCGTGTCGGGGAGGACACATTCCCCCACAAGGGCACGTGAGAGGAAACGGAGGGAGAACTGTGACGACGACCGTACCTTGTACATATCGCCTCGCACGCATCGCCACGCCTGAGCAGCCGTTCATCACCGAGCAGGGCGAGGTCTTACCGGTCGTCGACATCGCCTATGAAACCTGGGGCGAACTCAGTCCGAACCGTGACAACGTCGTCCTGATCTGTCACGCCCTGACCGGGAGTAGTCACGTTGCACCGCACGGTCCGGATGATTCCCCCGGCTGGTGGGATCCGATGGTCGGGCCTGGCTGTCCCATCGACACCAACCGCTACTTCGTCATCTGCGCCAACGTCCTTGGCAGCTGTTATGGCTCGACCGGCCCACGCTCGATCGATCCACGCACTGGGCGACGCTATAATCTCCGTTTCCCACTGATCACGGTCCGGGATATTGTTCGTACCCAAGCGATGCTCCTTGACCAACTCGGAATCGACCGAGTCTATGCGGTAATCGGTGGTTCACTAGGTGGAATGCAGGTGCTTGAATGGGCGGCTTTGTATCCGGAGCGTGTTGAGCGGATCGTGCCGATCGCAGTCGGGGGATACTTTTCCGACCAGGGAATCGCCTACAACGAAGTACAGCGCCGTACCATCATGTTGGATCCGGCGTGGCAAAACGGTGAATACGAAGATGGAGAGGGACCTCGCCTCGGTCTGGCCATCGCCCGGATGCTTGGCATGATCACCTACCAGTCTGATGAGCTCATGTCAGCACGCTTCCAGCGACGGACAGAGGCACGCTATACTGCTTGGCCAGAGTTTCTAGGTCGCTACGATGTCGAAGGCTACCTTCACTACCAAGGGGACAAGCTGGTTCGGCGCTTCGATGCGAATAGTTATCTCTATCTGACTCGGGCGATGGACTCTCACGACCTCGGCCGCGGGCGCGGCGGGTATCATGCTGGACTCGCTCGGATCCGTGCCCGAACACTGTGTATTGGGATCCGCTCTGATATCCTGTTCTGGCCAAGCCAGGTTCGAGGCCTCGCCGACGATCTCCGCGCCCTTGGCGTCGACGCCCGCTATTGGGAGCTTGATTCCCCAAACGGCCACGACGCCTTTCTCAAAGACTTCGATCAGATTGGTCCAGTGATCGCTGACTTTCTTGGCGAACCCTAAGGACAGAGGCTGGTTGCCCTGGTTAGGGCAGCCGAACAAGACCCGGCCGAGAGGCTGGACAACGCGGTCCGGCCTCTCGGCCGTTTCCTCATCCTGACCTCGCCCCCTCTTCAGACGGAAGGTTCGAGCATCGGAAGTAAAGCAGGACCGAACCGTACCGCATCAAGAATGTCAGCGACCAGCGCACTGGCTGTCGGTGCTGGGCCAGCTCCCGGACCGTAGAGCACGACCGTTCCGACCCGGTCACCGGTCAACTCGATCGCGTTCAGGTTCAGGCGAACATGGGCCAACAGGTCACTGCCCGGCACAAAGACTGGATGCACGCGCAGGTGCCAATTCCTGTCTGCAAGTTCGGCCTGGGCAATTAGTTTCATCGCCCCACCACGCGCCCGTGCATCGAGGATTTGGTCTGGAGTAACTGCGGTGATGCCTCGTCGTTCGACAAACTCCGGGCGAATATGGCGTCCGGCAGCAAGTGACGCTAAGATGCTCAATTTGTAGGCCGCGTCGTATCCCTCAACGTCCGCTGTCGGGTCAGGTTCGGCGTAGCCGAGTCGCTGCGCTTCCCGCAACGCTTCCTGATAGGGTATCCCTTCTTCCGCCATCGCCGTGAGGATGTAATTTGTCGTTCCGTTCACGATGCCACGGATGCGGTAAATCCGGTTCACCGTGAGCAACTGCCGTAAGCTGGCCATCAAGGGAATTCCAGCACCAACACTTGCCTCAAAGAGCAATGCCCGCTCATGTTGGCGTGCCGTCGCCACGAGCTCGGCAAAGTGCTTGCTCAGCGCCTCTTTGTTCGCCGTCACAACGTGTTTGCCTGCCTCAAGGGCCCGTTTCATATAGGTTGCTGCCGGCTCTTCCCCACCCATCGCCTCCACTACGACCGTTACTGCGGGATCCTCCAAAATCGGATCGATCGAGGTTGTTGCTGCGCGTTCCGGCAATCCCGCCTGCACCACACGCTCGGGATGCCGCGCCATTCCCCACCGAACCTCAAGCGCAAGACCTGTCCGCTGCGCCAGTGTCTCGCGCTCTTGGAGAATGGTGCGAAGAACCGCACTCCCGATTGTGCCTACCCCGAGCAAGGCAACCCCGACTGTCTGCATTGTTGCACTTCCTCTCGTACCCGCTTGACCTTCTTCCCGCTACCTGGTACAGTCAGCCCAGGCGCTGACAGGGTAGGCGAGCCTGGGCGCCTCGCGCAATGGGCACGACTCCGAGGGATGAACGCCGTGCACGCAGCACCACTGACCACAACCGGGACAACCGCAACACGTTGCGCCGGCGTGCGCTCGGGCAGCCCGTGATCGCGGTCAATCTCGAGCGAGCGCCGGCAGAGGTCTAGACCTCTGCCGGTTTTGTCGTTTAGAGGACGCACAGAAGGGAGGCTACAGTGACCGAACGGATCGATGTCGCCATCTTGGCAGCAACGGGCAGTGTTGGGCAGCGCTTTGTTCAGCTCCTTGCTAAACATCCCTGGTTCCGAATCGCGGAGCTCGTCGCCAGCGATCGTTCCGCCGGCAAACGATATGCCGAGGCAGTGAACTGGCGAATCAGCGCGGCACCACCCGAGGAAGTCCGCGACCTTGTTGTCAAGCATATTGAGGAGCCGATCGAGAGCCCTCTCGTCTTCTCAGCTCTCCCGGGCGGGGTGGCTGGAGAGATCGAGGAGGCTCTTGCTGCCGAGGGGAAAAAGGTTTTCACCAATGCACGTGATCACCGGATGGATCCTGATGTTCCCCTGCTTATTCCAGAAGTCAATCCGGACCACGCACGCGCTATCGAGCGCCAACGACAACTGCGCGGTTGGCGTGAGGGCTTCATCGTAGCTAATCCCAACTGTTCGACGATTCATCTCGTTTTAGCGCTCAAACCCATCTACGCTGCCTTTGGGATCGAGAAAGGCATCGTCACGACACTCCAGGCCGCCTCTGGTGCCGGTTACCCCGGTGTTCCTTCACTCGACCTCGTCGACAATGTGGTTCCTTTCATCAGTGGTGAGGAGGAGAAGATCGAAGCGGAGTCTCGGAAGATCTTGGGAACCTGGGCTGACGGAACATTCCACGACGCCCCGCTCACACTCAGCGCCCACTGCAATCGCGTCCCTGTCCGCGACGGCCATATGGAGACGGTCAGCTTGAAGCTCGCTCGTCCCGCGACACCGAGCGAGATCGCCGATGTCCTCCGCTCCTTCCGTGCTCGGCCACAAGAACTCGAACTTCCCAGCGCACCACGCCAGCCAATTGTCGTAGTAGAGCAGCCTGACCGCCCCCAACCAGTTCTCGATCGCGATGTTGAGCATGGGATGGCGTCAGTTGTCGGGCGTATTCGCCCATGCCCCGTGTTCGACGTCCGCTTTGTTGTGCTGGGGCACAATACGATCCGCGGTGCCGCTGGCGCATCAGTGCTTAATGCGGAACTCTTTTATCGAGAAGGTTGGCTCTGAGCAACCAGGGGCAGCAGGCCGCTCGCACTCGAGGACCGGCTGCCCCTTTCTCACACGCGAACCGGCTCCAATTCAGGAATTCGCGCCGCAAGCTCTGGCCGTGTCACGAGCGGATACGATAGGCTGTCAGCAAGGGCCAGCCACGATGCTTCGATGATGTTCGTTGAGGAGCCAACAGTGTTCCAGCTGCCGTGCGCATCCCCCGAGCGGATCCAGACACGCACCTTGGCACCTGTCCCGTGGTGATCGTCAAGCACGCGAACCTTGTAGTCCTCAAGCTCCACTGCAGCAATTTCCGGATAGAACTCCTGCAATGCCTTACGCGTTGCTTGATCCAGAGCGTTCACCGGGCCGTTTCCCTCCGCAGCCGTGTGGAACACCTGACCACCAATGCGCAACTTCACCATCGCCTCAGCCAACATGCCGCGTCCATTGCGGTACTCCGTCAAGACCGTATAGTCTAGCACTTCGAATGGCGGCCGATAGTTTGGCAGATTACGTCGGATCAGAAGCTCAAGCGAGGCATCGGCGTCTTCAAACCAGTACCCCTGAAACTCCAGCTCTTTAATCTGTTCGAGCACCCGCCGCACAACATCCGGCTTATCTCCAAGCTCAATTCCAAAGCTGCGCGCCTTCACCACGATATTGCTGCGTCCGCTAAGTTCGCTAACCAAGATGTGCCGTGTGTTCCCAACAACCTCCGGCGGGATGTGTTCGTAGGCAGAGGGATGCTTGGCGATCGCGTTTACGTGTAGCCCAGCCTTGTGGGTAAAGGCAAACGCACCCACAAACGGCAACCGTGGATCGTGGGTGAGATTCGCTACCTCGGCGACATAGCGAGACGTCTCGGTCAGCTTCTGCAAGTTCCCTGGTGGGAGACACCGATAGCCCAACTTGTACTCCAGGATGGGAATCACCGAGCAGAGGTTGGCATTGCCGATCCGCTCGCCCAGTCCGTTCATCGTTCCCTGGACGTGTGTTACGCCCACGAGCACGGCTGCGATCGTATTGGCTACAGCCAACTCACAGTCGTTGTGCGTGTGGATCCCAACTGTGCACGAAACTGTCGTAAGCGCATGACGCACTGCCCGCACCAGAGGATCCGTCAACGTCCCACCATTCGTATCGCAGAGCACCACTGCGTCGGCTCCAGCGTCACAAGCAGCACGGAGGACAGCGAGCGCGTAGTCGGGATCCTCGGCATATCCATCGAAGAAGTGCTCGGCATCAAAGATAACCTCGCGTCCTGCCCGTTTTAGGTAGGCTACCGACTCCGCAACCATACGAAGGTTTTCTTCCAGCGTGGTGCCAAGGATCTGAAGCACTTGGAATGGTGCAGCCTTGCCAACAATTGTCACGGTTGGTGTGCCGGCTTCAATCAACAGTCGCAAGTTCGCATCATCTTCGACCGCGCTGCCAGCACGCCGAGTGCTCCCAAAGGCCACAACGCGCGCGTTCCGCCAACTCTCGGTACGCGCTCGCTCGAAGAACGCCATATCCTTTGGATTCGATCCTGGCCAGCCACCCTCGATGTACGCAACACCGAGCTCATCCATCGCGCGAGCAATCTTCAGCTTGTCCTCGGTCGTGAGTGAAACGCCGGAGCCCTGCGTTCCGTCACGCAGCGTTGTATCGTAGATCACGACCCGTCGCTCAGTATTCTCGTTCATGCAACCTCCTCTGCAGTCCAAACGCTCGGCGGCCTCCCCGCGCTGGGGAGGCCGCCTTTTCCTTCTCTTTGACTCGCTGTGTTACGCGCTTCGCAGCTCGCTCCTCCCCAACGCCGCTTGCCCCGCCACGCGGGGCCGAATAATCCCAATAATCATCACTGCGGCGTTCAGGTTCCGAGCCACGGTCAACCTGCTCCCCACTATACTGTCTGAGAGCCTACTCCGAAAAGCACCCGCTGTCAAGACCAGTAGTCCACATCTACTGTCTGTTTCCCCATGCACCCACAAGAGAGTACCCAGGCGGAAGGATCCGAAACACCGCTTACCCGAGAGGGAACTCGATCGGCACGTCAATGATGGTCGGGACATCACGCCCCAGTGCGATCACAAGTTCCTCACTCAGCTGCTCCGGTGTCATGACACGCACGCCCCGAACGCCGTACGCCTTCGCCAGATGAACGAAATCTGGATTCACCAGGTCGACCGCGATAAAGCGCCCACCATACGAACGTGCCTGTTCGTCCTTCACCGCTGTGTAGCATGCGTCATCAAAGATGACAATCGGAATCCCTACTCGGAACTGCACAGCGGTCGCAAGTTCCTGCATGGTGAACTGATATCCCCCATCACCGACGAGAGCGACCACGGGTACGTCTGGACGCGCGATCTTCGCACCGATAGCAGCGGGCAACGCAAACCCAAGCGTTCCGTAGCCGGTCGGAAACAGGTAGGTGCGGGGGTGATAGACCGGGTAGTGGCGATTACCAACGTAGGCCATCATGGTCATGTCGTTCACCAGAATCCCGTCACGTGGCAATGCAGCACGGATTGCTTGGATCCATCCTGCATGCGAGGCACCCCACGCCTGGGCAAGCGCTTCCTGCTTCCGCGCGCGGAGCTCCTCAACTGGCCAACCTGTTCGGTATATGCCACGGGACTCGAGCGCTGCGAGGAGCACGCGTGCCGCGACCCGCACATCGGCGACGATCGGTAACGTCGGTGGATACTGGCGCAAGATCTCTTCACGATCGATATCGATACGGATTCGCCGCTCCGGCAAAGGCATCCGGCCGTTGCCGGTGTCTTGTGCTCCAAGTTTCGAACCGAAGATCAACACAAGATCCGCTTGACGCAGCAGCTCGTCGACTGCATTACCCGGCTCCCAAAGATTCCCAAGACAACGTGGGTGATCTTCAGGAACCGCGCCTTTCCCCTGAAGCGAGGTAAGCACTGCAGCTCCCAGACGCTCCGCAAGCTCGACAAGCTCCTGTTCAGCCTCACTAGCCACGGCACCGCCCCCGCAATAGAGAACGATGCGTTCTGCCTCCTCTATGGCCGCGACAGCCAGGTCAATCGCCACAGCGTTGGGTTCGGGACGTACAGGTAGCGGTCGTGTCAGCGAATCGATATGGACATCGCCGCTCTCACGCAACACATCAAGGGGTATCTCGACATACATTGGACGTGCTCGCCCCCCGAGCGCCCGCGCAAACGCCTCACGCAGAAGCTCGGGCACTTCCTGCACCGTCCGAGCCCGCTCGGCCCAGGCGGTCAGTGCCCGCATGATGCCCAACTGATCCTTGCAGTCATGCAAGTGACCGAGCATCTTTCCCTGCCATGGCTGCTCCACATTCGAAGCGATTACGATGACTGGTGAAGAGTCGGCAAAGGCCTCTCCGATCGCGGTCGCGATGTTCGTCACCCCTGGACCAGTAATGACAATGGCAACGCCCGGTTTCCCAGAGACACGGGCATACCCGTCGGCCATGAAGCCGGCCCCCTGCTCGTGGCGCGCCAGCACATGCCGGATCGGTGACGAGAACAATGCATCATAGATTTCAAGCGTGTGTACGCCAGGAATACCAAAGACCACCTCCACACCGAGTCGTTCCAGCGTTCGAACGACAGCCTCTCCACCGCGAACCCGCATGCCCGCTTCTCCTCTTCCATCCCCGCCGACGGCACAGCGCGGCGATTATACCGGTCTCGACACGAGTCAGTACCCTCTCCTCCTCTCTCGCACACTTACAATACGCTGCAAAGGAACAGAAAGGAGCCATTGCACCTATACTTCGCCCAACATCCCCCGAGGTATTCCGGCCGATTGAGCGCCAGATCGAAGATTCGCTCATAGCAAGGATCACGCGAGAAACACGTACACTGGCAGAAGAGCATCCCCTGCAGATTTGTCCGCTCCCCTGAGCAACTTTTCGCTGAGTACGAGTCTGCGCTTCCCCCTTCCAAGCAATACCGAGTTTTTGACACAAGAGACCGATCAGCTCGCGTCAGCACGACCTGGAAGTGCCGCGCGATACCAATGCAGGAACAAGGGGGACCACGAGTTTCCCCGGGGCTCGCATCCAAATGCAGTACATAGATCGTGCCCACTGCTGGGAGGTGCCAAAGCCTCATCGAATCGCCACGGAACTTCTGAGGTCTCAACGCAACCAGTTTCCAACCGATCAAGCCGCAACGTGTTCCGGCTTGCACACGAGAGCACGGATCTATAGTCTTTGACAATCGAGGATTGTGCGGGGGGCGACCATCGATGCCATCGCGGGGTCTCGTCCACCTGATAGTCCTTCTGTGCATCATTGGAGTGCTCGTTGTACGGCCGAGCATGACGCCATTCGCTCGCTTCGGAGCTCCGTAGAGCGCTCTGTCCCGGCGCAATCGCGCCTTGGTCACCAGTGTTTCCCGACGGGTACTTTCTCGGCAGCAGAGACCACGGGCAACACAGGCGGGAATGCTACAGACTTTGGACCAGGCACCCACGGCTACCGGTACTCTTCCGCCACCACTAGAGTCCACGCCACCCGCGACATCATCCGCCACGCTTCCCTACTCCCCCTTTCGAGACCCTATACCTATCCTTATGTACCATTACATCCGTCCGCGTCCTGGGAACGATGATCCACTTGGTCAACGTCTTTCGGTTGATCCGGCCATGTTTCAAGCCCAGATGGATTGGCTGGCGCAGCATGGCTTTACACCGATCACCCTGTCCGAACTCGCTGCGCTGCGTGCCGGACTGATTTCAGCCCCGTCCCATCCAATTGTTCTGACTTTTGACGACGGATATCGCGACTTCTACCAGAACGCTTTCCCTATCCTGCGTGCACACGGCTTCCATGCCACGATCTTTGTCATTACTGGGTTCGTTGGGCAAGAGCGCTACCTTACTTGGGAGATGATTACGGAACTGGACCGCTCTGGACTGGTCGAGATCGGCGCACACACTGTACACCACCCAGATCTGACGACGCTTCCCCATCCAGAAACTGAGATTCGGGCTTGCACAGAGATACTGGAGCGTGCAGTGGCACACGCAGTAACCGCTTTTGCTTATCCTGCAGGGAAGTTTGACGCTCGTGTCGAGACAGCCGTGCGGGAAGCCGGCTTTCTGCAAGCTGTTACGACCCAGCCTCGTTGGGCAACACCAGATGATGACCCGCTTGCCTTACCACGCCTCCGGGTCACGGGCGATCTCACACTGGCTCAGTTTGCGGCACTGCTTACCCGGTAAGTTCGACCCTCTCAAGCCCTCCGACCCCGAGGCTCAAGAATACGTACCTCGGTGAGAGTCCCAACCAGTTGAGCCAGCCGCTTGGCGTCCTCTACAGATCCAACCACTGCTCCGTAATGCATTGGTATGACCACTTTCGGCCGGAGCATACGCACCGCCTCGGCCGCTTCCTCAGCCGTCATCACGTAGGTGCCACTGACCGGCAAAAAGGCATAGTCAACTGGTCCGAGCCCCGCCATCTCGGGAATCACATCGGTATCGCCAGCAAAGTACCAGGTCACATCACCCACTTGACAGAGATAGCCAACGTGCTCGAGCTCGCGTGGATGATACGGAACTCCAGGGCTGCGGAACTTATTCAGGTTGTACGCTGGAACTGCTCGAACATAGAGTCCCTCATAACGTAATTCACCGCCAGGCCGAAGCACCTGCACCGGCGGGGTCACTTCGTTTGCGCTTGCTGCGGTCGGATTGGCCACTACCAAGGTTTTGCGGAGATCACGAATCTTGACAATGTCTGACGGCGAACAATGGTCGAAGTGATCGTGACTGATCAGAATCACGTCCGCTATGGGCTCTCCCTCCGGTATTCGAAAGGGGTCGTGATAGATACGCAGGCCATCGACATCAAGACGGAACGCAGACTGTGCGTACCAGGTTATTGAGAACGTCATCTCCGTTCCCCCTTTCTACCGAACTCCTCGCACGGCCCAACACGACGAGTCGTGTGCAACGCTACTCGACACCCAGCCGCGCTCGAGCCCCTCTTGCGCTGTGCTTGTCCGTATGTATACCCAGCAGCGCGTCGAGCCTATCCCACGTGCTTCGGGGAAGTCGCAGCAATCCTTTAGACAGCCTGCTCGACCTGGCCTGCTGGCTGCGGAGTCAGAGGCCCAAGCAGGCGCTCGAGCGCCATTATGTGACTGCAGGTTCCGATTCCTAGCGCCTCAAATGAGTGACAGGTACAAGACCACGCGCCTTCTTCGAAACGAACGTCGTACACATCGTGATCACCGCGGAACCGCACGTGAAGCGAGCGGATCTCTGCGCGCTCTGGCTCCGCTGCGTACCGTCGGGCCTTTTCGATCTTCCCGATGAGGCTCGAGTTCATCGCCGTGGCTCCTTTCGTCTCCTCTGCGGTCGAACAACGACCCCTCACCCCAAAATGCCCAGGGGCACCAGAACCCCCTAATCCTGGTGCCCCTGTGACCACTCTCAGTTGTGGGACCTCCGTGCATAGCGGGGTCCTCTCGGCTCTATGGGAGTAGCTACAAACCAGTATAGCGCAGCTGCAGCTAGGCAGCAATCGAGTGCGGATGAGTGCCGATTGTCCCCGCCGCGAGCAGAGCGCAGCCGTGCCACTTCTGTCTATGGGAGCACGCGAGACTGGGACACCGCGATGGTTCTCGCTGTTCGTTGCCTCAACGCCTTGTCCTGAAACGTCCAGTGAGCCGCACACGCCGCGTTCTGGGCAGGCTACACTCACTGCTGGAGGAACTCATGACAGCGAGCATTGCCATCCTGGCCGGTGGACAGAGCCGGCGCATGGGACAAGACAAAGCCCTCCTTGACTTTCACGGCGAACCGCTGCTCGCGCGGGTGCTCCGTCGGGTTCGACCACTAACCGATGATCTTTTCGTTGTGGCAAGCGGTCGCCCTGAATACGTACGCTTCGGCGTGCCAGTGGTTCCCGACCAACTGCCGGGTAGTGGGCCACTCGGCGGCATTTACACTGCTCTTTTGACCGCCCAGCATGACTATTGTCTTGTCCTGTCCTGTGATCTCCCATTCATCAACCCACAACTTTTAGAGGCCTTACTCGCTCTGCCCCGCGACTATGACGTACTCGTTCCCACACGTGCAGTGCAGACGGGCCAGGGAGGAGATGAAACATTGGAGACGTTGCATGCAATCTACGCCAAATCCTGTATTCCAGCGATCGCGCAACGGTTGGTGCGCGGCGAATTCAAGATCATCGGCTTTTTCTCTGAGGTACGAGTTCGGCGCGTACCTGAGGCTGAGCTTCGTCGTTACGATCCGGAATTGTTGTCCTTCCTCAACGCCAACACGCCAGATGCCTACTGGCAGGCACTGATGCGTGCAGCAAAGACTGAGTATCCAAGTCGAAGGAATGAGGGTGAACAGTGACAGCGGTGACAAACCTGTCTTTCGCGGAGCAGGCGGGTCGCCCCATCCTGATGGGACGCCGCTGGGCCGTCTCCAGCGGCCATCCTCTCGCCTCTTGGGCAGGAGCTCAGATACTTCAGCGTGGCGGGACAGCCGCCGACGCTGCGGTTGCTGTTGCGGCCGCACTCAACGTCGTCGAACCACACATGTCTGGGCTCGGTGGCGACCTCTTCGCGCTCGTTTACCAGGCAGATACTCATACCGTCTGGGCAGTCAACGGTACCGGTCCAGCCCCACTTGAGGCCATACCGGAGCGTTTCCGAGGAGGCATACCGGAACGTGGGCCGCTCAGTGTCTCGGTTCCAGCAGCGGCACGAGCATGGGAAGTGCTCGCTCAGCGCTGGGGACGTCTCTCACTCGCCGAGTCACTGGCTCCAGCCATCGAACTTGCCCACGAAGGTTTCCCGGTCAGTCATAACCTTGCCGTTTCTCTACGAGCACATGCTGATCTACTTGCCAGGTATCCGTCCTCCGCCCGAATCTTCTTGCCCGAGGGGAATGTCCCACAACCAGGGCAACTCCTACGACAGGCCGAGCTGGCCCGAACGCTCGAGACGATTGCCAGAAACGGTCCTACTGCCCTCTACGAGGGTGAGCTTGCCGAGCGTCTCTCTCGTGCTGTCGTAGAGGCAGGCGGTTTCCTCACCCTCGAGTCTTTGGCACTGGCGGAAGCGGAAGTGGTAGCGCCGCTCTCGCTACCATACCACGGCTGGCTGGTCTGGGCACCTCCACCCAACTCCAGTGCCCATACCCTACTGGAAATGCTTGGTATCCTTGAACATCTGCCACTCGACTCGTGGCGACCACTTTCGGCTGAGTTGCTCCATGTCATGATCGAAGCGAAAAAGCTTGCGTTCTCAGATCGGGAGCAATTCACCGGGGATCCCCGCTTCGGCTACGTGCTCCCAAAGGATCTGCTTGATCCGGAGCGCTTGCGTGCCTTGGCGCACACCATCGATCCGCACCGCACGCATCCAGCTCCACAGCGTCGCGAGCAGACTGGATCACAGACAACGTCGTTCTCAGTGGTAGATCCATACGGGAACATGACTGTGGTCACTGCCAGTATCAATATGGCATTCGGCTCCGGTTTTGTCGCCGGCGACACCGGAATCTTACTCAACAATCGCATGACGTACTGGCATCTTGAAGCCGGACACCCCAATCACTTGCAGCCAGGCAAGCGTGTGCGGCAGACACTCAGCCCCATCCTCTTGACCCGAGACCGGTCAGTTCTTGGCATTGGCACTCCAGGCGGTGATGCGCAGGTCCAGATTTTGCTGCATGTGCTTGTTCACCTCATCAATTACGGTGTTGAGCTGCAACCAGCGGTCGAACTCCCACGCTGGCAGCACCACGCCCCAGGGCAGGAGTCAAACTGGCCTCACGGATCGGTAGACCTTGTTCAAGTTGAAGGTCGACTGCCCAACTCGACGATCGAGGGATTGCAAGCGCGCGGGCATCGGGTCCAGCGATTACCGCCGTGGGGTCCTATCGGTTCATGTCAAGCAGTCTATCGAATTGGAAAGTCGTCAGTCCTCCAAGCGGCGGCCGATCCGCGGAGCGATGCGTACGCGATCGCATGGTAACAGGAAGGAGCGGCGACTGTGCCGCGGACTTGGCAGGGATCTGGCATTGTAACTTTCCTCAGTGATTACGGACTTCAAGACAGTTACGTGGCGCAAGTGAAAGGCGTCATTCTTTATCACGCTCGACAGGCAATTATCGTTGACATTACGCATCTCATTCCACCACAGGACATTGTTGAGGGAGCCTTCCAACTTCTCACGGCCTGGAGAGCATTTCCATCTGGCACTATTCATCTCGCCATCGTCGATCCTGGAGTTGGCACAGCACGCCGCGCCGTGCTCCTTGTTGCAGATGAGCACGCATTCGTCCTCCCGGATAACGGCCTTGCAACCTTCATTCTCGCAGAAGCGTCATCGATTGCAGCGTGGGAACTCGACCGACCACAGTTCTTTCGGCATCCTGTATCGGCAACATTCCACGGACGAGATCTCTTTGCGCCCATCGCGGCAGCGCTCCTTACTGGGACCCCACCGCAAGATCTTGGCTCCCCACTGGATCCCACAACGCTCATCCGTCTGCCGATACCATCAGTACACATCGGGGCAGATTATGTCAGCGGACCTGTCGTTTCCATTGATCGATTTGGCAACTGCCGAACTCTCATCCGACTCGAGCAATTACCTGGAGCACCTCAGCGACTTCTCGTACGCTGCAACAACCTCATGATCCGTGGCCTCTCCCGTACCTTCGCCGACGTTCCCCCTGGCCAGCCTCTCGCACTTCTGGGTAGTCACGGCGGCCTTGAACTCGCGGTCCGTGATGGGAACGCCGCAGCCCAATGGGGTATTGTCCGTGGTAGCCTCGTAGAGGTACACGTCCTCGCCGAGTGAATGAGTGCTATACTGCCCATGTGGATAGTTGAGCAGGAGTCCGGCACCAATGGGACGCGTGCAGACAACGAAATCACGACGGAAGACAACAAGGCGCACTGGCCGAGCGACAACGATCTCGTCGCCCCCCGTGTCCAAAGCTGCAACGTCGGTCTCCCAGCCGGCAAACACCGTGGCCGGCATTATTAGCCCCTGGGGACGGGTCGATGAAGAATATGCTCTGATTCAGGCCGACTTGAAGCGACTTGCCTGGGTCACAGCGCTCTTACTGACTCTACTTGCCGTGCTCACGGTCCTCTTGCGTTAAAGGTAGCCACAATCCTGGTGCCCGCTTCCTTCGAAGCAGGCACCAGGAGAATGCTGCAGCTGCTCAGCCGCCAATCGTCTCGTCGAGGTCAAGGTCAACGACCAGCGACTCCTCATCAACTGAACTGAGCAATTCTTCGGCGACTTCCGCCTCTTCTTCCTCTTCTTCGACTTCAATCACCTCTTCTTCCGCACCCAGGACCTCGACTTCCTCCTCGGGGAACAGCTCCTCTTCCTCGATCTCCTCTGGCCTGCGTCCCTCCGGTAGATAGGGAAGTGGCGGTGCGATCTTCGGCTGCGGCGGGAAAGACGGAACGTTGAGAAGGTGCGGCATGCGAAAGACTTCACGCAAGATGATACGGAGCGTGTCACCTGTCAGTTGCAGAACAAACGCGCGGTACTGATTACCTTCCCGCGAGAACTGAATCAGCCGCCGAGCGAGTCGTCCTTCGAGTTGCCCGAGCCGAGTACCGTCCGCATCGACAACGAAGACCATGCCCTCTCTGAACTGCAGGAAGACCTCCTGGCCGGGGAAAAGGCGCGCCAGAATGACAGACGCAGCAGGCCGCAGAAGGTCGGTGACGTAGGTTCGCCCCATCTCTTCCATGAAAACGTCTGCTCGCGGTGACGGCCGCCCAGCTGGCATGGAGATCACCCCGTCTGCCGTCTGCTCAGCCAACCACTCAAGTCGCGTGACATTCCGCTGTGCAATCGCATTGGTCGGTTCGATCTCCAGCGCACGCTGGTACGCGGCTCGCGCGTCAGCAATCCGACCGAGTTCGGCATAGGCGTGTCCAAGCCGGTTCCACGCGGTGACGTCACGCGGCGCCAACTCAATGATTCGTCGGTTCAGCTCTACTGCGCGCTGCCACTCACCCTGGAAGGCCGCATGCTTTGCAGCCTGCGTCAGCCGCCGCAAGAGACGGCGTTCTTGGCTACTTTGATTGAAAAGCGCTGACATTGCTCTCCTTTGCCTCCATCCCGTTCAGCTTGCGACACCGGCCGGCTGGAGAGACTCAACAGCGACCAGCTCCCCCAGCACATACCAGGGGCTTACATGCGTGACGCGCACCTGCACCAGACGTCCCCGCCACTCGCCCGGTGCCTCGAAGAACACAAGCGTATTACCACGCGTCCGACCGCGCCAGCGTCCCCGGGCGAGGCCGTCTACAAGAATCTCGACCGTCCGGCCAAGGTAGCGTTGGTTCCGCTCCCGAGCGATCCGTTCCTGCAGCTCCTCGATCGCCCGGTGACGCCGCCGCTTCTCCTGGCGCGGCACGTCGTCTGGCCAGCGTGCCGAGAGCGTTCCCGGCCGCGGGGAGTACATCGCCACATGCACTTTGTCGAACTGAATCTCTTCAAGAAGTCGGTAGGTATTGCGGAACTGCTCCTCGGTTTCTCCTGGAAATCCTACTATAATATCGGTCGAAAGGGTTACCTCGGGAATCAACTCCCGGATCCGCGCAATCCGCTCCCGATATTCATCCACCGTGTAGTTCCGCCGCATACGGCGCAGCACCTCATCGTCGCCGGCTTGCACCGGCAAGTTGACATGTTCGCAGACTTTCGGGAGCTCTGCAATCGCACGAATCAGCTTGTCGCTGAAGTACTTTGGATGCGACGTCAAAAAGCGAATCCGCTCAATTCCCGGCACCTCGTGCACCCGTGCCAAAAGGTCAGCAAGGTCCGGCTGCCCAGGGAGATCATGCCCATACGCGTTCACTGTCTGACCCAGCAGCGTGACCTCGCGCACACCACGCGCCGCAAGCTTCTCAACCTCAGCGACAACCTGCTCGATCGGGCGACTACGCTCGCGGCCACGCCGGTACGGCACGATACAGTAGGAGCAAACGAAGTTGCATCCATAAATCACTGGGACAAAGGCGGTAACCTCTGGATCTGCCTGTCCCTCGTCGTAATAGTGGGGAAGTTCAACAAGATCGATGTCAATATCAGCCAGCTCTGGCACCAGCTCACCAAGCCGCTCGAACTCCGACGGTCCGTACCAGAGATCGACCCAGGGGAAGCGCTCAGCAAGCCGCCGTTCCTGACCTGTGACAAGACAACCCGTCACCGCAATCCGCACATGCGGCTTGCGCCGCTTCAACCGCGCCAGGGCACCGATATATCCGAGTGCTTTGTCCTCAGCCTGCTGCCGCACTACACATGTGTTGACGATGACGACATCCGCATCCCACTCACGTGCCGCCGGAAGGTATCCCGCCTGTCGCAGCACGGCAGCCGCTTTCGCCGACTCAGCCTCATTCATCTGACAACCGATCGTCCAGATATGGAAGCGCTTCACGCCCGGTTCTTCTTCGAGGAGCGGTGTCGCTCGTGGTTGAAGCTGGATGTGCTGCATGGAATCTCCCCCCACAGGCGCAACGCGCCCGTGTCGTCGTACAGTCTATCAGTATACCCCACAGCAAGCCGCAAAACCTCCCGGCCGCGCTGCTCACTCCCTGTGCTAGGATACACACGAGGAGGTAGCCGACGAGCCGAATGACCTACCTTCGACGCGAAGTATCGCGTGTGCTCGGCTCTGCAAGGAGGGTCTATGACACAGCGACGCTGCGGCACCTGCCGCTATTTCGAAGAAGGAGGGCTTGCCGGCTCCGGGTGGTGCCACCATCCGCAGCGGCGAGACCTTCAGCACATGGTCTACGTCCGTCGCGGCGAACTGGCATGCCGCACTGGATGGGATCAAGACCTCTGGGAACCGCGTGCCACCGAGGAACGTCCGGCTCTCTCGGTGATCACTGGCTCGTGGCATCACCACACTGACACACCAGAATTGCCGTCCTCCTCTGCAGAGCTACCGCCATCTCCACCTGCCGATCGACTCTTCTCTTCTCTACGCACTGGCGACGCACCATCGATCACGCCCGATCTCCATCAGACAGGCGGGCTCGGCTCGCGCAAGGAACAGAGCGGTGAGACACAACCGTTGCCATTGGTGGATCAAGCTGAGCCAAACGAATCCATGGATTTCACAGAAGAACCACCTGCGGGGGACGTACCCCCCGATGCCCAAGCAGTGCTCGACGCCTTACCCCGCATCTGTCGGACATGTCGAGACTTCCGCCCTACCGGCGATGGACGCACAGGCTGGTGCGCGAACTCGTATGCATTCCCCCAACGGACACTGGTTAGAGCCGACCAGTTGGCCTGCTACGGCACGCTCGGTTCCTGGTGGTTGCCAAGCGATGATTGGTGGCTGCAACAGGCTGATATTTCCCATCATGGCCAACCAACACCCCATGTCGACGAGTTCTTGCGTCAGTTGCATACCGAACGGCAACAGGAGCGGCGACGTCGTGCGAGTTCCTGAGGTACTAGTCGATGGGTGAGTTCGGCGAACTCCTGCGGCACGCGCGAGCGTATCGCGGCGTTTCCTTGGTCGACGCCGAGCGTGCGACCCGCATCAATCGTCGGTATCTCGCCGCGCTGGAACAGGAAGCCTTTGATCAGCTTCCTCCGCTCACGTACGCACGGGGCATCGTGCGCATCTACGCACAGTACCTTGGTCTTGATCCGGTGACCGTGCTCGCTAAGTTCGAAGAGGTGCATGGTCAGCGGAGTATGGCTTTCCGCATAGTACCAACCGGTCGTCCTCTTCAGGAACCGCTCATGCACTGGGCACCAAACTTTGCAGTCATCGCCTTCATGCTGGCAATTTCCGCAATCGTCTTTGCCCTTGTGTACACCACCTATCTCGCCCCCCGCCAACAACCAACACCCACACTTCTTGCCTCTACCGAAAACACGACTCCTGTCCCGACGGCTGCTCCCAGTTTGAACGTGGACGCGCCCGCAGCAATTCACTCACCCGGTGCTACGCACTCCCTATCGCCCGCCGCTTCGACCATGTTGAGCGTGTCGTCAGCATCGACTCCAGAATCCTCGGCTCCACAGCAGACGCCTAACCCCAGTGCCGAGCCCACTCCTCCAGCGAGCCCGGGGTCACCTCGCAGTGAGCATCTCTTTGAAATTGTCACCACCGGCCGCGTTTGGGTCCAAGCGACAGTAGACGGACGTACCGTATTGGCCGAGGTCCTTGAAGCAGGAGCACGACGGACATACCGAGGACAGACAATGACCGTGTCTTCTGGTAATGCGCCCCTCGTCCGGGTGATCGTGGATGGTGAGGATCGCGGTCCCCTGGGTCAACGTTGGGACCAGACGGCAACCTATCCGTGATGGTTGCCACTTCCGCCACCCTGACTTACCCTTCACCAATACCGCGCGAGAACGCAGGGACCACCACTGTCAAGGCCTTCGGCTCCACGACGACCGTCAACTCCATCGCATTGGCGCAACGATCCCCATCAACCTCAACGGGAACCGGGACACCTGAGCGGATCGATACTCGGCGTCCGCGCCAATGTTCCACAAAGCGCGAACACCACAAGCGGCCTAGTGCTGCCCAGCTAAACACTTCTACCCAACCAGCCATGTTCGGGGGTCGCAAACAGAGTACATCAAGAAATCCATCGCTCGGATCAATATCTGCGGCCAACTGGAAGTGGGGATGAACAAGGAATGACCCATTGGCGATAAGCACAGTCCGGGCTTCGATTTCCCGCGACTCTCCGTCGATGTCCACGACAAACGGCCACGGTCCATCACCAAGATGGCAGAGTCCGGGGAGGAGATAGCTTCGCCAAGCGAAGAACCGCTTCACGTTTGGTGAGGCATCAGCCACAATCTCGGCATCGATCCCCATCCCACCAAGAAATAAGAGAACGCGATCGGAGGTCACTCGCCCCACGTCTAGGTACCGATAGCGAACGGGACCTGCCAGCGCCTGCGCGGCACGGACTGGTTCGCTGGGCAGTCCAAGGAGACGCGCCACGTGGTTCGTCGACCCCCCGGGCAAGACGCTAAAGCATGCAGGTGATCCGATCACACCGGCAGCGACGCGGCTTGCAGTTCCGTCGCCCCCGAACGCTACAACAATCTCTGCCACCTGCGCAGCCGCACGGGCGAGCAGTCCGATTTCTTCGGGATTCGAGCCAACCTGAATATCGACCCGAAATCGTTGCTCCAACACGCGAGTCACATGCTCGACAACTGCCGGGCGGACGCGCCCCGCACCAGCATTAACCACCAGTGCTAAAGTTGGATGTGCCTTCATGAAGTCGCCGGTGCTCCTATCCGATAGCGGAGGATGGCGCCGATCCCACCGTATGGCTGTAGCCGTGCACGAAGGGCTGGCTCCGTGAGGAACACCAGATTCGCGTTCTGCCGATACGCCTCGGCATAGACCTCCGGAACGATGTTCTGGCGTGCACGGACTGGGCCCCCGCAGTATTGGCACTCGGTGCTATCGCTCTCGAGCGGTTGCAGCGCTCCGCACCGTAAGCAGTATTTCCCCGGCACGCTGAGCGTGTCATCGATGACCAGCGCATTGACGTTCCGCATTTGTACAACGTCGATGACTCGGTCAAGTCCCACAACCGCCATGTCCTGGCTCAGCGCTTCTTCAAGGACTATGTCGAGGTATCGCTCACGCTCCTGCGCCTGCCAGGCTGTGATGATCCGCTTCGTCTCCTCCTGCACCTGTTTCGCCGTCGATTCCATTAGACAATTGAACGAACCGATGTACCGCTCACGCAGATATGGATGCAACCCGTCCACAAAGTCCATCACCACCTCGTCTGGTCCAGCCACAACCAGGAAACGGAACGGCTGCTGCTCAAACAACTGAAAAAGCACTTGTCCAACCTGCTGGAAGTGCTGTCGCACGTGATCTTCGATGTGCCGAGCAAAGCGCGCCTGCGACCAGCCTCCCTGCCCATGCTGGCCAGGAACTTCCTCGTCTAGTCGCACCGCAACCTCGCGAAAATCTACCAAGTGCCCGGTAAAGATCCGCGCTCGATCTCGGGAAATGAGGCAGGTACAAACTGGCTCGAAGAGCTCAACCACCCGCACCAACCGTCCGATCATCGGACGAAAGTCCAGATCAGCCTCGTTCCCGACTTCGCGCGGAACATGATACACGCGCCAAATACCAGCCCGGCTGCTCGCAAAGAGTGCCACACCCTGACCAAACTCGTCTCCATGATCGCGGAAGAATGCGCGAATCCGCTCGATGTCTTCGTCAACCGCTATTGCTTGTGCCCTGGTGAGTCCGATCTGCGCCTTGGCATGCTCGAGTTCACGCAGCAAGTTCTTCAGACGAATTGAGTAATGGTCATCAGTGACATGCTCCTTATCAACGCGAAGATAGAGACTCACAATAGGCCATTCATCGCTCCGAAGTGCACCCAATTCCTCGACTTCACGTCGCGTAATCTCCACGCCAAACCCTCCCCATACCCGCTTTGAGATCAACCAACACGGAACACTTAGCGCCCGCTAGGGCGTTCCTCCGGTCCAAAGAGCCGCTCGACCAGATAATTCGCCAGCCAGGTGGCCAGAGCCGCCAAGACAAGGTTCAGGATACCGCGCACAAGATTCCGTACCATCGGATTCGCTCCCCTCACCCCCACGACGGCCCTCCAGCCGCGAATCAGTGTGTCCGAGAGCAGTCTACCATGTCGCCTGCCCGGCATTGTTTGAGTACCTACCGAACAACATGATTGGCTCACATCCGGCCTTTCACGTGCGGCGTCGTGCGCCAGCCTCCCGCCACCACCCGGCGAGGATACCGATCAACCCAAGAGTGACCGTCCCAGTCACGGCTACCGCAACCAGGTCGGCAAGGAAGGGGAAACGGGCCACCCCTGGGAGAAGCACGAACGGCCAGGCAAACCACCTGTGTAAGCCTGTCAGGATCCCGCGTGGATCCCCAATCACGGATGCGAGAACCCAAACACACCAGCGAGCGAAGAGGAGCGTCCAATACAGCGATATCAGCACCATGATCCAATGCGCCAATCGCGGCGCGAGATGGGCTCGGCGGCGTGGGCGTCGCGTACGAACCGGAGTGCCAGCGCTCATTGTTCATCCGCAGCAGGGCGCTGCACCAAAAGTGCCTGGATAGCGTCCCAGATGTACTCAGCCACCTCCTCTTTGGGAAGCTCTGGCAACACCTCCGGCGGATGGCCAGGGCGCAGCAGTGTGACCTGCGCCGTTGGTGCTCCCATCGTTTTCCGTGCATCGTTAACGACGAGAAGCTGCAGGCCCTTCCGTTCCAGCTTCTGCGTCGCATGCTCCAGCAGCCGCTCCGTTTCAGCCGCAAAACCTACTTTAACCAGTCCCGGCCGGTTGACGGTCGCCAAGATATCCTCGGTCGGCTCGAGTTCCAGCAGGAGAGTTTCCTGCCGCTTCTTCAGTTTTTCCCGTGCGACGACTCGAGGACGATAATCTGCGACTGCGGCACACATCACCAGCACATCTGCCGAGGCTAGCGCCTCCTCCACCGCGCGCAGCATCTCCGCTGCCGTTTCCACAGTGACACGCGTGACTCCGTACGGTGCCGGGAGAGGGGTTGGGCCACTAATGAGGATCGTGCGCGCGCCGCGATCTCGAGCCACCTCGGCGAGCGCGTAACCCATCTTCCCGCTCGAGTGATTGCTGAGGAACCGCACCGGATCAAGCGGTTCCCGCGTCGGTCCGGCGGTGACTACGGCAATCCGGTTGGCAAGCGGACCAGATCGCCCGAGGACAGCACGAATGGCACCCAAGAGCTCGTGAGGCTCAACCATCCGTCCCTCGCCAATCATCCCGGATGCGAGCGGCCCGTACTGAGGTCCCACAACGATGACTCCACGCGAGCACAGCAGTTCGAGATTCGCTTGCGTGGCCGGATGCCGGTACATGTAGTGATCCATCGCCGGGGCAACGATCAGCGGCGCTGGGCAAGCGAGCGCCGTCAACGTGACTGCATCATCAGCGATGCCGTGAGCGAGCTTAGCAAGCGCGTCTGCGGTTGCGGGAGCGACAACCATAAGGTCCGCCGAAGCGCCAAGCGTGACATGACCAGCTTGTTCACCTTGCCAAACACCGATCGTGGTTACCTGCACGGGTCGTTTCGTAAGGGCTTGAAACGTCAGTGGCCCCACGAAATCGGTTGCTGCTCGCGTCATGACAACATCGACTTGAGCACCGCCTTGGACCAAGCCACGGACGAGCTCCACGGTCTTATACGCCGCGATCCCCCCTGTCACGCCAACGACGATCCGTTTCCCCATTAAGACCCGCGGCACGCTTCCTCCCCGGCTGCTCTCACTGAAACGTTCGAGTCTTGCTCGCGCCTGGCAAGAACTGCTCGGATTTCTGCGAATCCGAGCTCGAGACGAGGATAGACGAACCACACCGTGGCAAGCGCAAACAGCATGCCGGTGATGAGCCGTAGCTGCCATGTGCTCTCACGCAGGCCAACGAGTTGCGTCGTTCCATCGAGTGCCATCGGCAAGGACAAAAGAAACGCACCGCGCCAGGAGAGTGGCTGTAAGGAGCGTCGCACAATCGCGTACACCAGACCGAGGACGAAGATACCCGTATAGATCGCCAGATCGCGTTGGCAATATGCCATCTGATGGCCAAAGAGAAAGAAGCTCCGCTCCGGCATCTGATGGCAAACAAATCGGTAAGCGGTATAGAGAACTTCAGCCAACCTGGGATGGCCGCTTGCCATCAGCCACGGGGCAAGGAGCGGAAGCGCCGCAAACAGTCCCGTCAGTACGTTCAGACTGGCGAGCCAATGACGAGCCCAAACCGCTACAACACGGTCGACCCTACGTTCCCAGCCAGTCCGCTCCCCCGTCGGAATGAGATTTCCGGCACCACTCTGACTTCCCATTTGGTCTGTCCGTGCTGCAGCTCTTTGACGAACACTCTCTGGCAAGTTTATACTGTGAGAGATTGTGTGGGCGCATGCCCCCATCGTCTAGAGGCCCAGGACACCACCCTTTCAAGGTGGAGATCGCGGGTTCGAATCCCGCTGGGGGCACTACCTCCTGCAGCATGTTGCTCAGAAGTGCACAAGAGACGGGTAACGAGGGTCTGGCCAACGCTACACCATTGGTTGGTCACAGAAACGATAGCTGGCAGGACGACGCACCAGCATGCGATACTGTCACCACACGTTCCGACACGGGAGGCTTCCGGTACAGCATTCACGACGCATTCGATTTGATCAACAGGATCGATCTCGCTCCCCAGCTGAAAAGAACAGTGCGCTCGTTGTACCTCCGCCTCGAGGACTACGGGAGTTCATGCGCGCGTTGTCTCCATTTTCGCTTCTCAGCTCGCCTTGTGGAACACCGATGCCACGCTCACACTGGAGCTGCCCTATCCTGCGCGTTGCAACCCATATTTGCTTGACCGAGGAGGTGAGGCGATGCATGTGGTAATTCCCGTTGCCGGCCTCGGCACGCGGCTCCGTCCGCACACATGGAGTAAGCCAAAGCCGCTCGTCACTGTCGCAGGCAAACCGATTCTCGGTCATGTCCTTGATCGCCTCCTGCGGCTTCCGCTCGAACGCGTGGTGTTTGTCACTGGCTACTTGGGTGAACAGATTGCAGAATTTGTGCGCGAGCACTATCGCTTCGAAGTCATATTCGTCGAGCAGCCAGAGCCGCTCGGTCAGTCGCATGCACTGCTCCAGGCCAAAGGGCTGATCGATGGACCAACACTTGTCGTCTTTCCCGACCTCATATTCGATGCTGATCTTGAATCTCTGGTGACCTGTCGCTGGGACGGTGTCATCTTCGTCAAGGAGGTGGACGACCCTCGGCGCTTCGGCGTCGTCATTGTTGAGGACGGGCGCATCGTGCGGCTTGTTGAAAAGCCCCGGACACCCGTTAGTCATCTTGCCGTCGTCGGTGTGTACTATTTCCGCGATTTCGCAGCCCTCCTCGAGGCGATCGAACAGCAGATCAGAGAGGATCGCCGGCGTGGGAATGAGTTCTACCTGGCAGAGGCGATCCAGATCTTGATCGACCGCGGCGCAACCATCGTCGCTCAACCCGTTTCCGTTTGGGAGGACTGCGGAACGGTGGAGGCGTTGTTGCAAACAAATCGTTTCTTACTGGACCGACAAGCTGGCCCCCAACCATCCTTTCCGACGAGCGTCGTTGTTCCACCCGTCGTCATCGATCCCACCGCCACCATTGAGCATGCAGTCATCGGCCCTTATGTCAGTATCGGACCGCAGGCTGTCGTCTCCCATGCCATCGTCACTGATTCGATCATTGACGAAGGTGCAACAATTGAGGCAGTAATGCTCCACCGCTCCATTGTCGGTCGACGCGCGCGCGTCATCGGCGACTTCCTCTGTGTCAATGTTGGCGATTCCTCAGAGATCACGTTCGCAGAACGTGACGGAGAGTAATCGATGGCTTCTCGCTGGCTTGAAGTCTCTGTTGAGGCTGACCTTGAGTCCGCCGACGCTGTCACCGAACTGTTCGCACGGTTTGGCTACCAACAAGGAGTTGCCGTGTTCCATCCGGTTCGACAAGACCCGGACGGTGAGCACGCTACCCTTGACCCTACAACGCCGGTGAGAGTGACAACCTATCTCCCGCTAGATGAACACGTTGACGCGACGATCAAGTCTCTGCAGCAGGCCCTCTGGCATCTCAGCCTGCTCGGCACAGTGGGAGAACTTCAGTTTCGAACGTTAACTGAGGAGGACTGGGCAGAAACATGGAAACAACACTTTCCGGTAACACGGATTGGGCACCGCTTGGTCATTCGTCCTTCTTGGCTTTCCTACGAGCCGCGTGCCGATGATGTCGTCATCGACTTGGATCCCGGTATGGCCTTTGGCACCGGTCTCCATCCGACGACCCAGCACTGCCTCTTGTGGATCGAGCAGATTATTCGGCCCGGCGATGTTGTGCTGGACGCCGGGTCCGGTTCGGGGATTCTCTCCATCGCTGCCCTCAAGCTTGGGGCAGCCTCCGTCACTGCGATCGAACTCGATCCGGTCGCCGGTGATGTACTGCGCGCCAATCTTGACCGCAATGGCGTCCTGGAACGCGCGACGGTGCATATCGGTGACGTGACACGTGATCTGCACGAGCGTGAGGCCTACGACCTTCTCCTTGCCAACATTGTGGCACGCGTCCTTATCGATGCTGCACCACGGCTGGTCCGCGCAGCTCGGCCTGGTGCCTTCATCGTCCTCAGCGGCATCATCGCATCCGCTGAAGAAGACGTGCGCGCTCGCTACCGGAAGCTCGGCACCGAGCTCCTCGAGCGGCGTCAGGACGGGGATTGGGTGAGTCTCCTGCTCTCCAGGACACGGCCATGAGTCGAGCCGGATATCGCTTCTACCTCCCCACTCTGTTGGATGTCGGGCGCACAGTCGAGCTCCCCGAGCGGATTTCTCGGCAACTTGCACGTGTACTCCGGCTGCGCCCCGGTGACTCTATCGTCCTCTTCGATGGTCGCGGCGTCGACTTCATTGCCAAGCTGCAGTATGTCCAGCCGGAGAGGGCGCTCGCTGTCATTCAATGTAGCCAGCCCTCTCGGGCACTCCCTGCGCCACCAATCACGCTGCTCCAAGCGCTTTTGCGTCACGATCATTTCGACCTCGTCATCGAGAAAGCGACGGAACTAGGCGTCGTCCGGATCGTGCCGCTGCGTACGCAGCGGGTAGTGGTGCACTTGGATGACTGCAGTACCCTGCACCGTCTGGCGCGCTGGCAACGGATCGCCAGTGAAGCAAGTGAGCAGTGCGGCCGCGGCGTCTTGCCAGATATCACTGCCCCCTACTCGCTTCGTGACGCTCTCGGGCTGGTCGCCGCACACCATCTCGTCGTGTTTTGGGAGGGGCCTGATGCCACACCGATTGTGCGCGACGAGTTTGACCACACCGTCCCAGTTGCGATCGCGATCGGTCCTGAGGGGGGCTGGGCCGCTGAAGAGATCGAATTCCTACGGCACCACGGCGCGGCTCTCCGTTCGCTCGGCCCACTCATCTTGCGGGCGGAGACTGCTGCAATCGCTGGTATTGCAGCCGTCCGGGCACGCACCGTGGACAGGGCGCCCGACCTCACGACTTCATTCGCACTTGGCGAACCTCCAGTGTCCGCAACCGATTCAGCGCTGCAGCGAGTTCGTAGCGACGAGGGCGCGCAAAGTCGCCAGGATGACCACGGAACGGTGAAAGAACGTCCACGCCCTCTCGATCGATGACCGCCTCAAGCAGATCAAGCACTTCTGCGAGCGTTCGGTGCCCATCGATGTAGCCGTGTTCCAGGGCGTAGACCAGCGCTAAACCAATGGCGCGGGTTTGGCTGGGATCAACGAGCTGCTCCACGTGCCGGAGATCGATCGACTCGTATCCCAAAGCGATTTCCTCTGTTCCATATGCTCGCACACGCGTCCGTTCGCGTCGTCGCGGATCGATACTTTCTGGAAGTGGTACGCGCGGGATCACTCCTGGCCAGGGATTGGGGGCCTCAAAATGCCCGTCACCATGACGACGAACCAGCTCTTGAGACCGCGCCGTGACGTCCACTGGACGGTACGAATGCATCCAGATAACCGTATCTGCCACGTGGAGGTAATCCCCCGCACCACCCATGACGAGAACTGTCGAGACACCAGCCTCTCGATACAGTTGCCGGACGCGATCGATGAAAGGTACGATCGGCTCTGCATCCGCCGGCACGAGCTCACGCATGAGATGGTCCCGGATCATAAAGTTGGTCGCGCACGTATCTTCATCCAGCAGAAGGACACGCGCGCCTACTTCCAGTGCCTCGAGAATATTGGCGGCTTGGGATGTCGAGCCGCTCGCGTCATCACTAGTGAAGCAGGTCGTCGAACGACCGAGTGGGAGATCACGGATGAAAGCGGAGAGATCAACCCCCACGACACGACGCCCGTCCTCCGCTCGGATGACCACCGCATCACTCCGTGTGACGACACGCTCTCTCCCGTCTCCTGGGATGTGGTTGTAGACCCCGCGTGCTAGCGCCTCAAGAAGGGTTGACTTCCCATGGAAGCCGCCACCGACGATGAGTGTCACACCCTCAGGAATACCCATCCCGCGGACTCGACCACTGTGTGGCGTAAGAAGCTCCACTTCGAGACTCGCTGGCGGTTCAAAGGGAACGACCCCTTCCAACAACGGCTCCTGGCTCACACCACTCCGTCGGGGAAGGATCGCACCGCGGCCGACAAAGGCCACCAGCCTCTGCTGTCGGAGCTGCTCACGGAGTGCCTCGGCGTCTTCGACGACCGCGAAGAAGCGCTCGGCCTCCGCCAGAGCAGGACGATCCAACCAGAGCGTCATGCGCGCCAGTTCTGGGAGGAAATCAGCGAGTAGCTGTTCTGCAACATCACCCAGGATAGTTCGCCCGGCCGCGGGCAAGCCGACCGAGAGCCGCAGCTCCACCCGATCGGGTGCGATGCGGCACGCCGTCCGCTCCAGGACCTCCTGTCCACCGGCATCGATCGTAATGAGACCAGACCGGCCACTGCCAGCACGACGTCGCCCCAGCTGCTCAAGAGCCCGGCGTGCTCGGCGTGCGAGGTAATCCTCAAGCGCGATGCGGCGGACGCGACTGGACACTGCGGGTAGAGTCAAGCGCTGACGCTCGACGATTAATCGCACACGTGAGGGTGGTGCGTAGGGATCACCCTGAACATGATCGATCGCAACGAGGATATCTCCAGCGCGATACAGACCACGGATCTCTTCGTACGCTTTGTAGCCGCGCCGGTCAATCCGTCGGAGAATCGACCGAAGTGCGCCAATGTCCCGCACGCGCTTCCCTCCCCTCGAACCATGAGCCAGAGTATAGTGGCCATTCAGAGCGCGGGCCGTCGCCGAGAGTCGGCCCACGCGGGAGAGGTTGGAGTACCAGATGCCGTACTGCGAGCTCAGCCAGGTATCCATGTATTTCAACCGCGCGGGAACCGGAGTGCCAGTAGTTCTCCTACACCAGTATTTCGGGACGAGTGAGAGCTGGCTGGCTATCTTCGACATGCTTCGCCGGCACTGCGACGTCATCGCACCCGACCTGCGAGCACACGGACGGAGTAGCGATCCTGGTGGTCGCCTAACGCTGGGCGCCTTTACTGGTGATGTCGCCGAGCTCCTGCACTGCCTTCAGCTTGGAGAAGTGCACCTGATCGGCGCAAGCTTGGGCGCAATGGTCGCTGCACAACTGGCTCTCTCTGGTGCCGTCAAAGCACACTCGCTTGTCTTCATTGGTCCACCCAACTTTGCAGCACCCTCAACTGCAGAGTACACACGCTCCGTGTTGGAAGAGTTGTTCCCAGCCTATGAGGACGAGTATGCCCACGCCCATCGCGCCCTCGGTCCCGATCATGCGCGAAGACGATTACTCGTGAACTATGCGCAGGACATGATTGAACGGCCGCGCGAGATGCAGGAATGGGCCCAGGGAATCGAATGCCTCGATCAGCCGATCCTGCTGCTTGCTGGAGACAACGATCCGGTCGCACCCGCCGAGTGGCTCGTCGCGCTTGCCGGGCGGCTCCGGCACGGGGAAGTTTGTCTTCTGCCCCGCGCCGGACACTTCCCCCATCGCGCCATGCCACATCTGACAGGCCAAGTGCTCCTGGATTTTCTGCTACGGGTCGAGCGTACTCGGTCACCGATTCAGGGACGACCCGGATGAAGCTGCGAGCCCAGGAAAAACGCAAGTTGCCCAAGCGCGAGCACCAACAGTGCCAACACGATTAAGCCCGCCAAAAGTCTCCTGGGCAAGCCCGCTCGAACTCCCAAGTAGAAGGCTGCCACAAGCGGTGCGCCCAGCAGTCCACCGTAATGGCCCAACTCGACAAGCCAGTTCATGCGCGCTGGCGCGCTCAGTCCGAGGCCACGTGCCCCAGCCGGTAAGACAAGCAAGGAGAACATCAAGCCAACTAGTGGCAACACCGTGGCAATCAGTTTGTCGACCAGTCGCCAGCGTGGACTTGCCCAGGCAAGCAGAAGTCCGATAGGCCAGAGCACAGCCGTCACACCGACAGCAACCGCTGTGAGGACATCCTGATCACTCCACGCACGCTCCTGCCTTGGGGAGTGCAACAGCGAGTGCTGGTTCATCGGGTAGTGATCTCCTTACCTATTACCCGTCAGAGATCCTTGTGAAGGGTGGCGAGGAACTCTGCATTATTCTGCGTACGCGCCAAGCGACCCAGCACAAGCTCCGTCCCGTCGGTACCACCAAGCATCGAGACCATGCGGCGCATTGTCCAGACTTGGCGCAATGTCTGCTCGTCCAGCAACAACTCTTCACGCCGTGTCCCCGACCGCTGAATATCGATGGCAGGGAAGATGCGTCGCTCAGCAAGCTTACGGTCGAGATGAAGTTCCATGTTTCCGGTTCCCTTAAACTCCTCATAGATCACGTCGTCCATGCGGGAACCGGTGTCAACCAAGCAGGTTGCGATGATAGTCAGGCTTCCGCCCCCCTCGATATTGCGTGCCGCGCCGAAGAAGCGTTTGGGGGGATAGAGTGCCACAGGATCGATACCACCAGAGAGTGTCCGTCCGCTCGGCGGGACACTCAAGTTGTAGGCTCGGGCCAATCGCGTGATCGAATCGAGCAGGATAACCACATCCATCCCGCACTCGACCAACCGCTTCGCTCGCTCAAGCGTCATCTCAGCAACCCGAATATGGTCCTCCACAGGCTCGTCGAAGGTTGAGGAGATCACCTCACCATCGACCGAGCGCCGCATATCCGTGACCTCCTCCGGGCGCTCACCAATCAGCAGCACAATCAGATGGATGTCCTTGTAATTCGTCGTGATGCCATTGGCAATGTGCTTGAGCAGCACCGTCTTACCGGCCTTGGGCGGAGAGACAATTAAGCCTCGCTGTCCACGACCGATCGGGGCCACAAGGTTGACAAGGCGCGTCGAAAGGATGTGGGGCTCCGTCTCAAGATTGATAAGCTCCATCGGGAAGATGGGCGTTAGCGTGTCGAAGCTCGGGCGCCGCCGCGCCAGCTCGGGATCCATGCCGTTGACGGCATCGACGCGGAGCAAGCTATAGTACTTCTCGCTCTCCTTTGGCGGTCGTACCTGCCCGGCGACCCAATCCCCTTGCCGCAGTCCAAAGCGCCGGATCTGCGACTGCGAGACATACACATCATTGGGTCCTGGCAAGTACCGCTCACCGCGCAGGAAGCCGAATCCGTCCTCGGTGATTTCCAGAACACCCTCCCCGAAGATGCCACCCTCTCGTTCTGTCTGTGCCCGCAGGATCTTGTTGACCAGTTCCATCTTGCGCAGACGCTGGACACTTGGAATACCGAAGTCGCGAGCGATGGCCTGGAGCTCCTCCAGACTTTTCTCCTGCAGCTCAGCAGCAGTCAGCGCGGGGGATTCCTTGATCTCTTCGACAGTTGTGGCCGGCGTTACCGTATCCATTGTTGCAATCCTCCTCTAGTTTGATCTTTTTGCCAACGTTTAATCTCCTAAGTTCCACCGTTCAAGTGCGCAAGCAGCAAAGCCCTTTACCGAGACTTATCAAGTCGTGCCCACAGCTGGGAACACACCATTTAAGTCCCGCGGAACGTTTGTGCAAGGCTGTGCCGGTCGCTGTGCGGACAAGGAGAACCTCTTACATCCTTCGGTGTTTCGTGTGAGAACCTCCGGTCTCCCAACGCGGGCGAACGGACTTACCGAGACCGGGGTACCAGGGAGAGGCACGTGACGCGGCGATCCCGCGCCACCTTACTCTACCACAGCCCGACCTTCTCCGTCAAACATCACTGCTTGGTACTCCTGCACCTTGGTCAACCGATGCTCTGCCTCAATACGCCGCAGCGTTCCTGTCCGGGACCGCATGACAATCGAGTGCGTGCGTGCACCATACCCTGTGAAGCGCACACCCTCGACAAGGTCTCCCGTGGTGATCCCTGTCATAGCAAAGAACACGTTGTCGGAACGAACCAGATCATCGGCAGTAAAGACCCGCTCGAGCTCCAGCCCCTGCGCAAGCGCCCGTTGGCGCTCTTCCTCGTCACGCGGATAGAGCGTGCATTGGATCGCCCCACCCACACACTTCAACGCTGCCGCCGCAACCACCGCCTCCGGCGCTCCGCCTATCCCCATTAAGACATCGACGCCCGACTCTGGAAACGCGGTCATGACCGCTCCAGCGACATCACCGTCGGTGATCAAGCGGATCCGAGCCCCCGCACGGCGAATTTCCTCAATCAGCGCCTGATGGCGGGGACGGTCTAACACCACAACCGTGAGGAGCCGAACATTCATCCGCTTCGCCTCGGCAATCCGCTGCAAGTTCTCCGTCGGCGAAAGACGGATGTCAATCGCATGCGCAGCCTCCGGCCCGACCGCAATCTTGTTCATATAGACGATCCCCGGCGGATAGTACATGGAGCCGCGCTCTGCTAACGCCACCACCGAGACGGCGCCCGGCATCCCGTTCGCACACAACCGCGTTCCATCGATCGGATCAACAGCCAGATCTCCCTCAGGTGGCTCGCCAGTTCCAACTTCCTCTCCGATGTACAACATCGGCGCTTGGTCCTTTTCGCCTTCACCAATGACAACGATCCCTCTCATATGCACGGTCGAGAGCATGCGCCGCATGGCCCGCACCGCCGCAGCATCCGCCGCATTTTTGTCTCCCCGCCCAACCCATTGAGCTGCCGCCAGCGCTGCAGCTTCTGTCGTACGGACGAGTTCCATCGCCAGGTTACGATCCAGCTGATCCATCGCTTGGCTCCCCTTTCCCACTCGTTGTGCTCGCGGCCAGTCGGTCCTGTTGCCGTACTAACCACTCTTGGGCGAGTCGTGGAATCTGTCCAGTTGTCGCCTGCCGAACAGTGCACGGTGGCAGCGATTGCACAAACAACTGCCCGTAGCGACGGGTCACCACACGTCGGTCCAGGACGACACAGACCCCGTAGTCCCGAGTGCTACGGATGAGGCGCCCGAATCCTTGTTTGAAACGCAACACAGCCTGTGGTACTGCATATTGGTGGAACGGATCATCGTAGGCTTCGCAGCGGGCCGCAAAGATCGGATCGCTTGGCACGGCAAACGGGAGCTTTGCAACCACGAGTACGCTGAGGGCTTCCCCGGGCACGTCTACCCCCTCCCACACCGCGTTCGTGCCCAGTACGACCGTCTCCGGTCGGGCCTTGAGCCGTTCAATGAGCTGCCGGGGACTCGCATCGATCCGCTGGCCCAACACCAGGATCCCCTCTTGTTCCAGCGGCCGCTTGATCGCCCGATAGGCCGCTTGGAGCGCACTGTGCGACGTGAAGAGCACTAATGCACGCCCCCGTGTCGCACGCAAAAGTCCGAGCAGTGTCTCATTGACCTGCCGCTGATACCCGGGTTCTCCCGGCTCAGCGATATCTTCCGCCAAACAAAGCAGTGTCGAATTGGCGTAGTCGAACGGTGAGTCGACAATAAGCTCGTCCGCATCAGCAAGCCCCAACTGCCCACGGATAAACGTGAATGAGCGATCCACAGTTAACGTCGCCGAAGTGAGGATACATGTCTCCAGGCGATTGAACAGAAGCTGGTTGAGCAGCGAAGCCACCTCGAGTGGTGCCATGTTGAGGCTCAGGTGAGGTGGTTGCACCCGCCATGTCAACCAGTAGACATGCTCCGCTCGTGGAGCAAACAGCACTTCCTGGAGCCCATCGTGCAGTTCCCGTGCTCGTCGCTCGAGCACATCAAGCTCCGTCACCAATTCGCTCACTTCGTCTCGAACCACCTCGGGGAGCGCGTCCACCCGCGAACTGACCCAGTGTAACGCTGAATAGACCGAGCGAAGATGCGTTGTCAGTATCTGCCCGACCTCCTCAACCGCGCTCCAAGTCGCCTCACGCCGGACACTGTGTGTGATTCGGATCTGCCGGTCATAGCCCCCATTTTCTGCCGCATGCTGCTGCACCAGGTTCCCGAGCAGCATGAACAAGCTCTCCGCCTGCTGGTGGAGTGCCTCCACCCGTGTCCACCACTCGGTGAACTTCTCTCCTAGTTCGCGAGCCAACGCACGGGCGCTGGCATCGGGGATCGCGGTCAGCGCTGTCCACAACTCACCCAGCGCACCAGCGAACCGGCCAAGATGATCCAATGCCAGCACGCGCCGAACCAGTTCGCGTACATCCTCTTGTGCCACTTGAAAGCCGAACTGCTGCGTCGCCTCGTCAACCAAGTGATGCGCCTCATCGATAATGAGATGGCGGTATGGGGGAAGGACCCGATTTTCGGCAAGGAGATCCGAGAGAAGGAGCGCATGGTTCACAATGACGATGTGGGCACTCTCCGCAATGGCTCGTGCCCGGTAGAGGAAACATTGATTCCGGCGACTGAACACACAACGCTGCGGCAAGCATGCCCCTTCCGACTCAGCAACTTGGGCCCAGGCCGCTTGCTCCTCACTGGTCAGATGCAGTTCGGCTCGGTCACCCGTCTCTGTCTGTGGCAACCAGGCAGTGATTTTGGCAGCCAGCAGCGCCTCCGCACGGCTCTGGAACGGCTCACGCTGTCGCAGAAACCAACGACGCAAACACAAATAGTTCGAACGCCCCTTCAGCACAGTTGCTCGGAACTGAGCAGCCTGCGCCAATCGCCGATCCTCTTCGGCTGCCGTCTCGAGCGCGCGTCGGAGAAGCGGCAAGTCCTTTGCAAATAACTGATCCTGCAGTGCTAAGGTATCGGTCGATACCACGATTGTCTCGCCCCGTTCCACGGCGTGAAGCACTGCGGGCAGAAGATATGCCAGCGACTTGCCGGTGCCGGTTCCCGCCTCCACCAGGAGCTGCCCACCATGGTTAAATGTCCGAGCGACCGCCTGCGCCATCAAAATTTGCCCCAGACGGTGCTCGTACCCGGGCAACGCTTGAGCCAAGAGGCCTGTCGGACCGTAGAGCTGACCAATCCACTCCGTGTCCAGTTGCGGCATGCGCCCACTTGGTTCCAGACGCGGCGGACGCTCACGCGGCAAGAGAAAGACAAGTTCGGTCGCATGATGCACGCCAGGTACAGCCGAGCGCAGCCGCTCGGCCAACATTCCGCCGAGCTGGCCGATTCCTTGCTCAACGAGTTCACGATAGATCGCCTCAAAGACATCCGATTCAGGCAATCCCGCCTGTGCCGTATACTCAGCGAGCCGGCGCAGCGTGTCGAGGTCGTACTCCCGGAGCAGATCGCACAAGCCAAGGAACACAGCCATCGTTGTCTCGACATCAGCCATGGCCCGATGTTGCTGTGCGACCGAAATACCAAGACGTGCGGCGATACTCGCCAGCGAATAGGCAGGGAGGTCTGGTAAGAGGATGGTCGCTAAGCGGAACGTGTCGTAGACCGGATTTCGGAGCTCCAAGCCGTGGGCAGCAAGCATCTGCAAATCGTACTCCGGTGACTGGCCAACGATCGGATGATTGCGCACAAACTGGCGCAGACGTGGTGCAATCTGGGGAAAGGTAGGCGCTCGCCGCAGGTCTCGCATCGTTAACCCGGTGAGACTGGAGACCGATAGCGGAACTGGACGCCGCGGCTGCACAAGCGTTTCGAACCGCTGGAGCACCTGCTCGTCGCGGAACTTGATCGCCGCCACCTCGATAATCTCGTCTCGCTCCGGATCCATACCCGTCGCCTCGATGTCGAGCGCGACGTAGATCCGTGCCATGTCGTTCGACACCTCTCGCTCGATTCCGTTCAGGAAACTGGGAAACGTTCGACAAGTAACACTAATTGCATGAGGCCGAGCTCGAGCGGAGCAACCTCAATCGTTTCCGTAACGGTGTGACTTCCCTGCCCACGGGTTAATCCGACACACACCGCCGGAATGCCGACAGCGATCGCTGCATTCGCGTCAGTGCTCGACGCATCAAGCACCGGCTCGACTCCCAACTCGCGTAAGATCTTCATCGTTTCCTGCACAAGCGGAACATCAACTGGTGTCTCGCCGGCTGGCCGCTCACCCAGGAGCTCCAGTTCCACAGTGATGTTGGCAGAACGGTGACGTTCGCAAATCTCTTCTACTGTCCGATGGAGTCTCCTCAGTTCTCGCCCGTCGATCGAGCGGAGATCGATGACGGCCTGAGCCAACGGCGCGATGGTGTTGACGGAGACACCTCCCTCGATCGTACCAACATTGTACGTCGTCTTGGGCGAACGCGGCACCGGCGTCTCTGTCAAGGCACAGATAATGTGTGCAAGCTCGTGAATCGCGCTTGGGGTACCAAAGTTCCCCCAGCTATGTCCCCCTGGGCCGCGCACGATGATGCGTAAACGAATCGACCCCACCGCCGCGTTCGTCACGCGTCCCAGGTTATGCCCTTCAACCGCGACCACAGCGCCAAGTTCCGGCTTAAACCGCTCAATGAGCACACGCATGCCCCGGAGGTTGCCAAGACCCTCCTCACCAACATTAGCCGCAAAGAGTAGATCACCGGGCGTCCGCAACGCGAGCGTCTCCAGCAGCTCCCAGAGAACGATAAGTGCTGCCACGCCGAGGGCGTTATCGCCGATCCCAGGTCCGCGAACCCAGGATTCCCCGCGCTCAATCGTGAGCGGTGTGTCACGCGGGAAGACCGTATCTAAATGCGCCGCAAGAAGCAAACTCTGTTCACGTCCCTCCCCTTGACGGCGCACAATCACGTTCCCGATTGCATCCACCTCAGGCTGGGCACCGCGTTGCACAAAGAGTTGGGCCACAAGGCGGGCTCGCTCCCACTCGTCGAACGTTGGAGCGGGCACCGCAGCAATTTGGCAGGCAAGGTCGATTGTCCGCTCTACGGCACTTCTCGCCAGCGCTCGCACGGTATGGCGTGCTTTCATGCTCTCCGTCCGGGGTCACACCGGCAGCCCTCCGCCGCAGTGTACCAAGTTCGATGC
>CALIMB010000054.1 GCA_938028665.1 uncultured Thermomicrobium sp. | reverse complement strand
ACCGTGGCGCGACCAGTACCCGTCCCAATGTTCCGACGAAGTTTCCCGATTTGGACTTCGAGGCGAAGCGTGTCTCCGGGACGCACCGGGCGCTTGAAACGGACGCGGTCGATACCGGCGAAGAATGCCATTTTCCCTCGGAAATCTTCATGACCGAGGAGCGCGACTGCTCCGACTTGGGCTAAAGCTTCGACAATGAGTACTCCCGGCATGACTGGGTTCCCGGGAAAATGACCAGCGAAAAATGGTTCGTTCATTGTGACGTTCTTAATGCCAACAGCTCGTTGACCCCATTCGACTTCGATGATCCGATCAACGAGGAGGAAGGGATAACGGTGTGGAATGATTTCCTGGATCTGCCATGCTTCGAGCATTATCCACTCCTCGACTAGCTTTAGGCGAGTGCGCTGGCGTGGCGCCAGACGATCTGGCGTCGTGCCGGACCGATGCCGATCATTGAGATCGGGACACCAATGAGTTCTTCAATCCGTTCAATGTAGCGCTGGGCGGCCGGTGGCAGATCGGCGAACGACGTGGCGTGACTTGTCTCCGTCTGCCATCCGGGCAGAATCTCGTAGATCGGTTCCACGGCCATGTACTGGTCGAGCTGAGCTGGTGGGGCAGACAGTTCGCGGTCGCCAAGGCGATAGCCAACACAGACACGAATTTCGGGTAGGGGATCAAGCATATCGAGCTTGGTCAGAGCTGCTTCGGTCATTCCGTTCAAGCGCGCGGTATACCGTGCCGCGACCGCATCGAACCAGCCAACACGGCGTGGTCGACCGGTGGTCGTCCCGTACTCTCGTCCTCGCTCGCGCAGTAACTGGCCGATCTCATCGGTCAGCTCTGTGGGGAATGGACCAGCCCCAACCCGTGTGGTGTAGGCCTTGAAAACACCGACTACCCGATTGACTTGTGTAGGTGCTATACCGGCTCCTTGGCAAGCGCCGGCAGCTGTTGGAGAGCTAGATGTGACATAGGGGTACGTCCCGTAATCTAGGTCGAGCATGGTGCCTTGGGCGGCTTCAACAATCACGTGCTTGCCAGCAGCAAGAGCGTCTTGCACAAAAACTTCAGCTGCGATAACGAACGGAGCGAGTGCCTCACCCCAGGCGCGCGCTTCATTCAACAGTCGATCAAGATCCAGAGGCGGCTGATGGTAGAGGTGGACAAAGAGCGTGTTTTTCTCAGGAAGTAAGATCTCAAGCTTCTGCCGTAAGAGCGCCTCGGATCCGGGGAGCAGATCAGCGATCCGGATGCCGCGTCGGGCTACTTTGTCGGTAAAGGCGGGACCGTTACCGCGGAGTGTTGTTCCGATGCCAGCCGCACCCCGGCGTTGCTCCTCGTAAAGGTCGACAAGCGGATGGTACGGCATGATGACATGTGCGCGGTCACTCAAGTAGAGCTGGCCGAGGCGTGCATGGCGCTCGCGAAGCGTAGCAATCTCGCGAAGAAGATCGGGAGGAGACACAGCTACTCCCGCACCGATGATACAGGTGCAATGTGGATAAAGGATGCCCGATGGAATCACGTGGAGCTTGTAGATCCCGTCGTCGGTTACGACTGTGTGCCCAGCATTCGTTGAACCGTTCGGGCGGATGACGATATCAGCAGAGGCTGCCAGGGCATCAGTGATTTTCCCCTTGCCCTCGTCACCCCACTGACCCCCGAGCACAATGGTCACTGGCATGGATCTGACTCCTCGTTCTGCTCCTGACGAATGGGCAAGCAGCCCTGTGAACTATAGCACTACGGGCGTGTTCGCGTATTAGGCGCGGATACGTGCCTCGCGAAGGTCGCGCAGTCGCTCAAACAAGCGACGCTCTTCTGCGGTCAACTCGGTTGGGAGTACAACCTTGACCTTGACAAGTAAGTCACCGGGCTCGCCGGTTCGTAGGGATGGCATCCCCTTACCACGCAGCCGGAAAACCTGTCCGTTCTGCGTACCAGGCGGGATCCGGAGGACGACCGGACGGTCAAGGGTGGGAATCGTCACTTCCCCACCGAGAATCGCCGTGTAGAGCGGTACCTCGACTTCGGTGCGCAGATTGTCACCATCAAGTGTAAACTGCGGATCGTGAACCAGATGCACCCGGAGATAGAGGTCGCCTGGCGGCCCACCGTTGCTGCCTGGCCCACCTTGCCCAGCGATACGGATCCGTGACCCTTCCCGTACACCCGCTGGGATCTTCACTTCAAGAGTCTTGGTGCGCGTGACATAGCCGCTTCCGCCACAGACACGGCAAATGTCACGTCCGTTCAAACCGGTCCCGTGGCAGGCGCTGCAGTGCTCGTCGATCTTGACATCGATCCGGCGAGTTGCACCTCGGTAGGCCTCGCGAAGCGTCACTTCAATCGGATGCTCGTAGTCCCGCCCTCGCTCTGGGCGTGCCCGCATGCGGACACGTTCCGTGCTGGAGGTGAAAAGATCTCCCAAATCCCCAAAGAGCAAGTCGAAGAAGTCGGAGAAGTCACCGCTCCGTCGCTGACGACGCTGCTGAGCCCGCTGCCGCGTGCCGAAGAACCACTCGGCGAAGTCCGCAGCTCCGCCCTGTGCACCCGTCGCTTGCTGGTAGCGCTCCCAGTCAGCACCGAAGCGGTCATACTTCGCGCGCTTTTCAGGATCGCGTAGAACCTCGTGGGCCTCGTTGATCTCCTTAAATTTTTCTTCGGCTCCTGGCGACTTATTGACGTCAGGGTGGTATTTGCGCGCGAGACGCAGATAAGCCTTACGGATCGTCTCCTGATCCGCGTCACGTGGCACACCAAGGATCTTGTAGTAGTCTTTGAACTCCATCGTTACCCGTCACCTCAAAACGTCCCGAGCTCCACCTGCAGTATAGCTCTTGAGCCGACTTATAGCAACCCTCGTGAGATTCTGTGGCGCAGGGCCGGTCGTGAACGAAGGGGATGATGGGAACGCCTGCTGCGCTGTGCAACTCCGGACGGGCTTGCCCGTACATCCCGCCATGATCTTTGCAGAGAGGCAAACGCAAAAGCGTCAGCCTGTGTGGGCTGGCTTGTGTGCCCATATGCTCTGCGGAGAGGGGCGAATGTCCCTGCGTGCCTTTTGTGGGAATAGTGGCGACGATGTCAACGAAAATACAGGCAAGAATGGAATATAAAGATGATGAAGTCATTACTCCGTTATTAAACACATAATCAAACAAGAAATTTCAAAGAATCAAAGCATGGTGATGAAAGATCTTTTAAATCTCGTTCACAATCGGGTAGAAAGTACAAGCATCCACATGACTGCTGAGTGAAACGAAGTGCGCCAAAGAAGAAGACCTTCGATCATGGCAGAAAGTGGACCGCCGCAGCGTAGACCCAGCCGCGAGGCAGCACGCAATGGGATAGAGAGGCGTACTTCCCGGAAGGGTCGGCAAAAACGTGCGAAGGCGTCGCAGAACCTTCTGGAAGAGACACGGGAACAGCTAAGGAAAGTGATGAGTATCGCCTGGAAGCCGCGTACCAGATCTTGGCTACCCGGAGCTTCACGCTGGGAGCATGGTATCGTCTCGAGAGAGGACAAGCGTGGAGTACGGCAGACTGAGCCGAAGACAACGAGATATCCTATCGAGCAACACGCGTGATAAGAACGCGGCAATGATCTCCTTTTCTGCCGACTATTGATCCCACATGAGGCTGTAAAAGCCAGCAATGTCCATGCTCCACTCATTTGTCGGTGGCCAAAGTGTTCCTACCAAGTCGCCCCGTGACTTGTTCGACCGCTGCGCTTCACTGACACCTAGCAGGCCAGTGCGGTGCGCCGGGGATGACCACGCAACAGCTCGTTTTCCTGCCGAGCTTCCGGATGGTCGACTCTATAGCGGAGAGGCTACCTGCTCTCTCCATGATGCGAGACAAGCACTTTAGGATCAGGAGCGTGCAGCCTGGCCAGCAGATCACACAATTGGCGTGACGGGTGATGGGGTTGCCGCACTTTCACCACCCGCTGCCAAGCGGCGTCGTACCTGGCCATAAAGCTGGGCTTGGACCCACCACGCATAGAGGAAGGTGGCGATCACTCCGACAAGGCAGAGGATCACACCGAACAGGGCAGCAAGACCAAGCACCATGGAGATAAGAAAAACGATGAGCAAGTCGGTGGCACTGCTACGAATCTCACGAAAAATTTGCGGCAAGGCGAATGCGGCAGCCATCTCACCGGTGACGGCGAAACGTGTAATAAAGACCGGTGAGATAAAAGCGAGTGCGATTGAGGCTAGCCAGGAAAGGCAGTTAGTGCACAGCGTCACGAGCGACTGGATAACTTCTGTCTCTCTGTTAGCTCCGGCAACTGTTCCCAGGAGGGCCCCTATCTGGCCGCACAGAGCGAGGATGAGAACTGGGATATTCCAGACAAGGTTGATAATGAATCCCTTGATCCCGCGCACAAAATCACCACCAAAGTCGTCCCATTCCGGTAGAGGCACGTCCGATCCAAGTGCAGTTTGTCGCATAATACGTAATAGATATCCATAAAAAATAAGCCAGCCGATAATAGGAATGATCAACATCACAATGGCGATCAACGCCTTCTTGACCCACTGGGGATCTTGAAACATATAAGTCAACGCACGACCCAGGTCCATACCCCTCTTCCCTTCCGACGGCCAGACGATTGCTCCCACAATCATTATAATCGGTCAGTTGTGCTTGAGTAGTCCTCGCCCAAATAGCAGCGGGTAGACAGAAACTAGAAAGTGCTTCCAGGAGAATTTCCCCCTTGTTTATGGGAAGATATGCTGCGACGAGCTTTTGGGATTACCGACTGACGAGACCACGGTCACTGGCCGTTCAAGGTGATGGTGTGAAGGTCTGTTTGATGCCTCATCCAGCCATTCCACATGAAGGGCCTGAGTCAGCAGAGTACCCGAGCGTGATGTCCGTGCTGAAAACAAACATTCGTTCATAGGGATTCTCAGAGCCCATTGCGGGTGCTGGTGCCTTCATGTGAGTTGCTCAGCGTGCTCGCTTGGCGTATGTCCTAAGGAAAGCGCACTGGAGTCTTTGCAGCGGTGCCCCGCCCGCTAGTGGTCATACTAGCTCTAGTCAGGCGCAGGTCTCATAGGCCCGTCTTACTACTCCAGCCGCCGAATGACGAGTAGCAGTCTCCCTTGGATCTCCACATTGTCGATAGTGGTATAGAGGGGTTGCATAGTGGCATTGGCTGGCTGGAGGCGAACCATGTTGCCATCACGATAGAAGCGTTTGAGCGTCGTCTCCTGCTCGCGCTTCAACCATGCAGCGACGGTATCGCCATTCTCGGCGGTCGCTTGACGACGCAGTACGACGATATCGCCGTCGTCAATGAGCGCGTCGATCATAGAAACCCCTTTGACGCGCAAGGCGTATAGATCGCGTGTTGCATACCCGAGGAGACTTGCGCCAAGCTCCAGGTATTCGGTTGCTGTCTCCATTTCAACCGGCTCGAGAACCGGCAAAGGTTGCCCAGCTGCGATCGTGCCAATAAGCGGCACGCGGACGACCTCGTCGTGCTTTGCGGTCCGACGCTCAAGCAGCTCGATACCACGTGAAATGTTGCGGTTTCGACGGATGAAACGGAGATACTGGAGAACGTTCAAGTTATAATCGACAACACTGGTGGACGAGATGCCAAGGCCGGCTTGGATCTCGCGCACCGTCGGTGGGTAGCCGCGTTCGTCCACAAATGCTCGTATAAATTCGAGAATGTCCTGCTGGCGTTTTGTGAGTCGCTTGCCCATCGATTCGTATCGCCTTCCGTGGTCGAACCGTCGATCCCAGTATAGGTGCGAACATCCGTTCGTGTCAAGAGGCGTGCACTGGGAGGTTCTCGAAGCGTTCAATGGCAGTGATTGATCTCTTGGTGTTTGCGCTGTTTCTGGCGCTCTACACGCTAACCTTCCTCGCTGGGATCGGGCGAACGCTCGCTGCCTTGGTGACCTGGTTTGGTGTTATGGTGGCCGCAGCGCTCTTTACCCGTCCCCTTGCAGGGGCATTTCGTGAGCTTATTCCGGCGATCTCCCGTTGGGCGAGTGAGCTGCTTGCTTTCCTGGTAATCGTTGTGTCGGTCGGGGTGCTCGGTATCTGGGGTAGTTTTTGGTCCTTGGGTGCCGCGCCAGCCAGAATGTGGCGTTGGCAAGGACGAGGAAGTGGACCGATCAGTCTCTTGCTTCAGGCCTTGGTGGCGATGGTGTTCGCGATTGCAGCTACAGTGTCGGTCGTTATGGTGATGATGAACACAGTTGCTCAGCTGCCGCGTGATGCGGTAGGACTACGGTTGCAGTCCGAAATAGAGCATGCACGTTTGGTGCCGCTGATCAGAGACATGGAACCGTGGGTGCAGCGCGTTGCCATTGACTGGGTGCCGGGGGAACCACCTTCTCTCCTTGGAGGAGCGTGAAGCGAGTATGATAAGCGAACTGCTGCGACTTCTCGAGTTTGACAAGGTTCGCTCCATGCTGGCGACGTATTGCCACTATTCGGTTGCCCGAGAGCGAGCTCTTGAGCTTACGCCGACGGCTGATCCAGAGCAGGTACGGTATCTCCTGCAAGTGACACGTGAGGCCGTACGGCTCCTTAGCGAACGGCCTGGTTTTTCCATTGGTGGCTTCCGTGATCTCCGACCGCTCGTAGAAACAGCTCGACGCGGTGTGGTCCTAACACCAGCGGATCTCCGGATGGTCCTAGATACGCTTGAAGCTGCGCTGGTGTTGCGCCGTCAGCTTGTTACTTCGGAACGTTGGGAAGCGCGTTATCCGGCGCTGGCGGAGTTTGTGGCCGCTTTGGCCGACTTGCCAGGTCTGCGGAGTGACCTCGCGCGTAGCATCGGTCCGCGTGGTGAGATCCTGGATACTGCTTCGCCTGAGTTAGCTGTGATTCGGCGACAGCTCAAGGAAGCACACGATCGGTTGCTGGAACGGCTACGCCGCCTGCTAGCAGAGCGACCGGACGTCGTCCAGGAGGCGTATATCACGGTCCGGGAGGGGCGGTATGTGATCCCCGTACGGGCGGATCGTCGTTCGGCCCTGCCGGGTATTACACATGATGTCTCGGGCAGTGGCCAAACCCTGTTCGTCGAGCCGCTCGAAGTGGTCGAACTCAACAACCGCTGGCGGGAGCTGCAGGCGGCTGAGGCGCACGAGATTGATCGCATCCTGCGCCTACTGAGTTCTCGCGTAGCCGAGGAGGGTGCGCCCCTACTGCGCACCGTAGAAGCCGGCGCCGCACTTGATCTCGCGCTGGCGAAGGCACGGTTCGCCCTGGATTTGGACGCGAGTGAGCCGGAGCTTCTGGAAGGAACGGAGCCCGCTACTCCTGCGGGACATCCACGGCTGCGCGTTCGTTTGCGTCGGGCCCGTCATCCCTTGCTCGATCAGCGGAGAGCGGTTCCGATCGACGTCGAGCTGGGTGAGCGGTACCGGATCCTGGTCATTACCGGCCCGAATACCGGCGGGAAAACGGTCGCGCTCAAGACGATTGGGTTGCTCGTCCTGATGGCGCAGGCAGGCCTCTTTATCCCAGCGGCGCCAGGCAGTGGGCTGAGTGTCTTCCCGGCAATATTCGTCGATATTGGTGACGAGCAGAGTATTGAGCAGAACCTCTCGACATTTTCATCGCATCTCCGGCGTATCGTGGCAACACTCCAACAAGCTGATGCCTCAAGTCTTGTCTTGCTGGATGAGCTGGCAGCCGGGACGGATCCTCAGGAAGGGGCCGCACTTGCCCGGGCAATCCTGGAGCGCTTACTTGCGATTGGTGTCCTCGGGGTTGTGACAACACACTATCCGGAACTGAAGGTGTTTGCCTCAGGGACGCCAGGACTGGAAAATGCGAGCGTCGAATTTGACCCAGCCACGCTGACACCAACCTATCGTCTTATCACTGGGCTTCCTGGGCGTTCCCATGCACTCCAAATTGCGCACCGGCTCGGGTTACCGGAGGCAGTCACCCAACGAGCGCGCGAGCTACTCGGCACCGGCAGTCCTCAGCTCGATCTGTTGATCGCTGAGATGCAGCGGCGGCTTGCAGAGGCTGAGGCACAGGCGGCGGCAGCTGCCCGTGCTCGTCGCGAGGCTGAAGTGCTCCGGCAAGAAGCTGAGCGACTGCTTGCTGAAGCAGAACAGGAAAAGCAGCAGGCGCGTGCTGCAGTGCACGCTGAAATGGAGAGCGAACTTCGCCGGGCACGTGAGCTCGTACGTAAGCTTGAGCGGCTGGCCAATGCACCAACGTACCCCTCGCCGCAAGTTGTCGAGTCGAGTCTCCGCGCGCTTGAGGAGGTGCGGCGGCGTATGCGGAGCCTTGGTACTGGCCGCAACGGCACTGCGGACCCGGTTCTTGCAGTGGGTGATCGCGTGGAAATCCCTGCTCTAGGGCTTGAAGGTGAAGTCGTCGAGGTCATTGCTGAAAGCGATGAGGTTGAGGTGCGGGTAGGGCAATTCCGTGTCCGGCAACCACGGTCAGCCGTGCGGCGAGTTGGAGCGCGTCCTGTTGAGTCAACATGGCAGCCACCATCGACAGTGGTTCTTCCGACGGAACCAGTGGTGGAACCAGAACTCCATCTTCGCGGACTGCATGTCGAGGACGCGTTGGTGCGGCTTGATCGATACCTGGATCGAGCGGCGCGTGCTGGACTCCTGTGGGTACGCATTGTGCATGGCAAGGGAACCGGCGCGTTACGGCAGGCGGTCCATGACTTCCTTCGGAATCATCCGCTCGTCGAGCGCTGGGAACTGGCTGGGCCCTACGAAGGGGGGCATGGGGTGACGATCGTTTATTTTCGAGGGTAGGAAGTGGCGTGGAGACCTCGGGCAGAGCTGATGACCTTGTTCAGCTCGCGGTAGCACCGAACGAAGTGGTAGCTGCACTGTGGCGTGGCGTGCTGGAAGACGCGGGGATTCCAGTCCTTGTCAAGGTACTCGGACTGGGGCACGCGTACTGGTCGACATTCGCGGCCGCGCATGCGCTCTATGTGCGTCGGCGAGACAGCGACCGTGCCCGAGAGCTCTTGGCGGCATTAGATCTGGAGCCCTAACCATCGCTTAGTTACTGGGCAGGTGTAGAGGCGGGGACAGCCGGTGCGCTGAGGAAGACAGTGGCGCGTCGTGCCTCGATCTCTCGCAAGACGTGTTGGATAGCCTCCCAAAGGGTGCACGCCAAGCGGGTTGTCACAAGCCGTACTTGATTCGGAGTTACATAGACTCCTGGCCCAATCAGGCGTCGCAAGTACTCGGGATCGAGGCGAGTTCCTACGACTGGTCGGATAAACACTTCGCCGTCGCGTTCCACGATTGAGGCAAGTCCGAGGCGGTTAGCCCAGAGACGCAGGTGGGCGAGGTCAACGAGGCGCTGCACTGATTCTGGAAGCGGACCAAACCGATCACGGAGTTCGAGAATCAGAGCGTCGAGCTGTGCGGTCGTGCGGATCGCCGCGAAGCGCTGGTAGAGACTCATGCGGACGGCCTCGTCGCCACAATAGTCGGTCGGAATGGTTGCCTCGACCGGAAGATCGACAGTGACACTCGGGGCTTCCTCGATTGGGCGGCCCTGGCGCACCTCGGTAACAGCGCGCGCCAGGAGTTGCGTGTACAGTTCGAGCCCAACCGCGGCGATGTGTCCACTCTGTTCGGGACCGAGAATGTTGCCAGCGCCTCGGATCTCCAGGTCGCGAAGAGCAATCTGGAGTCCGGCGCCAAGTTCGGTTGCTTGCTGAATCGCCTCGAGGCGCGCTTGAGCCTCGCGTGAGAGAGGCCGGCGATCATCGTAGAGAAGATAGGCATAGGCCCGCTGATGACGACGGCCTACCCGTCCGCGGAGCTGGTAAAGCTGTGTGAGACCTAACTGGTGCGCCTGGTCAATGATGATTGTATTGACTGAGGGAATATCGACGCCAGACTCAATGATAGCAGTGCACACCAGGACATCGAATTCTCTTTCGATGAACGCCACAATAATGCGTTCTAGCTCAGCTTCCGGCATTTGACCATGCGCGACAGCCAACCGAGCCTCAGGAACAAGTGCTCGGAGCCGATCTGCAAACGCGGTGATGGACTGCACCCGGTTGTGGACAACATAGACCTGCCCACCACGCGTGAGTTCGCGCACGATTGCTTCCCGAATGATGGTATCGCGGGCGGGCGTTACGAAGGTACGCACGGGTGTGCGCTCGACTGGCGGTGTTGCAATGAGAGAGAGGTCTCGCACTCCTGAGAGTGCCAGATAGAGGGTACGGGGAATCGGCGTCGCTGTCATGGTCAGCACATCGACGTTCGTGCGCAAGCGCTTAAAGTGCTCCTTGTGTGCCACTCCGAAGCGATGCTCCTCATCAATGATGACGAGGCCGAGCCGCTTGAACTCGACATCACGTTGAAGCAGGCGATGTGTACCAATCACGATATCGACTGAGCCGGAACGAAGACCGGCGATGATCTCCCGTTGCTCGGCCTTTGTGCACAGACGGGAGAGCATTTCCACACGAACCGGATACGGTGCGAGGCGTTCGCGGAAGGTGTTGTAGTGCTGCAGAGCAAGCACGGTGGTGGGTACTAGAAGTGCTACTTGGTATCCGTTATTGACTGCCTTGAATGCGGCACGGAGGGCAACTTCAGTCTTGCCGAATCCGACATCACCACAGAGTAGCCGGTCCATCGGACGCGGCCGCTCCATATCGGCTTTCACCTCTTGGATGGCTCGCCACTGGTCTGGTGTCTCCTCGTAAGGGAACGACTCTTCGAGCTCACGATCCCATGCGGTGTCCGGGCCAAACGCGATACCGGGCGTTGCCTCACGGGCGGCGTACAGTTGCAGTAGTTCAAATGCAAGCTCGCGTACAGCCTCATGAACTCGCCGCTTGATACGCGCCCACTCAGGGGATCCGAGACGCGTTAACTTCGGTTCTGCATCAAATCCCTCGTAGAGTGTGATTCGATCTAGCTGATCCACCGGAAGATAGAGTCGATCGTTGTCGGCATATTCCAGGAGAAGATACTCACGGTGGACTCCGTTAATGACCAGACTGACCAACCCGCCATAACGGGCGACCCCGTGGTCAATGTGAACCACATACACACCCGGGGTTAGTTTGCTTAAGAGGTCATCGGAGATCGGGCGATGACGGCGATGGCGCGGGCTGGGCAAACGGCTGATTCCGTACAGTTCACGATCAGTCAGGGTCAAGACCTTCGCTTCGTGGTGTGCCCAGCCACCTGGTAAGCGACCACGCGCAACGGTGACTGAGGACTTCGGAAGTTCGTCGCCTAAGGTTCGCTCGCATTCGGCCAACCGTTGGAGAAGGCGATCTGGGTGCTCGGTCACAATCATGATCGTGTAGCCCTTTTCCCCATACGGCGTGAGGAGGGCAGGGAGTGCGTCAAGGCGACCTGCGACTGTCGGGACTCCTGTGGTGAAGCCAAGGTCTGATGACTCGATGGAACATCTGCTGGTATCGCTGGTTGCACCAAGCCAAAGAACGGGGCGGTGATTGAGCGCGTGTAGCAACGACGCCGAGGCATGGTAGGGGCGAGGGAGGCTGCGAGGCAATTCACCGCTCAGCTCGCTAGTTTCCCGGAATTCTTCGGCTTGTTGCTCGAACTGCTCGAACGCAAGCCGAACTGCTCCCGGATCGAGAATGATGACCGGGCGCTCGGGAGCGTGGTAGTCGAGAAGTGTCGCTGGATCAGAGAGGAGAAACGGGAGGACGAACTCCGGAGGTGGTACGAGGTCTCCGCGTTCCAGCCGTTCGAGCAGACGCTTCCATTCTGCCAGCACTTCTGGCCGGAGGGAGCGCGTGTCGAGTTCCTGGAGCTTCGCAGCTGCCAGGCGGTACGTACTTATCGGCACCTCGCTGACAGGGAGGACCGTGAGTGTGTTTAGTCGCTCGGTGGTCCGTTGCGTGGTGGGGTCGAAGCAGCGAATGGCCTCAATCTCGTCACCAAAGAACTCGACGCGGATTGCGGCGTCACTGCCAGGAGGCCAGAAGTCAATGATCCCGCCGCGTCGACTAAAGGAGGCGGGATACTGCACCAGCGGAGCCGAAGCGTAACCGTTCTGTGTCAGGAACTCAAGCAACAGCCTTGGTTGGAGTTCTTGCCCCACCTGCAGTGTCAAGTGACGAGTCTCTGCAGTTGTTGGCTTGGGAAGAAGCTGGGTGAGACCACGAGCGGGAACAATGAACACCCCTGGTGTGGTACTGCGCAACTGGGTCAGGAACCAGGTACGATCAGCGGCAAGCGAACGGTCTTGGGTAAAGATGTCGTAGGGGAGTGTCTCGGGCGCCTGCCATGCGACGACAAGGAACTCGGGAAGAAGTTGAGAGAGTGTGAAGGCAAGATCGTCCGCATGATTTTGCCGCGGGACCACAACGAGAAGGGGTTCGTCAAGTTGCATGGCCAGTGCCGCGATGAGCACCGGGCGAGCTGCAGGGGGGACCGCGTCAGCCACAAGGCAACGGCGCGCCTTCACAGCAGAGGTTAGACTAACAAGAGAAGGAGTAGAAGTTAGCTTCCTCAGGATGTCGTTGTGGATCATCTCAGCAACCGGCAGCACCTTGTGGGACACGACCAAACTCCCTGCCCCGTTTGACGGGGAGGGGTGTAAAGAGAGACTATTCAACGATACCACGTCAGGGGCAGGATGAAGACGCGATTGCCCGACATGCCACCACGCTTCGGCCTTTTGCTTGGGGCCGTAATCGGCATGCTCATTGGCTTTACTGTTGCGCGTCACTGGTCTACCGAGGAGGACCTCATTCTTCGCATCGAGCCGATCTCGACCCCGTCGGTCATCGTTGTCTACGTGACAGGAGCGGTGGAGCGACCTGGTCTGTACAGTGTGCCGAGCGATGCTCGGGTGGCTCAAGTGGTCGAGCTGGCTGGTCCGCGTAGCGAGGCGGATTTGGCGAGGATGCCTATGGCCGAACGCCTGCGGGACGGTCAGACAGTGGAGGTGCCTGCTCGCAAGCATCCAGATCCGCAGGCGGCGTCGGAGGGGACAGGCGATGAAGCCCCGAGCCAGTCTCAACGCGTCACGACCGGGAAAATTGACGTAAATCGGGCAACGGCTGCGGAGCTTATGCGACTACCAGGGGTGGGGCCGGTCCTCGCCCAGCGCATCATAGACTATCGTGCGGAGCACGGACCGTTTCGGTCGGTCGAGGAGCTGGCCGAGGTACCTGGGATTTCGGCACGCATGGTTGCCGAATGGGCTGACCTGCTCACGGTTGGGGATTCCACCGAATGACCGGTGCTTGGTTTGGGCTTGGTTGTGTGATTGGAGTGTTGGCGGTCGCGAGCGATCCACTTTATACCGCAGCGTTAGTGGTGAGTCTGATCGTGAGCAGCTGGCTGATTGGGCGCCGCGGTTGGCAGCTGATTCGCATCGTCAGTGTTCTCCTTGTTGGTTTCTTGTTTGGGGCTGCTCGCTACCTAGTTCTTCCCGTTCCGCCTGCCGAGGGAGTTAGGGGGAGTGGAGTGGTGCTTGCGGTGGCTGGCGATGGGCGCAAGACGACAGAAATCGTGGTTCTTCGTGATGATGGGCAGCTGGTGGGTCTCACTGGCGTCGATCGCAGCGAGATACACGAGGGTGAGCGGGTGGTCTGGCACGGAGTCTATCGGCCAGGGCGGAGCACTGTTGCTGGTGTAAGGGTTGCTGGACAGTATGAGATGACGTCCCTTGAGGCTGAGCAGGATCTCACTCTTTGGCCACTTCTGGCGTTGCGTAGCTGGGTGCGGCAAGCCGTTCTCCGCGTGGTGCCGGAACCGAGCGGCTCCCTGGTATCAGGAGTCATGACTGGCGACGACCGGGGTCTGGCCGCACCAACCCGAGATGCCCTTCGTCGATCAGGGCTATCGCACCTGACAGCGGTGAGCGGTTGGAACGTGGCGGTCGTCACAGCGGTGACAGAACGATTCCTTGTCTGGATCAGTCCCTGGCGGTGGCTGCGGTGGATTGGTACCGGAGCGGCTGTTTGGAGTTATGCGGTATTGACTGGACTCGAGCCGCCGGTGCAAAGGGCAGCGACAATGGCAAGCCTCTATCTCCTTGCGCGATGGCGTGGTTGGCCGCGGGAGCCGATTTCCGCGCTGGGTTGGGCAGTCGCCGGATTGTTGTTGGTTCGTCCCGAATTGGCACGTTCACTCGCATTTCAGCTCTCAGCGCTGGCGACGGCGACGCTGAGTGCGATGCGGGTTGGTGAAGTAAAGAGGAGAGCGTGGAAGGAGTTGCTGCTTGCCCCGGCGGCGGTGCAACTTGCGGTAACGCCGCTTCTCCTTTTACGCTTTGGATCATTCTCGCTGGTCGCACCGCTCGCAAATGCACTGGTCGAACCGATCATGCCATGGTTCTTGGTGGCCGGACTGATGGCGCTTTCGGGGGCGCTGCTGGGGCCGCTGGGTATGGTATTGGCCTTGCCGGCGTGGGCTCTCGGGCGCTGGATTGTGCTGGTGGCTGAGTGGTCACTACGCATTCCTGGAGGGAGTGGGGTCATGATCGAGCCACCGGTGTGGAGTGTTGTGTGGCTGTATGTGCTTGTTGGTGGCTCATGGCTGGCGTGGATTGACAGGGGCCGAACTGAGGCGTAGAATTGCGGCTGGTACCGGCGCGGTGGTGCAGGCCGGTGTAGCTCAATTGGCAGAGCAGCGGTTTTGTAAACCGCGGGTTGTGGGTTCGAGTCCCACCATCGGCTCTACTGCATTGTTTGGGGGGATGCCCGAGTGGCCAAAGGGGCCTGGCTGTAAACTAGGTGCGTAAGCTGCGGGGGTTCGAATCCCTCTCCCCCCACTGGAAGCCGCGTTTGTGCGGATGGGCCCACGACGTCGAGGCGTGGGCTCTTTGATGTGAAGGGCGAAGTCAGGAAGGGTCGAAGCGATGAGCAAGCCGCGATTTGAGCGGACGAAGCCGCATGTGAACGTGGGGACGATTGGGCATGTTGATCATGGGAAGACGACGTTGACGGCGGCGATCACGAAAGTGTTGAGCTTTAAGGGGATGGCGAACTTCAA
>CALIMB010000053.1 GCA_938028665.1 uncultured Thermomicrobium sp. | reverse complement strand
ACCCCGACGCCTCCGCCTCCGACACCTACTGCGACAACAACAGTGACGGACGGACTAGGGACAACGCCAACTCCCACAGCAACGGCTCCGGTAGGCACGGTACAGACACCGGTGGGTAGCTCAGAGTCACCGGGTGACTCGGGTGCACAGGTACCCTCAAACCAGTGGGGGAACAATGGGGTCCCGGCCACTAATGAACAGCTGCCCGCCAATTCGAGTGCCCAAGGTGTGACCGGCCAGGGTACGACCGGCAGTTCGGTCCAGCTACTACCACGGACCGGTACTCCATACAGTGTATCAGTTGCACTCATCGTTCTTGGACTTCTCTTCGTTGCAGTTGGTTTGATGCAGCATTTGCGAGGTCTCGCACGGTGAGCTTTCTGTAGTCAGTCGCGGCATAACTCCCATAGCGAGAGAATCCGTTGCCTCGTACAGGCGATGCCAAGTCTATAGGGTCAACAGCAGACGGTCCAACAAGAGCGGATCCAACGAAGTTGTAGGTACATGCCTTCCTTCTCATCCCCGCACCAAAGACAAACATCTCGAGCACCACAACGAACTCATAATAGGTAGCGCAAGGCTGCCAGCGGCGGCCAACACTGCGACTGTGGTATCAAAGATCAAGCAAGAGCTTTCCGGCAACTTAGGGTGTTGAGATGGCCAGCTCCTTCCCAGTGATGAACTCAAGGAGCGCTGGCATCCCCTCCTCAACCGCACGGAGTGCACGCTGGATTGCGGGGACGATCTGACCCGGCTCGGTCACGCGCTCACCGTACCCACCCATAGCCCGGGCGAATGCCGCGTAGTCACCACTGATATCAGTAGCGCGATACTTCTCCGTCGCCACCGGCATCACGGGGATTTCAATCGCCATGGAAAAGTTATTGAAGAGAATTGACAGGATCGGAATCCGCTCCCGCACCGCGGTCTCAAAATCCATCCCGGTCATACCGATCGCTGCATCGCCCCAGATGTTGACGCACAGCATCTCCGGTCGGGCGAGCTTGGCACCCATGGCCAAACCGAGCCCATAGCCCAACTGGGTTGATTTGCCCCAACCAAGGTAGGTGAGCGGCCGCTTGGCAACCCAGAAAGGCGAAAGTTGGTCACGTGGACTACCAGCATCATGCGTGATGATCGTGCGTTCAGCGTCAAGCGTCCGCATGAGTTCCCAGATCACGCGATATGGTGTGAGAGGGACCTCATCGGACGTTAGTTTGGGCATCCATTGGGCAAGCCAGACTTGACGGACACGCTGAATGTCAGCCGCGAGCTCTGGCAAGCGTCCACGTGGTTTCCCGCCCAGTCGCTCGCTGACCGCTTCACAGAGCGCAGCGAGGGTGAGCTTGGCATCACCCAGTAGGGCATGATTCACCGGAACATCCTTGTTGAGGTCAGCCACATCGAGTGTGGCGTGGATAATCGTTTTCCCTTCATACGGTATCCGTACGCCGTAGTTTGTCTTGGTGAAACTGCAGCCGATACCGAAGATGACATCAGCCTCCCGCAGGAAATGGGAGACAGTCGCCGGATAGGCCCGGCCACCAGTGCCGAGCGCCAGCGGATGATCCTCCGGGAAGGCACTTTTCCCTTGCAGGCTCGTGCAGACCGGTGCCTCAAGGAGTTCGGCGAGAGTCCGGAGCTCCTCCCACGCCTGGGCATAATGAACCCCTTGCCCGGCATAGATGACCGGCCGCTGAGCGGCTACAAGCACGGCCGCCACCTCATCGACCGCAACCGGATCCGGGGCGAGGCGGACACGTGGGGCAGGACGGTAGTCGAGCGTAGCGGTGAACTCTTCCTGGAGGAGATCACGCGGGAGTTCGATCACCACCGGACGCGGTCGGCCGTTCTTGAGCTGCGTCCAGGCGCGGCGCAACGCGTTCGGCACCTCACTGGGCAAGACGACCTGCTCAACCCACTTCGTAATCTCACGGAAGTTGAGGAGTGCACTGAAGTTTGGCGGCAGGTTCATGATTGGGCGCGGATAGCCCTCGGGCAACAGCAACACAGGCACGCTATCGGCATAGGCCTGGGCAACCGCACCGAAGGCGTTCTCCGTTCCCGGGCCGTGCTGCATGGCAAAGACGCCGATGCGCTGACCTGAAGTGACGCGGCTGATCGCATCGGCCATGTGGATACCCACACGCTCTTGCCGCACGATCACCGTGCGGATGTCCGCCCGGGCAGCAGCCTCCAGGACATCGTTCACCGGGTATCCGATGATAAGCTCGACCCCCTCGCGCTTGAGGATTTCCGCCACGACATCAGCGACACGCACGCTTCGCCTCCTCACCCCGCTCTCCTGCATATCACACCAAAGAGTATCAATATGACTATCAGTAGACGAGCGCAACATCAGGCGTTGAAGCACACACCGGTCTGGGACACGTGCCAGCGACCGCTTTGCAGCACACAGAGCAATGCATCGGCGTGAACGACATAACGATCGCCCGGCGCCAACGTCCCCCGCGTTAGTCTATCGTGAGACCCCCCGCATGGGAATCTCTGCTGGCGACGAAGAGACATCAGTCAACCACTACGACCTTAAGGACGAGCATCTTGCCCTCCAACGCTGCACGGCGATGAGAGACACTAGTGAACCACTGCAAACGGGCACAAGCTAGGTCCGTCGCGTGACGATGCTTCTTCGCCTGACCGTGCGGACGTGTGGAGCACTCGTACTGCAGGGTGACACGCAACTTGAGAGAAGGGATACCTCTTCAGCGGCGAGGCGACGAGAACACCCGTTGGCTTGGCCCTCCCAACACTGCGTATTGCATCTTCCGGCAACATGCTTTTTGCGTCATACTTGCAGCGAGTATCTCGCTTGGCATGCCGGATGCAGAGGCGGCGCGCACAGTGCATCCCTGATGGGCAGGGATGCCGAGGAGGAGTAGTAAACCGCAAGGTGTTACGAGAAAGGAGTGCCTCGATGGGTGCCACGAGCCAACTGCCGCAATCGCTACCGGTGACTTCCGAAGCTCGCCCTTGGCTCCGTCACTATGAGCCTGGTGTTCCCTGGACGATTGAGATCCCCGAGACGACGATGCCAGAGTATCTGGCCCTGAACGCTGGACGGTATCCGCGGCGAGAGGCGATTCGCTTCTTTGGGAAGTCGATCAATTACCGTGACCTCGACGAGGCGGCCAACCGTTTCGCCAACGCGCTCATCCACCTTGGGGTGGAGCCAGGCGATCGGGTAGCGCTCATCCTGCCAAACTGCCCGCAAATCGTCATCGGCTACTACGGCGCACTGCGAGCTGGTGCAATTGTGGTGCCATGCAATCCGCTCTATGCTGAGCCGGAACTTGCCCACCAGCTGGCCGATGCGGCGGTCAAGGTTGTGCTCTGCCTCTCGCTGATGTTCCCGAAGGTGCAGGCGGTGCGTGACCAGATCCCCTCGCTTGCGCACGTCATCGTGACCAACATCAAGGAGTACCTGCCGCCACTCACCCGGGTCGGCTTCACACTCTTTCGCGAGCGACAAGAAGGCCATGATGTGACACTCCCCGAGGACGGGCGAACACACTGGCTGCAGCCGCTCTTGCAGAGTGCCTCGCCAACTCCACCAGGCATCGTGCGGAATCCGGATGAGCTGGCTGTCCTCCAGTACACTGCAGGGACAACCGGTGTGCCAAAGGGCGCAATGCTGACTCATCGGAATTTGGTTGCTGTTGCGCTCCAGACCCATGCCTGGGCTCGCAACATTGAAGAGCCGGATGGTACTGATGTTGTGCTCGGTGTCATCCCGATCTTCCACATCTACGGTCAAACGGTGGTGATGAACTTTCCCATTGTCAGTGGTGGGAGCATGGTCCTGATCCCGCGTTTCAACCTGAAGGAAATCCTGGAAGCGATCGACCACGAGAAGCCGACCTTCTTCCCGGGTGTTCCGACGATGTACGCAGTGCTCGCGAACGCACCGAAGGTGGAGAAATATAACTTACGCTCGCTGAAGGCCTGTATCTCTGGCGCTGCGCCGCTGCCAGTTCCGGTGCAGGATCAGTTCGAGCGCCTGACTGGCGCCCGACTCGTCGAGGGGTACGGTCTCTCCGAAGCGCCGGTGACGCACTGCAACCCGATCTTAGGCGAGCGACGAGCCGGGACCATTGGCCTTCCGCTCCCGAGCACGGAGGCGATCGTTGTGGACTTGGAGACGGGAACCCAGATGCTCCCGCCAGGCGAGGTTGGGGAACTTGCTGTGCGTGGACCACAGGTGATGCAGGGATACTGGAGGCGTCCTGATGAGACGGAACGAGTCTTCCGTGGAAGCTGGTTCCTGACTGGCGACATTGCACGCATGACTGCAGACGGTTACTTCCAGATTGTCGACCGACGCAAGGATATGATCATCGTTGGTGGGCTCAAGGTGTTCCCGAGTGAAGTGGAGTCGGTATTACTCCAACATGCAGCCGTCAAAGAGGCAGTCGTCGTCGGCATTCCGGATCCCTACCGCGGCGAGATGGTAAAAGCCTACGTTGTCCTTCATGAGGGGATAAGCGTCGATACGCGGGAACTCCTCGCCTTCTGTCGCGAGCGGTTGGCACCGCATCGCGTCCCACGCGAGATCGAGTTCCGCTCGGAGCTCCCGAAGAATTTGATTGGCAAAGTCCTGCGGCGCAAGCTGATTGAGGAAGAGCTCGCTAGGCGGCAGGGTGAAGCCTCTGCACCGGCTCAGGGGTGACCTGCTCAGGAGCGCACGGCTGCTGCGGTCGGCGCCTTGTGGCGCAGGAGCCAGACAAGCGCAACTGCGCCAAGCAGGGCAGTGGCAAGTGCCATCACTTGCGCCTGCTGGAGACCCCAGAACCAGACGGCTTCCTGCCGGACGAAGCTGATGAAGAAGCGCCCCATGCCATAAAGCAACCAATAGAGCGCAAACAGACTACCATTGGGTAGACCGCGTTGGCGTAAGCGCCAGAGCACAGCGAGAAGGAGGAAATTCACCACCATGTCGTAGATCGGATAGGGATGAGTGGGAACACCGAGGAGATCGGCTGGAAGCAGCGCTTTGGGATTAGTGTAGCGCAAGGCGAAAGGACAGTATCCGAGCCCTTCAGTGGGCGTCGCGGCCACTGCTCCTGCGCAGGCAAGGCACGTACACGGCCCACCCCAGGCGTCACCGTTGATCAAACAGCCGATGCGGCCGATCCCCTGAGCAAGGAGCAAACCGGGGGCAACCGCATCAGCAACTGGCCCAATCGGCACACGCTGACGCCAGAGCAGGACGGCAGCAGTCATCGTCCCACCAATGATCCCTCCATAGACGGCGAGGCCTCCTTCAGTAATTGCCAGGATGCGCCACGGTTGACGCAGATACTCGCCAAGATGATCAAAAACGAAAAAGAGCCGCGCTCCGAGGATACCCCCAAGGATCGTCAGAACGGCCAGAAGATCGAAGTTCGGGATAGCAATGTGTTTTCGGTTCACCTCTCGGCCAGCCAGCCAGACTGCTGCCAGGATGGCCAGCGCGGTGAACAAGCCGTGCCAGGTCAAAAGGATAGGGCCGATCCGTGCGATGTCCGGATCCAGACCGATCGTGATCGTCGCCATGTCTCCTGCCTCCTCAGTTTGCTCGCGGGGAGTATGCCATGGAATACCCCCAGAGGGCATTGGCGGTTAATCAGCACGAAGCACTCGCACCGAGCGCACCGCAAGCCAGGGTTCAACCCCGCGGTCCCCTGAGCCACTGACATTGTGCAGCGTGAGTGTGACCGGAACTTCACTCTCCAGCCGGTCGAACTGCAAGACGACGTTGATCGTCGACCAACCCGTATCTGTGAATGGATGCTGCCCTTCCCAGATTACCCAACCAGCCAGTTGCATCTGGAGCCGCGCCACAGGAGCACCGCGATGCTGCCGACCCTCCACCTGGATCAGCAGTCGCTCCGTTCGCCTGGGGATGACGAACGAGACTGAAGCCTGTTCGGCACCGCTCCCGCTTCCAAAGAGCAACGCGGAGTTGGCCAGATCACGGCTGAACCCCTTCAGTGCCCCGTCACGAGAGGGCAGATAGGCTCCGGTAAGCTCTTCTGGTGCGAAGGTCAGCACGGCGGCACTAATAAAACGCCGAAGTTCCGGCGGCGTCGGCGCGAGCACTTTGAGCGAACCCAGCAGCGCCTGCGCCGGCTGTGGTGTTGGGGTCGGAAATGGTGTCGGGCGAGGAGTCGGCGTTGGTTGTGACGTCGGCGTAGATACCACCGTGGGCGTCGTAGTAGGCGCGGCTGGGACACGAACGATAGCCGTGGTCGTGGGGGTCGGTGGCAGATCCTCCCCCGGTAACTGCGCTCGTGCCGCCAGCGCGAGCAACACGATCACAGTAAGCGAGAGCACTGTCACCCCGCCCGCGAGTTTGAGCGTCCCCCAGCGCACCCGCCCCGCACGTACAGGGGCTCGCGCAGCACCATTGGTCTGCGCACTCGGTTTTTCGCCGGGACTTGCTGTCTGCAGCACAGCTGCCATCGCTTCAGCCGAGCGGAACCGGAGCTCCGGGTCTTTGGCCAGAGCACGCAGAACCACCTGCTCCAAGGCCGGCGGAATATCACGTCGCCAGCGGCGCGGTGACACCGGCACCATGTGGAGGTGCTGGGCAAGGAGTTCTTCCGGCGTTTGGCCGGGCAAGGGCAATCGACCAGTGAGAAGTTCGTAGAGCAGCACGCCGACAGCGTAGAGATCGCTGGCTGCTGTCGCCGGTTGGCCGCGGATACGTTCTGGTGCCACGTATGGAGCCGTACCGAGGAGGTCAGTTGGGCCAGTGAGCGTGGGGTCATCGGTCCAGCGCGCGATGCCAAAGTCGGTCAGCTTGGCACGACCGTTTCGGTCCAGTAAGACGTTTGCTGGCTTCACATCCCGATGCACGATACCGGCGCGGTGGATTGCTGCCAAGCCTTGCAAGACGTCAAGGGTGAGCTGCACGGCTTCACTGACTGGAAGCGGTGCACGCTCGCGGATGAGTTGGGCAAGGTTGCCACCCTCGACCCATTCCATGACCAGGTAGCGGCAATGACCGTCCTGGCCGGCGTCGTACACCTGGACCACATTGGGATGGGAGACAGCTGCCGCAACGCGTGCCTCGCGTTCGAACCGCTCTTGATCCTGTGCAGTGATCGTGTCAGTTCGCAGGATCTTCACTGCAACCGGGCGGTCCAGCAACAGATCGCGCGCCAAGTAGGTCGTTGCCATTCCCCCGGCGCCGAGTGGCGCTTCTAGACGGTAGCGATTGGCGATGATGGTTGGGAACGTGCCGGACACATGCAAACTCCTTCGGTCAAATAGGTTGATCGCATCGCGTGTGTGACATGATCTCACCTTGAGCGCTTACCGGGATCAAGCAAGACATTATCGATGAGACGAGTCGTACCAATCCAGGCAGCAGCCAGGAGCAGTGCGGGACGGTCGACCTGTTCCAGTTCCTGAAATACCTCGCAATCACTGACACTGACATAGTCAAGGCGAAGTGGTGAGGCCGCAAGCTCCGTACGTACCGTTTGGCGGAGCACCTCGGCATTGCGCTCACCCTCTTGGAAACGGGCAAGAGCAGCAAAGAGGGCACGTGGCAATGCGGCTGCCGAGACGCGCTCCTCTGGAGAAAGGTAGACGTTGCGGCTACTCATCGCTAGTCCATCTGGCTCTCGGACCGTTGGCACGGGGACGATCTCAACTGGGAGTGCGAGATCGCGCACCATTCGCCGCACGAGTAAAAGCTGCTGAGCATCCTTCCAGCCGAAGTAGGCGCGGTGTGGTTGCACAAGATTCACGAGCCGCATCACCACTGTTGCCACACCCGTGAAGTGCCCGGGACGAGCTGCTCCCTCTAGCCGCTCCGCCAGTGGTCCGCGGACGACGACCGCTGTCGAAAAGTCAGGCGGATAGATCTCCTCAACCGATGGTGCGAAGACGATCGCCACACCCTCAGGCTCCAGAAGGCGAAGATCTCTTTCAAGATCGCGCGGATAGCGTGCGTAGTCCTCGTGTGGTCCAAACTGGAGAGGATTCACAAAAATACTGACCACAACCATATCATTTTCAGCGTGGGCGCGGCGAACAAGCGCAAGATGCCCATCATGGAGGTAGCCCATTGTGGGAACAAAGCCGATGCTGCCTCCGGCCTGGGTTGTGCGCCAGGAACGAAGCTCACTCACTGTCTGGATGACGCGCATGATCTCACTCCTGCCGCATACGGAATTCGTCAATGACTGCAGCAAGGGTTTGCGGATCGAGGTCACGGGGAAGTCCAAAGCTTTCAGCTTCCCCAGGGAACGCTCCACGACGCACATCCTCAGCATAACGACGCACCGCGTCGCCCACGACTGCTGCAAGGTCGGCATAGGGGCGCGCGTGACGCGGGAGTGGTCCAGGCAGCAGGTGTAAGAGATCAGTCAGGACTTGGACCTGACCATCGCAGCCGGGACCGGCACCAATGCCGATAGTTGGAATCCGCAGCAGTTCACTGACCGCCTGCGCAACTGGAGCGGGGACGAGTTCAAGCACAATGGCGAAGGCACCAGCCTGTTCGAGTGCCAGTGCGTCGGCGATCAGCTGCCGCACAGCGCCCGCGGTACGTGCCTGAAGGCGAAAACCACCCAAGGTATGGACCGACTGGGGCGTCAGGCCAAGATGTCCCATCACCGGGATACCAGCACGGACGAGACGGGCGACCGTCTCGATGATTGGACCACCCCCTTCGACTTTCACTGCCTGGGCACCACCTTCTTGGATCAGGCGGCCTGCGTTGCGCAGGGCCTCTTCTGGCGTCACCTGGTAGGTGAGGAACGGCATGTCGGCAACAACCAACGCCTGACGCACTGCTCGGGTCACTGCTTTCGTGTGATGCAGCATGTCGGCCAGAGTGACAGGAATTGTTGTGTCGTAGCCAAGTACCGTGTTACCCAGTGAGTCGCCCACGAGAATCACCGGAATCCCAGCTTCATCAAGCAGCCGCGCCGATGGATAGTCGTAGGCGGTCAGCATAACGATCCGCTCACCACGCCGCTTCATTGCTATCAGGTCTGCGACCGTGACTCGCTGGGTCATGAGGACACCTCCCCGCTGCTTTGCACATCAGCCAACCATGACGCAAGGGCATCCAGGGCGACCACTCGCTCGGGATCGTCAGCAGCACGCTCCCGAGCCAGGGGGAGCATTGCACGTAGCAGTGCGCAGTAAAGCGCCAGCCACTCTGGAGCCTCGTGCGCCAGCGCCGCCCGATGTCGTTCCAAAGTCTGCTGATCCGCTCGAGCTACTGGGCCAGTGGCAGCACGTGGGAGGCCGAGTTGCTCAAGATTGGCAAGCACACCACGTAGGAGGGGCAAAAGGTGTTGCACGGCCGCAGCCCGCTCCAAGCCGGTCGCACGGCTCAAGAGGTTAGCAGCCACGCCGACCAGGGCGACGAGTCCGTTGGCGCTCAATGCTGCTGCAGCATGGTACAAGGGCCGCTGCGCTGGGGCGAGCTGGATGGGCTCAGCGCCGAGGCAGCGTGCGAGTGCCACAAGTTCCGCAGCGAGTGGCGGATCGGCCTCGATCGCGACGGCAACTCCACGCCATGCTGCCGGATCGTCATGCCCAGCAAACGTTTGCAGGGGATGAAAGGTGCCCGTTTCTGCTCCCGCATAGGCGGCAGGAGCAAGCAGCTCACGACCATAGGCACCAGCCAAGTGAATCACCGCTTGCCCAGGATGCCAATTCAGACGAGCACACAGCGGGGCGATGGCACTATCCGGAATCGCCAAGACTACCAGTGCACCACGCTCAGCAGCGGTCTGCGGGTCCGCAGACGCAGTCGCACCAGGGAGGCGGGCAGCTAAGGCTTGGGCACGATCGAAGCGACGACTCCACACACTGCTGATTGCGATCCCCGCTGTAGTGAGCGCCACACCGAGTGCGGTTGCTGCCCCTCCCGCACCAAGGAGGGAGACCGGTTGTCTAACGCGCTGGTTTGGCGATAACGATAAGCCGGTGGTCATCGATACCGTAGGGCCAGCAGGTCACCAAGGTAACACGCTCTTCCGGCATTGGATCGAGGAAACGCCCCGTTGCTATCCGTTCTTCCAGGGGTACACCAACTTCCTTCCGATAGTGAATTTCTTCCACGCGATACCGAAACACCCCAGCGTCGCTGGTGAGAATGACCTCATCACCCAGCTTCACTCGCTCGAGCGTGCGAAAGACCTCACCGCGGTAGTCGCTGTGCCCAGCGATGACGATATTGCCTCCCTCGCCAGGATTGGCGGACGTGCTGTGGTGGCCAGCAGCGTAGTCAGCGACTTCCCACTCGATCGCTTGAATTCCTTGAATTTCAATGATTCGGTAGCCAACCTCGACAACCGGAGCATCGATTCCAACCGCGGGGATTTGGATTCTGGTGGGTGGCGGCATCTTCGGCTTCGGCGTTGCTGTCGGCTCGGGAGCGACGGTTGGGGTCACAACGTCGGATACGTCAGATCCAAAACCTTCAGCATACATTGAATAGTCTGGGTTACTCGGTCGTGGAACTTGAGAAACGGATACTCCCGTGGCTTGTGTAGAAGGGTAAGAGAATGACAAGATCTGATTCGGTGGAGTTGGTAGGGAAGGACGCAATGCAACGGCACTGAGAGCTGCAAGCATGATGAGAACAAGCCCAGCCAAGACGAAGAAAGAGCCGAGCAGCCGACTGTGAGAAGCAGAGACCTGCAGCAAAGCCTGGTTGAGCGCTGTCTTCCTTGGGGGGCGAAGCGACTTTAGTAGGCCTCCAGAATCCCCTCGAGACCGCGTCAGCCTTTTGAGACGGTTCTGCCTAACGAAATCACGCATCATGCTCATGGACACAGTGTCCAGTGGCTCCTCCACATTCGCCCGAAGTGTACGCTCTTGTACAGAGGAGCACAAGTGACACTCTGCGGCGTACTGACCTGCGACTTTCTACGCCCCTCCAGTTAACAACGACACGCGCGTTGGTCAGAGGAAAGCCCTCTGCACGCTGCCAAAGCAGCGGACAAACACGGCTAGAATCGCTGTATACTGAGCAGTAGAATTGGGAGCACGGAAACTGGGATGCTAGCGAAAACTTTCCCAGCATGGCGTGCGGCATCACAGAGTGTCATCTCATGAAGGAGGGAGCAGATCTATGGCTGCCCGAGCTTATGTACTGGTGCATTGTGACGTTGGCAAAGCACGCTCGGTCAAGGAAGCGCTCTCCAGTGTGCCTGGCGTACTCCACGCGGATATTGTGACTGGGGACTATGACGTGATTGTCGTGCTTGAACAACCGACAGTTGAGGAGCTGGGGCGATTGGTGCTCGAGCAAATCCACGGGACACCAGGAGTTACGGCGACAAGCACCCACGTGGTTGTTGGGTGAGTAGCCACTGCGTACACTATCCCAAGGTGACATTGGAGCTTGTCCGATCGCAGATTTATCCGAAGCCTTTTCAGCACCGACATGATGGCACAGATGGTCCGCTCCGTCGTGAGGAGCTGCCATCCAAACAGACCACAGCGCTGTGTCTTCACAGGACCGAAGGACTTGAGCTCGCTCGACACGCGCGATTTGGCAAAGCCGTTTCGCTACTCACTAGACATCGAGTGGGCAATCATCGATTGCCCAGAGTGTGGGACAGCCTCTTCCCTCACACAGTGACCTGAGCCGGTCTGAAGCCCAAAAGCACGGCCAACCGTTGCTCTGTCCGCGACCAATGCCATCCTGGCCATCGCTCAGCCCCTTCTTCGGACTCCTCACCGGTGCACCGTCGGTTGTCCGGCGTGCGGCTATGAGGAGGCTGTAGGGACACCAGCGTTCCCTTGCCGGTGCTCTCC
>CALIMB010000052.1 GCA_938028665.1 uncultured Thermomicrobium sp. | reverse complement strand
GTTGAACAGTGCAAAGTCTTCCACCGGCAGGCTAAAGGTCCGCTCCGGGTCACGGAGCTCGCTCGTCCGGTGGAGAAAGAAGGCGAAGCGGGGTGGCTCAGGGTGGTCCCCGGCTGCGATGGTCAGGAGACAGAATTTAATTCCGCCAGCGATGTCACGGAAAAGACGCTGCCGATTCTCGAAGTCGTAGAGGCTGACTAGTGCACGTCCGTCCACGAGCGTGCGGAAAAGATCCTTGAACGTGTCGCTGGTGGCGATACCGGTTGGCACCACCAGTCCGGCACGACCACGCCGGTTGAGGAGACGCCAGGCCAACTCGGTGAAAACGGCATAGGTGTTGACGTCGCCGCGGCCAGCGAGTGGGAAGCGCCCACTCTGGCGGACGAAACGGCTCTGGGCTTTGGCTAGGCGCCGGGCACGCTGGTACGCATTCCAGAGAGTGAGATTCCTCGTGGGTAGGGTCTCGATGAGGCGCTGGCGCTCGGCGGTATTGGGCGCGCGGGCAATGTCCGGGTCGCGGGTAGCGAAGAACTCCCTTTCCTCAAGCTTGATCCGCTTCCACGGTGGATTACCGAGGACGACGTCGAAGCCGCCGCCAGCAAAGACGTCGGGGAATTCGAGCGGCCAGTGGAAAAAGTGCAGGTCTGTTGCCAGCCCCTCGGCGTGTGCCACCCGCTGCGGATCGTCCGGCGGACGGTCGGCCAGTGCCCGGTGGACATCGGCGGTTGTCGGCACCAACGTGGGCTGGCGCAGGTCGGCAAAGAAGGCGGCCACCCAGAGGTTACAGGCGGTGCGCAGGCGCCGGTACCGGGGGTCGGCGCGTAGAGTCGCGTAGTTGGTCGCCATGGCGTGCACCTGGGAGACATCCCGGTCGGGCTGCTGGGCGAACTCTTCAAACAAGACGCCCAAATCGAGTAACGTCGTCTCAAGGTCAACGTCGTCGAGGCCGAGCGCTCGTTGGGCATGTTCCTTGCGGTTGCGTCTCCGCAGCGATCCAGCGGACCGCTTCTCCTGGCTGTCGTCACGCTGGTAGGCATCGTCCGGGATACCATCTTTGAGGACCTCCAGGTCGAAGATGCCGACCAGGCTATCCCCACAGCGGACGTGGTGATCGAGGAAGGTGAGTGGTAGGCCAGGCGCGTGTCCCTCGATCCAGAGTGCCAGCTTGCAGAGCTCGACAGCGAGGGGGTTCTTATCGACTGCGTACAGGCAGTGGCGCACGACGTCGCGCAGCGCCTCGCGCAGGCGCTCGGGCGCCGGCTCCTCTTCGCCGGTTCGTATCTGGGCGAGTCGCTTCGCGAGTTCCCGAGCAGCTGCCAGGAGGAAATGACCGGAGCCGGCAGCGGGGTCGCAGACACGGAGCCCCAGGATGGCGCGCTCCTTCTCCTCCCGCGTCCGGGCGGTGCGCAGCCGCTCCTCGATCACCGGCACCAGCGTGGACTGGATGAGCTCGCTGACCAGCTCGTGCGGGGTGTAGTAAGAGCCGGTCAGCTTCTTTTCCGTCCCCTCGACGAACTGGAAAGTCAGCCTGCCGCCCTCCTGCTTGACCTCGGCGTGGTTCTCGAGCAGACTCTCATAGACCGATCCGAGCTCTTCCACATCGAGTGCCGCATAGTTGATCGGATAGCGGCCGTCGTCACCCTCCATCGTGACCAGCCAGCGGATGGCCTCGAGCAAGTCACGGTTGCTGAGTCGCCAGGACTCGAAGTCGGCTGGGGTGAAGAGCCCGCCGTCGAGCACATCAAGGCCGAGCAGTGCAGCGGCGGGCTGGCCGTTTACCTGCAGCGTCGAGTCGCGTAGGAGCTGCCAGAGGGTCAGCAGGCTCAGCCAGAGGTCGTCGTCCTCCGTGGCCGCCACGCGGCGGTCGATAAGCGCGCGCAGCCGACTGACGCTGTAGTACCGGCGGTAGAGGTCGCTTCCGCCAAGCAGGCCACGCTCTTCGATCACCAGCAGGAAGAGGAGGCGGTAGACCAGACGAAGCAACTGGGTGTAGAGTTCGGTGGGGGTGAGTGTCTGACGCTCGAGCGAGTGCCGCAGCTCCGTGTTCTTTGGATGGTTGAGGAATCCGTTGCCGAGCACCAAGAGGCAGCGTTCAACTCCGTCGCGCAGGCGGTCACGCGCACGGAAGCCCTCCTCCAGGGAGAGCTGATAGTACCGCTCCAGCCAGCATTCCTCGGCGTTGACCAGCCCGTCGGGCAGGCGCGAGCGGTGCAGTAACCGGTAGAAGAGTGCGAAGTCGTCGAAGCGCTCTCCCTCGAAGAGAGCCTCCAGGTCGAACTCAAGGTAGGCCTGGCGGCGCAATGCTGGCGAGGCGCGCAGGATGCGCAGCACCAGGCCGTTGGTGACGAGGCCCCAAAGGTGATCGGAGCGGTTTAGGTACTCTTGCACTAAGGCATGGGGCGAGAGGCGCTGCCCACCAGACGAGTCGATGCGACCGAGCTCCTGCCCCGCGCCGACAATGTGCACGGGTGGGGCGTCCTGGGGAACGGCGTCGTCAGTGCTCCGGCCGGCGCGGTGTGAGATGGAGTAGGTCTGGTTACCGACGCTATAGGCGTTTTGGTTGCGAGCAAGCTCGTATCCTAGGCGGTGGAGCAAGGGGCGGATCCACTCGTAGCGGGTGAGGCTAGTGCCCCGGTCTTCTTTTGGCAGCTCATCGAGCCGGCGGCGAAAAACGGCCCACCGGCCGAGTGCGTCCCGGTACGCGGAAGCGATCTCGTCGAGCAACCGGTGGCCAGGTGGCAGGCCGAAGTCTTCGGAGCGCTGGCCCTCGAAATCGCCCCGCCGGATCTGCTCGATCAGGTCAGGGCTGAAAAGATTCCCCTCCAGCCGGACGGCCTGGCGCCGCTCAACCGTCACTCGTGCTTCCACGTCCGGCACCGTCGTTAGCACCATTGCCTCCCCCAATTCTGGCGTTACCTAAGTACCACTGGTTGGAGTACGAGGAGGGCCAGCACATCCGGCGGCCAGTAGGGGCGCACGGCTAGACCACGGACCCGCTCGCCCACTTCCTGCCGTACCCGCCGGTGGGCCGCAAGGAGCTCGGCCGCTCGCTCGGAGAGGAGCCGGGCTAATGGCGAGGCGCCCTGGTCTTCGAGCAGGAGCCGGAGGCGCTGCAGTGCGTGCTCGGCCAGCTCGCGCTGCTCGCCGCGGGGCATCTCATCTGCGGGCTCGACGTGCTCGAGAAGGTCCAGCGCCTCGCTAGGCGCCAAGAGCTGGGTCGGCTGCCCGCGCCAGCCCGTGACCAGTACTTCTTCGCTCAGCCCTGCCCAGCGGCCCGGCTGCTGTTGCTGGTAGCGGGCGCGCAAGAGCACTAGCGTGGTCAGTCGCTCCACTCGGCGGGTGCGCAGCACGCCGATGCGTTGGACTGGCGAAGAGCCGGGCAGGCGGGCAAAGGCGCGCTCGAAGATGTGCCGGGCCAGGGCCGTCACGGTCGGATGGTTCCGCCCAAGATAGGTTATCCCCGCCGGCCCAGGGCTGGTAAAGGTGACTGGCCAGCGGTCGTTTTTCGGCCGGGGGAGCGCAGCGCTGATATCGTCGGGTACCTCAGCCAGGATGGCCGCGTCGGTGTGTACTGTCCAGACATCGCGCTGGTGGGGGTCAGGGGTGACGAGAAGCCCGATCGCCTGGGCAGCGTCAAGGAAGAAACGGCGCACGGCGTTCGGATCACCGAGCACAGCATCGCAGGCTTCCAGCTCGCGCGCCACCACCCCCGGGTCGAGCGCGCGCTGAGCGAAGACAGTGCGGCTGACCTTCTCCCGCTCGATATCGATCTCCCAGCGGTCATGGAGTTGCTTAGCCGGGTCTGATCCCAGCGGCAGCGCGAGCTGGTCAGCTTGCCTTTCGCGCCGAAAGAGGCGATGGACGAGCACCTCGGCCAGTGTGCGCTCATCCTCCGGTACGGGCACGTAAATGCCAAGCGTGCGGCGGATTTCGCGCGCCTTGTCGAGCAAGACGGAGATGACGGCGCCATCGACCGGGTTATCCTGTCCGTAGAAGCGAATAGCCTTTACCCGGTCGCGCGGCTGACCGTAGCGGTCCACCCGTCCCTCGCGCTGCTCCAAGCGGTTGGGATTCCAGGGTAGGTCGTAGTGGACAACCGCATCGAACCCCTCCTGCAGGTTAATCCCCTCGCTCAAGCAGTCGGTGGCGACGAGGAGCCGGCGCGGGGCGTCGAGCAACGCGGCGACCCGCTGGCGGCGTTCCTCCTCCCCGATGCGGCCGGTCAGACACTCGATCTGGAGCCCGGGATACCGAGCTGGTAGCTCAGTTCGCAGGTGGTCTGCCACATACTCCGCCGTATCGACATAGGTACACCAGATGACCGGGTGAAAGCCTTCATCTAGCAGCTTGCGAGCAATCTGGATACACTGCTGCAGCTTGGTATCATGCTCGGGGGTGATGGCTGCAGCCTGCTTGCGAAGTTCACTCAGTCGGCGGCGATCAGCTTCGGGCAGTCCGGTTAGGGTGTCATCGAGTACCGGGGTGGGCAGTTCGTCGAGCGGTGTCGCTTCGCTCGGCTCGATGGGCGGCACGAGCTCGTCCAGGGCAAGCAACTCGCCCTCGTCCACCGAAGTGACCGCTTGGTTTTTGTGCCGGCGTTCAAGTGCAAGCACGGCTGCCCGCGGACTGGACATGACGCAGCGCAACAGGACGAGCGCGCTCCACCAGCGCATACGACGTTGATGCTGCTGCAGCGTCTCACCACTGCGCACGATATCGGTACAGAACCTGTGTACCGCCTCGAAGAGCGCGCGGTACGGCGCCGAGAGGGTGTAGGTGACGTCTTGCGGCTCGCGGGTGGGGAACACATCGGCGTCATTCCACTGATGGCGGAGGTCGGCCCGCGTGCGCTGGACAAGGTGGCGGGCCAAGGTTTCCCGTTGCTCTTTGGTGAGACGGTCGAATTCCCATGTACCGAAGCGCTTATCGATTAGGCCTAAGAGCTGACCAAAGGAGGAGCGGATGCCACTGTGGGGCGTAGCGGTCAGGAGGATGAGGTGCCGCTGTGGGTTCTCCGCTAGTTCGCTGACCAGCTGATAACGCAGGTGATGTTCCCGCTCACTACTGCGAGTGACTCCATGGGCCTCGTCGACGATCACCAGATCGGGCGGGTGAATGAGGAACTGATGTCGGTTCCGTTCCAGCTTGACCCAGTCGATACTCAGCACCTGGACGGGGAAGTAGTCGTACACGCTCCGCCCGGGCGGAACCTGGCGCTCGAGCGTGCGGAGCGTCTGCGGGCCGATAATGACGGCTTCGAACCCGAGCTTCTCGTTTAGCTCCTGTTGCCACTGGTCGCAGAGGTAGGGTGGACAGAGCACGGCCAGGCGACGTATCTCGCCACGTTCCCAGAGCTCGCGGGCGATCAGCCCTGCTTCAATCGTCTTGCCCACCCCGACGTCATCAGCGATGAGTAGCCGCACCGGGTCAAGCCGGAGGGCCATGAGCAGTGGTACCAGCTGGTATGTGCGTGGGCGGATGGAGATTCGGCCGAGGCTGCGAAACGGCGCTGCCCCTTCGCGGAGGAGCAGGCGAGCAGCCTGCCAGAGGAGGCGCACGCCGCGGGCCGAGCCTACCTCGTCGGGTGATGGTAGTGGGAACTGGGCTGGTGTTACGCGCTCCCACTCGAGCGAGTAAGCAATGAGCTCCGATAGCCGGCGATGGACGGCGATGGCATCGTCGCTCGTGCCGGTCAGTGGCCTCAGCAGGAGAACCTCATCCTCCGGAGCGGGGAGGACGATCCACTCGCGCTCGCGGTAGGTGACGACAGCCCCCGGTTGCATCCCGTCCCGCCCTTTTCGCGGTGCGCCAGCACGTATGCGGTGCAGTACGGTCTTTTCGAAACCACAGCCCGAAGGCGTAGAGCTCGACGCACCCCCCCATTGCGGCCTTCGGTCATCGAGGTCATGTATCCATATATCAGACAGGCACAGCGTGGTCAACCCTCCGTGGGGCAATTCTGCAGCGCTCTGGCGGTGACGACTCGCTCGCCAGGAGTGAAGAGTCCGCTCGCGGAGACCCGGCCTGCAATGTTCGGGGACAGAGCAAGGAAGTGAGCCCCGCCACACGAGACGCGACAGTATGGGGAGGAATGTCTGGAGCGGCAGGCAGCTCTTGTAATCGCTTCTCTGAAACTCGCCACTACGAGCAGGGGTTCGCCGCTGCAGTGGACAGGTTGTCAGCCAGAGCGGAGAACTCTTGGTGTGGCTGTGTGGCTCCCTCAGGTGGCGATTGCACGCTCAATGGCTTGTTCGAAGGCGCGCCGTGCCTCCTCGTCGCGCACGACGAAGACAACTCGCGCCGGTACTGTGACGCCGCTCGCCCAGTGGGCGCAGACCGCCTTGGTCATCGCCTGAGCGCATGTAGCGACGTCTAACCCGCCGACGCCGGTGCCGAGGGCTGGGAAGGCCACGGTGCGCAGGTCTCGTTCTGCGCAGCGCGCCAGCGCAGCCCGTGTTGCTGCGTAGACGCGTTCCGCTGTGGCAGGGATGAGCGAGCCGTCGTCGGCGTAGCCCATGGCAGCAGCGTGAACAACTGCGCGATATGGTAAGCGGCCGGCGCTTGTGACAACTGCCTCCCCGACACGGATAGGCCCTTGGGCCACTGCCTCGCGCTCGATCTCTTCGCTGATGTCATCTCGTGCGTTTCTTGGTACGACCGAGTTACGGCCATAGGCTTTGACTCCCTCGGTGGTGGTCGGCTCGCCGGTGATCGCTGTGAGCTCCACGTGCTGGTTGTCCTGAAAGCGGCTGGTTGCTCGAGCTTCCGGCATGGCCGCTGGTATACCCTCTTCGGTCAGCATGGCTACCAGCAGGTGGGAAGCTAGGAGAGGATGATTTCTGGTCTTAGCGCGAACAGCCTGTTTCTCGAAAGGAAAAGGGGGTAGGTCGGTCACAACCTTGAAGCGGGTAAAGCTTGCTGCCTCGTCCGGGACGGTCGAGTGGGCAATGGTGAGCGCTGTGACTGCGAAGCTCGTCTAGCGAGTTGAAGCGAGGCAGGCTCTGCGCGGCTACCGGGATCGTCCTGCCTTCCGGCTGACGACAGGGAGCGAGATGGGAACGAAGGCGACGGTGACGGCAAGGCTCGATGAGTGTTCCCTCTGGTAGCAGGCGCAGGTCCGCTCGGTTCGGCTGGGCTACTGGATCGGGTCGGTGAGCCTGAACGACCCTCTCCTCACCGAGTAAACTCGTGTCGTCCGGCCGAAGGAGTGTGTGACTGACAGACAATTTGGCAGTGCTCGACCGATTACCTCGATACGCCTAAAGCGGAAGATGTCCGTGCTGTAGTCCAACCCCCTTTTGGCAGTATCAGACCGTTTCGCCAGGAACTGCGTCCGATCCCTGGCTGTCTGGGGCTTCGGCCGCCTTGAGGTCAGGCAGCGTCCCTTGAGGGCGTTCCCTGACGTCACGCGCTGTCAGCTGACGCACCATCAGGCGCGCGCGCTGCCGCCAAACACCTCGTGATAACGGCGGATCTGCTCCTCCAGCGGCACATCCCAGCGCAACACCACCACGCGGTAACCGCGCTCACGCAGCTCCTCCCGCAGACGCTCGTCGACCCGGCGCTGGTCGGGAGTGTCGTGGTGCGGGCCGTCGCAGAAGACGAGTACGTTGGGCTCATAGAAGAAGTCGGCGATGCAGCGGGGATCGGTCACCGACTTCTGCGCGTCATCGGGCAGGCGATAGCCACCCTGTTCGAGCACGTCCAGGAGCTCCCGTTCTAAGCTCGAGCAGGCTCGGTCGCGCAGGTAGGCGAGATGCTCCTCACGTGAGCGGAGCCCAGTCTGCAGCTCCACACGGCTCGTGGTGAGTGACTGCAAGAGCTCATATACCGCCCAGCGGTTGAGTAGGCGTGCCTCACGGTGATTATCGTAGCTGAGGAGACAGGCATAACAGGCGCGCTCGCAGCCGCTCCCATCCTCGTCGTCCAGGAAGTGGCAGAGACGCAAGGCCTCCGTTGCCACCTGCTGCAGCGCGTCTGGCTCGGTGACAAGGCGCTCAAGGACACCTAGCCCACCCTCCGACGCCTCATAGAGCAAGATGGCACGATGTGAACCCTCGCCGAGGGCATCGGCGCGCAGCTCGCCGGGCTCGAGCTGGAAGGCCTGCTCGATTCCGCGCACCAGTGCCCAGCAAAGCGACGTCTCGACGACCCGGTCATCAAAAAGTCCGGGTGCCAGCGGCTTCACTAGCAGGACGTTCCGGGTATCCTGTACGCCGATAACGACCGATTGTATTTCGGCCTGGGGAGACCGCTGCCGCGGTGTCTGGGTCTCGTCGCTGTACAGCTCGCCACTCGCAATGTCAACCCGGAAACCCCGCGGATTGACTGCCCAGCCGTGGTTGACCAGCAGAAGTGTTGCCGCTGGGGCGTAAAGCAGTTCGAACAGCGGTTGAGAGTCGGTGAGCACCTTACTGATGAGTACCCGTTGATCACCCTCAGCGGGGGCGAAGCGGATGTGTGATGTCACTCTGTAGCCCTGAGCGAGCCGCTCCTCCTCATTGCAGGTAATCCGCTCCCAGCGGCTGAGCTGGACGTTAGGCATCTCAAGAAGCCTGACGACTGCGCTGTTCTCTCCACCCAGGACGGTCTGACAGACTGGGCAGAGGTCGCGTTCGGCCTCGGCGAAGGCGCCGCAGAGCCGGCATAGGCGGAGCAGTCGTATCCGCTCGTCCAGTTCGCCCACCGGGGCCTGGAGGCGGCTCACGCGCCACTTGGTACCCTCATGGTAGACAACGTTTTGTGGAGCAAACTCGCGGATCGCCAGGAAGCGAGGGCGGGCAATATACTCACCGCCGCCGGCGCGTGGTACCCAGGCACGTACCGGCAGGGCCGGGAAGTTGTAACCAGGCAAGAAGCCCTCGGAGGCCAGGTAGCGGTAGGGGTAGAAGTCGCCTTCCTCACGGGCCACACCTTCCTGCAGCAGCAGGCTCCGCTGACGCATGGCCTCATTTAGGATCTGGCTAGCCTCACGCCGCTCGTCGTCGCGACGGGCACGCCTGGCCAGCCTATTGGCTTCCTCAAACCGCGCCTCGGTGATCCACCACAGCTCGCGCCAGCGGTCAAACGCACGATCGAAGGCCCGCGGTGCCTCGTCGATGATGCGCTCCAGCCACCGCTCGTCGAACCAGCCGGTGGCCGCCAAGTGGGTTCGGTCGTACTCGAAGACGCGCTGCAGGCGTTGCAGGAGGGCTGCACGCCGCCGAGGATGGAGCTGGAGCTGGGCACGGGCCGTCTCGCGGAGTGGTAGCTCTTTTTGCCCGGTGTCGATCACCTCTTCGATCGAGGAGCGCAGGGGCAGCCCCACCTCGGCTAGCCACTCCGCGTGCACATGTGTCTCCAGCAGTGCTCGGTTCGTCAAATCCAGCCGCGGTGCGCGCACGGCACCGGCGACAAGTTCGGTGCGGTGGCGGAAGAAGTAACGGTCGTGGCTGCTGGTTCGGCCGCAGAAGGTGAGGATCAGGCCGGCCTGACCTTGGCGGCCGGCGCGGCCACTGCGCTGAGCGTAGTTGGCCGGCGTCGGTGGCACGTTCCGAAGGTGGACAAGGTCGAGGTCAGCGATGTCGATTCCCAACTCCATCGTTGGGGAGCAGATCAGATACGGGAGCCGGCGGCCCAGACTGGGATCCTGTTGGTCCTCTGGTCCCCAGCGGAAGCGTCGCTCCCGGCGCTCGCGCTCTCCCGGAGTCACCACTTGTGCCGTGTGCTCCCGTGCCTCCAGCATGCCCAGTTGCTGCGCTGCCTCCTGATAGAATTGTGTGAAGAAACGGTTCGTCGTCTGGTAGGCGTCCCGCTGTCCTCGTGTTAGGATCGGGTCTGGCGGAGGTGGTGTGCCATCGCCACAGAGCCAGCGGAGGCACCCTGCTTTCACCTGATAGGCTTGTCCGTCCCACCGTGTGGTCACCTCACACAGCAGCCCGTAGCCGACAAGCCGCTCAAGCAGACGTGGCATCAGCGCCTGGTAGGCGCCGGCGTCCAAGCGTAGCTCGCGGCAGAGAAAGCGCCCAAACCGGGAGCGAGCGGTCAGCCGCACGATACCCCACTCGTTCGCGTCGCCCTCTACTGACAAGACCGCCAGCTTGGCTGGGCGCAGGCTTCGATGGTACGGGTCCACGCCCCAGAACTCGTTGAGGTGCTCGTCGGCACGCTTCAGTAACTCCTTCTGGTACGTTTCGTCGAGGGGCTTTGCGTTGATCACCAGCTGCTTGCGCAGGTGGTCGAGCAGCGCGCGCAGCAACCGCTCGCGTTGAGCAGCGGTGAGTGCCGCCAGCTCCGGTAGGTCGGTCCAGAGACCGTCCTCGGCTGCCAACTCCGCCAGTCCGGCGTAGTCGATGCGGAGTAGGCCGGTGTCTTCCAGGTTCGGCTGGACCACGCGGCTGCTTCGCCGCAAGTCTTCGTAGAGCCGGTATTCGGTGAGATCACGGAAGGTTTGCCACACCTCGCGCGCCATGGCTGAGTTGGGGTAGAGCTTCGAATCGCGCGCGATATCGTGAAGCTCGAGTCCCATATGAGCGACCACGGCGTCAGCCAGCCGCTGGAAGGGCAGCTCACCCTCCTTGCGTAAGGCGGCATAGAGGGCGGAGCGAAGCACAGCAACCTGGACGAAGTCGTTGAAGTGCCCAGCTTGGAGCGCAGCGTCCTGACGGCTGTCGGTGAAGGTCAGGAGTTTGTCCCGCACGCCGTGCTGTCTTGCATGACGGAGCAGCGCCGTAGCCAGCACCGTTGTCGCCGAGGAGCGCCCCTCGCCAGAGAGGAAACTGACCTTGACAAACTCGCTATCCCGGTCATCGTACCACTCGCCGCAGCGGAGGCAGAGCCAAAGGCCTTGCGGTTGCCACCACGCCCGGAGCGCACCTTCTTCTGCGCCGCCCAGTACGCGCCCGTCCTTGTCGACCCACACTTCCTGGGGTACCCGGGGACGCCACGTCGGGTTCAAACGCCCCTGCTTGTTGAACCATTCGGGAGGCAGCAACTCTGGCGACCACTCCGGCACGGTATCGGCCAAGGCGAGGTAGCCGGCCACAGCGTCCGTGTCCTCGAGTGGGATCCCGACCGGGTACGGTTCTAGTCGGTCATCACGCCGGACCACGCGGTAGTACTCCTGGGCGCAGACTCGGCAGAAGCAGAGCGGGTAGCGCGGTGGATCGCCATAGCTCACCTCAAGGCTGAGCTCGCGCTCTGCCGGCGGGGCGAGCGTCGCGTAAACCAGGTCGGTCTGCGCGATCAGTTGGTGCAACTTGAAAGCCAGTGCTTTCAATCGCGCTCCGTGTCTCAGCACTGCCTCGATCTGCTCGCGGCACTTCTCGACCGATAAACCGGTCAGACCTGCGAGCTCGTTGGCCAGCTCTGAGAGCGTCCGAGGCTGACGCCGGCGCAGGGTACCATCCGCTTCAACTTCGAGGCCGAGTGCCAGCTCGATCCAGCGGACGAGTGGATGAGCGAGAAACGCCTCCTTCTCTTGAGGCAGTGGCTCTGACAGGGCAGCAAGTAGCTCAGGAGTGGACGGGCGTCCTCCCTGCGTGGCCGGTTCCAACGTTTCCTCGATGACATCGTCAGGGCCGAAGGTGTGGCCAAAGAAGCGGCTCGCGAAGTCGGCGACTGCCTGCCGACGCTCCTTCGGCCCGGCATCCGGACGGGCGACGAGCGTCGCAGAGGTGCCGACGTGTATCACCCGCGGGTGTTGCAGTCGAGCCTTAAGCCGGCGTACCAGCATCGCCACGTCGGCACCCTGGCGACCACGATACATGTGCAGCTCATCGAAGACGAGGAAGAACGGCAGCCGGGCATCTGGACGCGGCTTGACCAGCGGCCGATCCTCCGGGCGCACCAGTAGCAGCTCGACCATGACGTAGTTGGTCAGTAACAGGTGCGGCGGGTTACGCCGGATCTCCTCGCGCTCCTCCTCGGGCGTCTCCCCAGTATAGCGAGCGAAGCGAAGCGGGAAAGTTCGCCCGGTGCGTCGTTCGTAGGCCTCGCGGAGCTCGCGCAGGGCTTGAAGCTGCGAGTTGACGAGTGCGTTCATCGGATAGACCACTAGCGCTACCAGACCGGGCTCATCTGGCGCGCGCACAATCGCGTCGAAGATGGGGATAAAGTAGCAGAACGATTTCCCAGAGCCCGTGCCGCTGGTGACGATGTAGCTACGGTCTTCGGCGGCCGCTCGGAGTGCTGCTACCTGGTGAGCGAAGAGTCGGTATGGGCTGCTGCCGCGCCGGAAGACTTGAGCTGTCTCCGGGTGGAGCAGCCCGGAGCGCGCCAGCTCGTCGACGTCCGCTTCCACCCGGTAGGCAGGCGAGAGCTGGAGCAGCGGCTCCGGCCACAAATGGTTCTGCTCCAACAGCACCTCGTCCACAAAGCGACGGATACGGTCGTCAGCCACACGGACAAAGGAGGCGATGAAGTTCCGGTAGTCTTCGAGTACCGCTTGGTGCAGTGCAAAGATTCGTTGCTCTTGCTGCTCCGGCTGCGTGGCATTGGCGGTGGGGTCTTGCACCATACCGTCACCTCCAGAACGCGTTCAAACCGAGAGACAGAGGATGTCACTGTCAGCACTCAAGTGATATTATGGGCAATTTCGTCCCACCAGTGTTCAAGTTGGTGCCGTGCGTGGCGCTGTCACGGTGCGCCGGAGCGGAAGGTCCTTACGGCTCCGCTCGCAAGCGACCTGCTTTTCGCCCCTTGCTCCTTGGTGTCTGGCCCGTGCCGGTGGGGGAACGTCGTCCCACTTGAGTCCGAGGATCTCGCGTCGCAGGTCTTCCCGGCACTCCTCCACCGACGTGAAGCAGCGGTAGCCGGCCTGGTTCGCCGCCACCAGCGTTTCGAGCGGCTCGTCCAGCAGTAGCGCAATCGGCTGGCTCAGCCCCTCCTACGACCCTGCCAGCCAGGCCAGGTCCGGAATAGCCAGCAGACTACCGCTCTTCGGGTCGGTCAGCTCATAGAGCAGCTCACCCTCTGGCAGCCCCTGGACGCCTACTCAATCGGCGCGGGCCAGGAGCGTACGTTCCACCTCGTCCGCCACGCTTCCGGGCGCCACGGCTACTGGGCGTTCCAGCATTGGTGTCCCAACCGGCTCCGCCGGCACCTCACCGTGACGCAGCTTGTTGAGGAACTTGTTCACTGCCTGGGCCGGTAGCTCACGCCATACAGATAGCAAGTCACGGTACCGGTCGACATGCCACAGTTCCCGCTCTATCAGCACCCACTGCGACTCGAGCGCGCCCGGAAACGAGCGGGCGATCTCTTCCGGGCACCCCTCTGGCGGCCGGGTACCCAGCCGGAGGCTGCAGTCCTACGTAAAGATGGCGTAGTTCGTGATGGCGTTAACCTGGCTCTGGTTGCAGCCGTGCATGTACAGCAGCTCCTTAGGGTAGATGTAGTGTACCTGCAGGCCGCTCAGCTTACCGAGCAGTGTGTGGGAGAGCGCGAGCTGAGTGCACCAGG
>CALIMB010000051.1 GCA_938028665.1 uncultured Thermomicrobium sp. | reverse complement strand
CAAGCAATAGCTCGCGGTCAATCGGCCGACCCAGTTCCACCATCAGGCTTGTCGCCGTTGGGAGTGGTAGCTCCTCCCCCGGAATATTGACATTGATACCTATACCTATGAGGAGATATTCGACCACCTCGCCACGCACGCGGCTTTCCAACAGCATCCCTGCCAGTTTCCGACCGTTAATGACAAGGTCATTCGGCTCCTTGATCTCCGGCCGCAGCCCACACACCGCTGCTATCGCCTCAGCTACTCGCTCCGCCACCCGCATGGAGAGCCGCGTGTCCTGCACCGCTGCAAGCGCCGGTCGCGCTAACACTGTCAAGAGAAGCGACGTCCCACCTGGCGCCTCCCACCGCCTTCCCTCCCGCCCCCGCCCCTCCGTCTGCTCTTCCGCTACCACGACCGTCCCCGCCGGAGCTCCCTCAGCCGCCAGTGCAGCCGCGACATCCATCGTCGAGGTTACCCGTCCGTAACGGACAATCGTCCATCGGACCATTGCCCGCTCAGCTTCCTCTTTCACTCGAGGGGATCGATGTTGAGACTCGTCGTACCTGCAACTTGCGCACCCGGTTGCCATCGACCGCAAGGACCGTGACTTCCAGCCCGTCCACCAGGACCGACTCACCCGGCTGTGGGATTCTCCCAAGATGCGCTTGCACTAATCCCCCAATCGTCGACGTCTCCTCCTCCTCGAGAGAGACACCAAAAATATCCGCTATCTCCTCCAAGGTTATTCTCCCGTCGACGATCGCCTCCTCGGCACTGACCCGCTCAACTAACGGTGCCTCGATGTCGTACTCGTCTTGAATCTCGCCAACAATCTCCTCCAAGACGTCCTCAATCGTGACCAGTCCCGCTGTCCCACCAAACTCATCAACTACAATCGCCATGTGCACCCGTTGTCGCTGCAAGTCACGAAGCAGCTCATCGACCCGCTTCGACTCCGGTATGAAATAGGCCTCGCGCATCACATCACCGACCTTGACCCCTTCGGCCGGCTCGAGCGCAAAACGTACCAGATCCCGCACGTGCACAATCCCCACAACGCGGTCAATCGTCCCTTGGTAAACCGGTAAACGGGAGTGCTTACGCTCTCGGGCCAGTATGACAGCCTCATGCACTGGAGCCTCAAACGGGACTGCCACAATGTCTGTGCGTGGAACCATGATGTCACGCGCAATCAGCCGATCCAGCCGCAGTACCCGCTCGATCAGTTCTTCGGCTTCCTCAACCACTTCTTCAGGCACGTCAGCAGGCACTCCTGCCGGCGACGGGGCAGCCGGCGCAGCCGGCACAAAGACACTGAGAGGCCGCTCCAGAAACTCACTCACGGCAGCTAATGGTGCCCCCACCCTGCTCAGAACACGAGCGAGCAGACGCAGCCGCCCTCCTGGCCGCTCTCGCCGTCGCTCCATGATCGCCAGAGGCAGGGCACTGGCCAACACAAGGAGCGCAAGAATCCCAATGAAAAACGCAATGGTCAGCGCCTGTGCTGGCCACCAGAAGAGCCCAAGTCGGACAGCAAGCAGGGTGAGCACGAGCAACGTGACACCCTGCACGAGCCGTACCGCCGGCCGCGCCGCATGCAGCTGCTCCAGCACTGTTGTCCCGCTGCCATTGTGCAGTTCTGCGAGCTCGGCAAGGAACTCGCGCAGTGAGCGCCGTGCGGGAAGACAACTCGCCACATCAGCGAGCGCCGCAAGGGTGAGCAGGAGCGCTGCTCCAATAAGGAGAATCAGTTCTATCCAGGGACTACTCAATCGCACACTCCCGGGGTGGCCCCGCACTCCGCGGCACGCGGTCAGGTGAAGAGCGCACTAATGCTCAAATCCTTGTGGATCCGCATGATGGCCTCCGCCAACAGCGGCGCAACTGTCAGCACCTCCACCTTGTCCGTGCACACCCCTTCTGGTAACGGAATGGTATCAGTGACATAGACCTTCTCAAGTGGTGACAGCTGAATGCGCTCAAGTGCGTTTCCGGCAAAGACGCCATGAACCGCCGCAGCGAAAATCCGGCGCGCTCCTCGCTCCCGCAGGAGCTCCACCGCCTTCAGCAGAGTGCCACCCGTCGCGATGATGTCATCAACGATGACCGCATCGCGCCCTTCCACCTCACCGACCATCTCCAAGACCTCGGCCACTTCCGGTCCCGGTCGCTTCTTCGAAATGATCGCCAGGCTACCACCAGCACGCCGTCGAAACTCGTCAGCACGGACTACTGCACCAGCATCCGGACTGACCACGACAAAGTCGCTCAGCCCAAGCCGTCGAAAATGCGTCGCAAGGATCGGAGTAGCACGCAGGTGATCGACCGGAATATCAAAAAACCCCTCGATGGCCGGCGCATGCAAGTCAAGCGTCAAGACACGGTCGGCACCAGCCGTCGTCAGCAGGTTGGCCAGGAGCTTGGCACTAATGGGCTCACGTCCCGCCGTCTTCTTCTCCTGCCGTGCGTAGGCGTAGTATGGAATGACTGCGGTGATCCGTGCTGCCGAGGCCCGCTTGACGGCATCCAGGATGATGAGAAGCTCCATAATATTCTGATTGACCGGCGTGCAGAGCGACTGGATGACGAAGACGTCCGAGCCCCGTACGTTCTCCTCCAAGCGCACCCGCGTCTCACCGTCACTCCAGCTCGACACCTCAGCACGCCCCAGAGGGATTTCAAGCACACTCACAATCGCCTGCGCTAAGCGCGGGTTGGAGTTCCCTGCAAAGATCTGCAGTCGTCCATCCACAGCCTACGCCCCCGTCTCCTCACCCCGCCGCACATGGCGTGACCCGATCGGCCGTGCCGGTACCCCAACCACCGTGGCTCCTGGCTGCACGTCCTTGGTCACCACACTCCCCGCACCCGTACGCGCGCCACGCCCGACCCGCACTGGCGCGACAAGCATGGTGTCGCTGCCGATGAAGGCGTCATCTTCAATGATCGTCCGGTGCTTGGCCACACCATCAAAGTTGCAGGTCACCGCCCCTGCACCGATATTGACCCGTGCACCGATTTCAGCATCACCAACGTAACTGACGTGCCCAATCCGCGTCTGGCACCCAATGTGCGCATTCTTGAGCTCGGCAAAGTTTCCGATGTGTACATCGTCCTCCACAACTGTTCCCGGTCGCAAGTGACTGTACGGACCAACGTGGACCCGAGCACCAAGGGTCACTCCTTCTAAGACCGAGGCAATGACCACACACTCTGGCCCAATCACGCTGTCATGCACAACAGCCTGCGGCCCGATACAGGATCCACTGGCAATTCTCGTCCGCCCACGGAGAATGGTAAACGGCTCAATCCGCACGTCGGCTTCGATCTCAACCCCCGGCTCGATCCAGGTTGTCACTGGATCGACAATCGTCACCCCAGCCCGCTGGTGCTCCTGCACAATTCGCTGACGGAGTAACGCCTCAGCCCGCGCCAGATCCACTCGATCGTTGACTCCGAGCGCTGTCTCCGGGGGCGCTGCAACCGTAATGACCGGCTCAGTCGGGTGCTGACTGGCTACGGCGAGTGCGACAAGAGCGGTGTGGTAATACTCACCGGAGGCACTCCGTGGCACACGCGGCAGCACCTGTTCCAGCCACGGCCGCCAGTAAACTGTTGCCCCACTCACGACCTCAACCGACCCACTGTAGGTCTGCTGATCATCTCGCGCTTCCACGACCGCCTGTACACGCCCTGCCCGATCACGTCGGATACGCCCATACGCGCCCGCATCAGGTAAGACCGTCGTGAGCACAGCAGCAAGCGGCCGCTTTGCCAGTGCCGCCGTTCGCAGCCGCTCCAGATCTTGTGCCGTCAGCAGCGGATGATCCCCAAAGACGAGGAGAACCCAGGACACCTCTGCCCGGAGGGAAGGAAGTGCCTGTGCCAAAGCGTGTGCCGTCCCAAGCGGTTCGGCTTGCACCACAACCTCCCACCCTTCCGGTAGAAGGAGGCGAAGCTCCGTCTTCGCCGGGCTGACAACAAGAATCCGTTGCGTGGCAGGAACCGACTGCGTGGCCTCCAGGACATAGGTGATCAGCGGCCGACCGGCCAGGGGGTGTAATTCCTTCGGAATACGGGAACGCATCCGCGTTCCCAGCCCGCCGGCGAGAACGACGACCGCGATCGATTCGCCACTCGCCGCTTGGGTTTTATCAGACTTCTCGTCCACTTCCGTCATCTGGTCGGGCACACCCGTTCACCGTGAAGATCGGATGTGCCACCCGGCTGGCGGGCCAGGATTCGAACCTGGAACAGAGACTCCAAAGGCCCCTGTGATACCGTTTCACCACCCGCCAATGTCATAACCCTTTACTAGCCTACACGGCCGCGGCCGACTCCGTCAACCTCTCTGGGAAGAGTCCCGGCCACACCAGGGCATCTTGATCAGCTCCCGCCAGTAGGTCCACGCCATAGCCCAGCACCTGCCTTGGCTCCCGGTATCCCTCGTCGATACGGCCACCCCCACAATAGCCTGTTCGACCGCCTCCGGAGCCAGAGAAGACCCTCGGGCCTAAAGGAGCGATACTCATACCCCCTCGCTCCTGCCAAGATCCAGCTGGCAACACCGGCTGGACTCACCGCTCCTCCCCAGAAACCGAGCCGCCGGCCATGCACCAGCTGCCACGTTCCACTCCGTGGCGGGTCAGGCAGTCCATCTCCCCTTGTCATCCAACGTCTCCCATATATCTGGTCTATCCCCTTTAATCCAGCCTCTACCGTACTGCCCGTTGCAGAGGGAAGAACCCAGATGCTAAATGACTGCCACGGCTGCTCGATGTGTCTACACCCTGACCAGCTACTATCCTCTTCCCCCTTTTGCAACGCCGCGGCATCATCCCAGCGATGGACTCGGGACATCTTTCCTACCCCACTTCTCTTGTGTCGCTGGAAGTGCCGCATTAGACTCCTCCGCGACGGAGGCGCAGTCATGGCAGAGCAGCAGGATACCGGAATCTTTACCGCCCAACTGCGCGACACGGTTGAGCGTTGCCGAGCCGAACTTGGAGAGACAGGAAGGTCACTGGAGGAGATCGAGCTCCTGCTCACCCAGACAGCGACTGAGGTGGAACGTCTGAGCCAGCGTGAGATCCAGCTGAGCACTCGCCTCCGCGAAGTGGAGACAAACCTCGAGGCCTATCCACGCAGTGAGATCCGCGACATCTACCGAGCTGTCCATGAGGCGACCCTCCGACTTTTCATGCTGCGTAGCCAGATGGAACAGTTGGAGGAACGCCGTCGTAGCCTCTCGCTGTACCAAGAACGCCTGCGTGAGCTCCTGACGTTGGCCGAAAACCAACTTGCTACTGCCAGCGACCGGACAAGCGAGCGACGCACCCGGCTGTTCCGTCCCACCCACGAGCCGTCTCCAGAAGAGGATCTCCTTTCGCTCGCTGACCGCGAACGGGCCTCCATCCGGCGAACACTGGAGCACGAGCTGGCACAACTCCTCAGTGCACTCGTGTTAGAGGTTGAAATCTGCCTCCAGCTCGAGCGGCAGCGACCCGAGGAGCTGCGCGTCGAGCTCCTACGGCTACGCCAGATGACAAGCGAAGCGGTGCACGGTCTACGCCGTACCCTGCTCGAGCTGGCACCGAGCCAGGTTGAGGAAATCGGGCTGGTGGCAACCCTGCGCCGGTATGTCCGCGAGTTGGCACGGGTGAGTCGGCTCGAGCGGTTCGAGGTCAATGGCCCAGACCGCGACGACCTGTTATCCCCACCCATCACACAGCTCACCTATCGGCTCCTCCAGGCGATCTGTGCTCACTTGGCTCGACACCCAGGTGTCACGGAGCTCCTCATCGACGTCCACTACGATCCAGCGCAGTTGATCGCACGCCTGGAGGCAGCCGGCCCCGCACCACTCGATCCTCTGCCAGCGTTCGACCCACTCTTGACCGAGCGGTTGGAGCGACTTGACGCAAGCCTGGCCAGTGAGCAACTGGCACCAGAGCGGCTGCGTCTGACACTCCTCGTACCTCTGACCTGAGTCCTCCGCGCTTCCCGCTCTGTGGACCAGGCCCTACCCCCGTTCGGGTCAGAACCAAACTCCCCCTTGCAATCGGGACGACTGCTCCTAGAGGTCGGTTCTGACGACGCCGTAGTGTACGGATGGACAGCTGACACGACCGACCTCGACGCGGCAGCGAGAAAGGGGGTGACAGATCTATCGGCAGCAGAAGCGGCGGGAGGCGGTCGGTGGCTAGTACGTCGCTGGAGTCATCATGCCGGGCCGTCATCGACCGGCAAGAGTCGTGGAGGGAGCAGGAAGCAATGCTGGAGCGATATCTCTATGAGCTTCTCACCTGGTGGGAAAAGCAGAAGACCCAAGTAGTGGAGGGGCAAGGGCTGGTTGAGTATGCACTAATTATCGCCCTCGTCTCGATTGCTTTGATCGCTGCTTTGACAGCCCTTGCTGGGGGGATCGGGAACGTCTTCTCAACAATCCAGGGGGCCCTTGGTGGCGGAGGCCAGTGAAAACGGCTGCGGTGGTAGCGCTAAACCGTGGTGGCATACCATGATCGAGCGCCACTGGGTGGCTGCAGCTGGCCAGGGACTGGTGGAGTATGCGTTGATCCTGCTCTTTGTCGCCATTGCACTGGTGGCAGCGCTGACACTCCTTGGCGGAACACTCGCCAACTTCTACCAGACCGCCGCTGCAGCCTTCTCCGGTTCTTAACCGGAACGCCCTACACCACTTCAGGTGTAGGGCGTTCCCTCCTCGGCAGCACCACGTCGCGACGGCGAGCGTCTCGCAGCATCTGCCATTCGCCTTCATGCTTACCCCGTATCCACCCCACCGACGATGCGCCAAGAACAGACGCCAAGGAGCGTCGGCTAGTGTTTTCTCGCCTGTCCAGACTGCCGACCGATAGAAGAAGTGCTTGGCATACGCCCAAAACAGGAACGTCCCTACTTGTAGGCTTTGCCGCAAAAGGGCAATCTTCGCGCTTTGGCCATTAGTCAACTGGTGCATAGAGAGGATGAAGGGGATCGACCCGACAGACTGAGGGCAATCCGGAACCGCTCCCAGCCTACTATTGTCTCCTCGCTCGCACCATGGGCCAACCAACACCGTGACAGCGAGGCTTGACAGCGACAGAGGGAGCGACGGCTTCGTCACGATAAATGAGGAGAGTGGGTACACTCTCCATCTGCACCGTGAGCAGGAAATGATATCCCAGTGCGCCCTACATGCTGGCGGATAAGCCTAGAGATCATCACGTGCACTTCATTGCAGGAGCCAGCCTTGTGCTGACAAGACCGTTAGGCTCGGCACAGGTAGCGGTTACTGCGACAATCACGGAACGGACTGCTACCCGCTGACAACGCGATCTCACACGCCCAACACCTCTTTGATCCGTTCGAAAAAGCCCTTGCGATGCGTTTCATGGACATCGGGACGTTCCAACAGTGCGGCAAGCTCGGCAAAGAGCTCGCGCTGCCGCGGTGTCAGCTCGGTCGGCACGATGACCCGCACGGTCACAATGAGGTCGCCGCGATGCCCCGTGCCAAGTTCTGGCACGCCCTTCCCGCGCAGGCGGAAACGCTGCCCAGGCTGTGTTCCGGGTGGGATAGTGAGCAACACTGGGCCATCGACCGTCGGTACTTCTACTTCGGCACCAAGCGCCGCCTGCGCAACGTTGATCGGCACGTCCAGGTAGAGCGTCGTCCCCTCGCGGCGGAAGAGTTCATGCGGCCGCACCCGGACGTGAATGTAGAGGTTGCCCGGCGGCGCTCCCGGTTCACCGTGCTCCCCCTCACCGGTAAGACGGAGCGTCGCTCCATCCTCGATACCAGCTGGGATCTCTAAACGCACTGTCCGACGCCGCAGCAGTCGGCCGCGCCCGCGACAGGTTGGGCAGGGATCGGAGATCACCCGACCTTCGCCGCCACAGTGACTGCAGGTCGTCGCGGTAATCATCGCACCGAGGATTGTCTGCTGGTAGCGACGGAGTTGTCCACTCCCGCCACAGACCGGGCAGGTGACCGGTCGCGCACCGTGGCGCATGCGGGTCCCGCGGCAGTCGGGACAGATCTCTAAGCGGTCAATTTCGAGCTCCTTCTCAACACCCCGCAGCGCCTCCTCGAATTCCAGCTCAATCACCGCTTCAAGGTCAGCACCCCGGGCTGGACGACGCCGGTTGGCCCCAGTCATGTCGCCAAAGAACGAATCGAACAAATCCGTGAACAGCGAGCCAAAGCCAAACGGGTCAGTGCTGGCACCGGTTTGCTCGCCTACCCCAACCTGCACACCAGCATGGCCAAAGCGATCATAAGCGGCCCGCTTGTCCGGGTCACTCAATACTTCGTACGCTTCATTGATCTCCTTAAACTTCTCCTCAGCATCCGGTGATTTGTTAACGTCCGGATGATACTGCCGAGCAAGCCGGCGATAGGCACGCCGAATCTCGTCTGGGCTTGCTGTCCGGCTAACTCCGAGCACCTCGTAGTAGTCTCGCTTCGTCCCCATGCACAAACCCCTGCCTCACGGGCAACAGGCACACCCGCAGAGTCTGATATGGAGTATAGCAAGGTGGCCACCACTGACGAGCACGTCCAAAGAGACCACGGTCGCATCTTACGGCGACAGTACGCCCTCCTGACCGTGTGTGATATCCCGTGCAAACCACGAGCACCCATGCCACCTCACCGTCTCAGCGGGGAGTCAGCTGAGTGGAGCTAGAGGGATCGATGGCGTACGCTTGGGATATCAGGACGCGGACCCATGTCCCCTCCTCACCTAGGAAAGCCCAACGACGACGCGCCCTTCCACGGCGGGCTGTTCTGCCTCGCCCGTAGCCGGCCAAGACGGACCCACAGGTAGCCGCTTTCTGGCATTGCACGACGTGGAGCTCCAGGAGTTTCTTGTGGAAACCCAGTCTTGACAGCCAACTGGAAGTGCTTGGCACTCCCTACAGCCCCAGTTGGCCGTCAGCTCGACCACCCGCTTCCGTACTCATCAAGCGTCGACTGCTGGAACCACCCGATTTGCAGTTGCGCTCTATGCCGGCATGCCCATTGCCTTACCCTCAATCTGATTGAGGTGCGCTCCGGGGAAGAGTCTCCCAACAGTGACTTTCGCCTGAGCACAAGCCGCGGTGTCTCTCTGGGCGCTCAGCAGACCGACCGCTCCTCTGGTGCCAACCAGTAAGGCAACACCAGTGTGCGCTCCACTCGAGCCTGCTGCTGCAGGCGGATGGCCATTGCAGACGAGGCTCCTCTGACTGTAGTGCTCTTTTCGGTTGCATACCGGCTCTTTGCTTCTTTTGCGGGATTGGTCTCCTTCTTGTCCTGAGGCCCATCATTGCCACCGAGCAAACACAACGGGTCCAGTGGGCAAAACCATCCAATATTGCAGAATGGATGGTTTGGTTGGCATTGTGGCGCTACAATGGCTGTTGGCATTCGCTGTGGATGGTCATAGCTTTTAGCGAGGGAGATCACTATGCAGATCCAACTCGACCGTACAATCCGGACGCCACTCTACCGCCAGTTGGCCGCACAGCTTCGGCGCCGCATTTTGAGTGGTGAACTTCCACCTGGCACGCGTCTCCCGCCGGAACGGCGTCTTGCTGCCATGTTGGGCGTCAATCGGAGCACGGTCGTTAGTGCCTACCGGGAACTCGCCGCGGAGGGGTTGATTTCTGGGCATGTCGGCCGTGGAACAGTGGTCATCGATCACCGACGGACAGCGGTGCTCGAGCGGCCAGCAAGCGGCGTGCCGTGGCCACAGCTCTTCGCTCCGCTCGCTTCACTTCTCTATGACCCGGCACTGGAAGACGCGGCACTCGCCTCCTCTCGGCCTGATGTGATCAGCTTTGCGACCGGGCTCCCAGCCCCTGAGCTCTACCCGATCGGGACAGTGCGCCAACTCCTCGACGAGGCCCTGCATCGTGAAGGACCGCGTCTCCTCCAGTACTGCCCCAGTGAGGGTTATCCACCACTCCGCGAGGCAATTGCCGCCTGGTCGCAGCGATGGGGGATCCGCTGCAGCCCTGATCAGGTTCTCGTGGTCTCAGGCTCACAGCAAGGCCTCTACCTGATCGCCCGAGCGCTGCTTGAGCCAGGGGACCTCGTTGCCGTCGAGGCACCGACCTACGTAGGAGCGCTCCAGGTGTTCCGAGCGGTGGGCGCGCGCTTGCTCCCCGTGCCCGTCGATGACTACGGGATGCGGGTGAGTGTGTTGGAACAGGCGCTGGAACACCGACGCCCCAAACTCATTTACACCCTGCCAACCTTCCAGAACCCCTCTGGCACCACCCTCTCACTGGATCGCCGGCAGCGCCTCCTCGAGCTGGCAGCACGGGCTGGCATACCGGTCGTCGAAGATGACCCCTACCGTGAACTGTGGTACGAGGCACCGCCGCCACCACCGCTGGCTGCGCTCGACGAGGGTGGAGTCGTGATCTCCCTGACGACAATCTCCAAAATCCTCTTCCCGGGCTTCCGGATCGGATGGGTCCTCGGTCCGTGGCCAGTTATCCACCAGCTGGCCCTGGTTAAGCAGCTCGTGGATCTCGATACGAATCCGCTTATGCAGTGGGCAGTGTGGGCGTTTCTCCAGCGTGACCTTTTGCCTCCACACCTTGAAGCGCTGCGCGCAGCCTATCGCGAACGCCGTGACGTCTTGGTTGCAGCCCTCCGTACCGAACTTGGGGCAGCACTCCGGTTTCGCATACCCAGCGGAGGGCTCTACCTCTGGGGAGAACTAGCTGAGGGACTGCGTGCCCGCGACCTCCTACCGGAAGCTGCTCAGCAGGGCGTGGCTTTCACTCCAGGTGAGAGCTTCTTTCCAGATCCAACCTCTGGACGCGCTTTCCTTCGTCTGAACTTCACCTATCCGGCACCAGCGACCATCGTCGAGGGAGTACGCCGGTTGTCCACTGCGGTGGCGGCCCTCCGGGCAGCTCATGAGGTCCGACAAGGAATGAGTGCTCCGATCGTCTAGTGAAAGAAGAGCGTAAGGAAAGGAGAGCAATGATGACTCAGCCGAATGCGGATATCCAGCAGGCAACCTGGCGGACGAAGGTGGGCCTGGCACAGATGCTGAAAGGGGGCGTGATCATGGATGTAGTGACCCCCGAGCAAGCCCAGATTGCCGAGGAGGCAGGAGCGGTCGCGGTGATGGCACTGGAGCGGGTGCCTGCCGATATCCGGCGTGAGGGAGGGGTGGCCCGCATGGCTGACCCGGATCGAATCCTCGCTATCAAGGAGGCGGTAACCATTCCGGTGATGGCCAAAGTGCGCATTGGCCACTTTGTCGAGGCACAAATTCTGGAGACGCTCGGTGTCGATTTCATCGATGAGAGCGAGGTCTTGACACCAGCCGATGACCGCTTTCACATCGACAAGCATGCCTTCCGCGTCCCCTTTGTCTGTGGCGCTCGGGACCTTGGTGAAGCGCTCCGGCGTATTGCCGAAGGGGCGGCGATGATCCGGAGCAAAGGGGAGGCAGGTACGGGCAACATCGTGGAGGCGGTACGTCACCTACGAGATATCCTCGACGGAATACGGCGGCTGGCTGCGCTCCCACGCGAGGAATTGGTGACAGTAGCCAAGGAACTGGGTGCACCCTCTGAGCTGGTACGAGAGGTAGCTGAGCAAGGACGACTGCCTGTCGTCCTCTTCTGCGCCGGTGGTGTAGCGACACCAGCCGACGCAGCGCTGGTGATGCAACTTGGTGCAGAGGGGGTGTTTGTCGGCTCGGGGATCTTCAAGTCAGAGAACCCCTTTGCCCGAGCGAAGGCCATCGTTGATGCGGTGACGCATTATCGTGATCCGGAAGTCCTGGCACAGGTGTCGCGTGGTCTTGGTGAGGCAATGCCAGGAATTGATTTGGCAACGTTGGCTCCGGAGCAGCGTCTGGCACCACGGGGCTGGTGAGGAGAAGCAATGACACTCGTGATTGGCGTCCTGGCGCTCCAAGGTGATTTTGCCGAGCATCTTGCGGCGCTTCAGCGCCTTGGTGTCGAGGGGCGAGATGTCCATCGACCAGCAGATCTTGCCGGAGTTGCAGGACTCATCATCCCGGGTGGAGAGAGCACCACGATCGGACGGCTCCTGGAGCGCTGGGAGCTTGTTGAGCCGATTCGTGCCTTCGCTCAATCAGGTCGACCAATTTGGGGTACCTGTGCTGGGCTAATCCTCCTGGCCCGAGAGGTCGTCGCCGAGACACGGGCACGCTACCAACCGCTCCTTGGGCTCCTCGATGTCGTCGTTCGTCGTAATGCATTCGGCTCCCAGCGTGAGAGCTTCGAGTGCGACGTGCTTGTTGAGCCACTGGGTCTTCCCCCACTGCGTGCCGTCTTCATCCGTGCGCCGCTCGTTGAGACAGTCGGCCCGACCGTGGAGGTACTGGCGCGCCTTCCCGACGGGGCACCAGTTGCAGTGAAGCAGGGGCACCTGATTGGTACCGCCTTCCATCCTGAACTCACCGACGACCTCCGCTTCCATCAGTGGTTCTGTAGTCTGGCCACAAAGACAGCCAATATACAGTGAATGCGGCAGGGAGGTTTCCGTACCACGGTGGCTGTTACAGACCAGATCGGAACCGGTTACTTCGTGTGCGGTTGCCACTCTGGCTGGTACGACGCTACACAGCCCGTTTTCAGTACAGACGCCATGCCAGGGAGAAACGTCCCATCCCGACGGAGCGTTCCAGGTGCAAGGCCGAATCATAGTTGTTGAAGGCGCTCCTGTCGCCTGAGGCCTGGACATGGTACCGAGTTGGTCGCCTGTGCTGGGCAGTGCGTTTGGAAGCAGGTTTCCCTCTCGTGCAGCCAGCACACGCTTTCGAAAACGTTGTGCTCAGGACCCTTTCCTGTTTAGAATCATCCTCCTGGCAAGCCACCCCGGCTAGCAGGCCCGTCAATAGCCCAGTGCATGCGCTGCCCGGAGAGAGGTCAGCGAAGGCTACCTTCCTCGGTCGGCACAGAGCAATCTTGTCTGGCAACCAAGAAACGCTTGGCCATTCGCAGAGTGTCACGATCTTTCATGGCCAGCTCGCTGAAGCCGACACTGGTAACCCGCATAGCCACCTCCCCTACCCAGGGCCTGAGAATCGGGTACAAGGACACTGGAGCAGTCCCACTTCAGTGGATCAACGTATGATCCGGAAGAGGATGCCTCGGCCTTTCATGGCCAGGATATCTTTGCCATCATGGAGCAAGCCAGGGGAAGGAGGAAGACGAATGGAACTGGAGCTCCCCACGCTTGGCAAAATCTCCCGTGAGGTGTTCGACCAGATTATCTTGCCCAATCTTGGTGCTCCCGCACCGCAGGTACTTGTGCCGCCGCAGCACGGGGTTGACGTCGGCATTGTCGATCTTGGGAACGGGCTAGTCATGGCTGTCACCACCGACCCAGTCTTTGTGGTTCCAGCCTACGGTTGGGAGCGGGCGGCCTGGTTTGCCATCCACATCTTGGCTTCAGACGCAGCCACGAGTGGGCTACGGCCGACCTACTTGGCAATCGACCTCAATCTCCCGCTCGAAATCACAGCTGAGGAGCTTTCGCTTCTCTGGACGACCATGCACCGGGTCTGTGCCGAACTAGGGATTGCCATTGTTGCCGGACACACAGCACGCTACGAAGGATGCCATTACCCCATGGTCGGTGGTGCAGCGGTACTCGCCATCGGGCCCGCGGACCGATACGTGACACCGAAGATGGCCCGGGTGGGGGACCTCGTGATCGTGACGAAGGGGGCAGCGATTGAGGCCGCAGGGCTCTTTGCGGTGAGCTTTCCCGAGCAGATCGCGAAGGCCTATGGTCGGGACTTTGCGGAACGGGCACAGGACCTCTTTTGGCAAATGACGGTGGTGGAAGACGCCTTAACCGCAGTGAGTGTTGGAGTACGAGATGACGGAGTGACCGCAATGCACGATGCCACGGAGTGTGGCGTCTACGGAGGACTGGTCGAGGTAGCTGAGGCATCTGGCGTTGGAATGCGGATCGAACAGGAGCGAATCATTCTGCGGGAAGATGTGGCGAAGATCTGTGAGCTGTTTGGGATGGATCCGTACGCGGCGATCAGCGAGGGGACGCTAATCATCACGGTACGCCCCCAGAAGGCAGATGCTGTGCTGGCGGCGTTGGCGACCAAGGGGATAGCAGCGAGCATTGTGGGGGAGGTAGTTCCAGCAGAGCGCGGCCTGACGCTGGTCGTGGAGGGCCGGGAACAGCGCCTGGAGCATCCGCGTGTCGATCCCTTCTGGGCGGCCTTCGGCCGGGCGATGGCGGAGGCACAACACTGAGCCTAAAAGAGTGATTTCTTGGCCAGTTCGCAAAGCTCGGAAACCGACCACTCGGTGCACAGTGCAAGCCTCTGCCTTGACCGCGTCCGGACGGCGAGTCATGGTTCAGATTGAGAGTCATCCCAAGGGTGCGAGTTCACAGGCTCACGACCCCTACTCTCTCACCGTGGGGTGGGTGACCCAGATCAACTGACGCAGAGCACCAAAGTAGGTCGCTACAGGTACTTACGCTCCCCTACTGGATGCGGTAAGCCAGAGGAAGATCACCCGTCCACGGTGTGACGAGAATCAGAGGTAGGAACGCCGGTTGGCGAGGTGACAATCCTACTCTAGCACCACCTTCAGGCCGCTTTGGCTGCTTCGACAGTACTAAAGCGGGGTAGCGATCTGTTGCGTGAAACAATGTCCTCCTGGAAAGACGACGGTGCAGCACCCATCAGACGAGGTTATTGACAATGCCCCAAACGATATTCGGATTCCCATTGAGCGAGGAATATTGGCATCAGACGAGTTATTGACAATGCTCGAGGCTGGCTCGCAGCTCTGCGGCTTGCACCAGCCGCCACTGAGTGGAAACGAGAGTGGTGCGCCAATGAACCTGTTTTGTGGCAGAACTAAGACAGAGATCCTTAGAAGATTGCGGTATGTGGCAGGAATTACCCCAGCAGTCGGGCTGGTTTGTCAGCTAGCGAACCGCCAGCGATCTGTGCCCGGCGGTCGATGAAGTCAGATGAGCTGGGTCACCTCATTCTTGACGAGTCCAAGCGTTACCCGCTTCGCTACCGAAGCCTGAGGCAGGATATAGAATTGGACACTGTCATGCTGGGAATCGATAGCTCGTTCCAGCTCTTGCTGAAGCCGACGGAGCTGTGCGGGAGTAAGTTCCCCCTCGAGAAGCGAATTTTGCACCCAGGTCAGGTACTTGCGGCAGATTTTGAGCACCCGTGTCACTCGTTCCACCCCCACATCGTAGGCAACGATAACGTACATGACCGCTCCCTTACCAGCGCTGACGGTGCGGTTCTCTGCTAGCAGGAGAGGATAGCGGACAGGAAGACGGAGGATGGTGTCGGTTAGGGCAGAGGAACATCGCCGTTTGTGCTCAGATGGCAGATGGACAAGGATCTCAAAACTATCCACGAAGAACAAACGGGATGTACGATTGTTCGCCAAGAAGATGTTTTTCCAGCTTATAGAGTTCGAGTCGCAAGGTTGTGCGATAGGAAACGGACCGATTGAGCACAGGATGTCGGTAGGTTTCCTGCAAGGTTTGTTCCCAGGCCTCGACAACGAGTTTTCGCCCATCATCATCGAGGAAAACGCCCTCCGCGCCGGTGACGAAGTGTCGGCGTTGCAGCTGCCCGCGGTTGACCAGACGGAAGATCAATCGATCGACGAGAACAGGTTTGAAGACCTCAGCGACATCAAGGTTCAGTGTATGGCGGCGGAAGTTGGTTTCGTGGAGGTAGCCAATGCGAGGATCGAGGTGTGTCTGATACACCTGTGCCAGAACGGCAGTGTAGAGAAGGGAGTTACCGAAGGAGATCAAGGCATTGGTCTCATCGCGGGGTGGTCGCCGGGTACGCGGACCGAACGGGAACTCGGCATCGATGATGCGCGGCCAGACTGCGTAGTAGGCTTCCCGGGCGTGACCTTCGATTGCCATGAGGGCGGCTGTCGAGTCAGCCTGCTCGATTTCGGCGAAGGCTCGCTCGACAATATCCAGCGCGGATTGCGTGTCGACATTGCGTCGGCGGTAGTACAGGAGCACGGTGCGGATATTGCGGAGCGAACCACGGACGAAAGCACGGGCGAGGGTGAGGCGTCGAGCATTATCCAAGTAGTGCTCAACCTGGCGGAGAATCAATGCACCGCTCGAGAGATGCTCGCGAGGATAAAAAGTTCCGGTGTAATAACCGTAGCGGTTGAAGAAGTGCAGAAGCAGGCCCTCCCGGGCAACAAACTCCAGGAAACGCTTATTGAGGTCGACTTCGCCGAAGATATAGAGCTCACTGATCTGCTCGATCGGCAAGAAGCGTTTCCCCTCGTCGGTCTCAAGAACGATCGTGTTTTGATGGCGAGCAAGCCTTCCGGAAGAGAAGACGTAGACCGGCTTCATTTGTGCTCCCTCGTCCGAGGAGTCTGCGCGGAGCGACGACGTCGCTCCGCGGTGGGTGAGAGCGGCTCCTCGCCGATCCAGCAAAACTCGTAGTAGGCGCAGTGGGTACAGGCAGAGATACGGACGGGTGGAGGAGGGGTGGGGAGGGCAAGAAGGGTTTGCACCTGAGCAATCGCCTGGCGAACAGCTGCTTCCAACTCAGGAGTGAGGTCGACTGGTTCGACGCGCCGCTGTTCGGGGTAGCGAAGTTCACCACGGACATTGAGGCCAGCCTCGCGGAGACGGAGGAGGTAGTATCCGAGTTGGAGTCGTTGAGCGTGGTGGGCACGTGGTGAACGTTTGACTTCCCCGATGACCAACGCCTCGTCGTCTTCCGCGTCAGCAGTGCGGCGGCGGAGCACGTCGACCTTCATGCCGGGGAGGGAGAGCTCTTTCCGTTCACGCGGATAGGCCGATTCAGCCAGCAACCGCCCCAACGCCAGGAGC
>CALIMB010000050.1 GCA_938028665.1 uncultured Thermomicrobium sp. | reverse complement strand
CTCCAGCAAGCTGGTCATGAGGTTGTTGTCTTCGACAACCTTCGTCAGGGGCATCGTGCGGCTGTTCACGCGCCGCTCGTCGTCGGAGAACTTGTGGACCGTGAGGCGGTCTTCGCCTGCTTCCGTCGCTGGCGCTTCGATGCTGTCCTCCACCTCGCTGCCTATACATCCGTCCGAGAGTCGGTTGTTGATCCAAACAAGTATGTTGTCCATAACGTCGGTGGTGCTATTGTCCTCCTCGAGGCCTGCCTAGCTCATGATGTTGCGCATGTCGTCTTCTCCTCCACGTCGGAAGTCTATGGTGAGGCACGCTATCTTCCACTGGACGAGGAACACCCGACCGAACCGGCGAACCCGTATGGGGCCACGAAACTTCAGGTTGAGCAGTACCTGCGTTGGTATGATGCTGCCTATGGATTACGCTCCATCAGCCTCCGGTACTTCAACGCAGCCGGTGCAGCGTTCGATGGTTCCATGGGTGAAGATCACCGACCCGAAGAGCATCTCATTCCGAATGCTATCCGCGGTGCGCTTGGGCTCCAGCCCTTTCGGCTGACCTCGCCACGTGTTGAGACGCCCGATGGTACCACGATCCGCGACTATGTCCACGTTCTTGACTTAGCGGAGGCGCACGTCTTGGCGCTGGAGGCGCTGCGGCGTGGCCACCACACCGATGTCATCAACCTTGGGAGCGGCGTTGGATATTCCACTCGTCAGATTGTGGAGCTTGTCCAGAAGATCACCGGTGTGCGCTTCCCCGTTGAGCAGGGAGAACCACGTCCTGGTGAGCCGCCGGTGAAATATGCCAGTTATGCCAAAGCAGCACGTGTCCTCGGCTGGCATCCGCGGTACGGGATTGAAGAGATCATCGCTTCGGCTGTGGCCTGGCATAGCCGCTTTCCATACGGTTATCCCGACTGACCGGGTGTACCAATGGGTGTTCGTCTGACACGGCTCACTGTTCTCGGTTTCAAGAGCTTTGCTGATCCTCTCGAGCTTACCTTCGATCGCGGTATCACCGCGATCATTGGCCCAAATGGCTCGGGGAAGTCGAATCTCGCCGATGCCATCGCCTGGGTGCTCGGTGAGCAGAGCGGCGTGGCGATGCGGAGCCGTCGTGCTGACGATGTCATTTTCGCGGGTGGTCCGGGACGTGCGCCACTTGGCATGGCTGAAGTAACGTTAGTCCTCGAACAGGACGGGGAGGAACTCGGTCTACCTTTTCAGGAAGTCAGTCTGACCCGGCGGATCTTTCGCGATGGTGAAAACCAGTACTTGATCAACGGTACTCGGGCGCGACTTCGTGACGTAGCCCAGATCGCTGCTGTCCTCCGAGCCGAGTGGGTCATCGTCCGTCAGGGAGTGGTCGATGCCGTCCTGGACCAGCGCCCGAGCGAGCGCCGTGACTTCCTCGAGCATGCGGTTGGATTGGCAGGCTTGCGCCTACGCCAAGCCGAGGCACGCCAACGATTGGTTGAGGCTGAGCAGCACGCACAGCGGCTGGAAGACCTTTTGCGGGAACTCGAACCGCATATTGCGACGCTCGCCGCGGCAGCGGAGCGGGCACGCGAGGCGATGACTGTGCGCGAGGCACTCCGAGAGACGATGCTGCGTCTCTTCGCTGTGCGCTGGCGGAATGTGCGTGACGAGGTCAAGGCCGCGCAGTGTCGATCTGTCGAGTATGAGCGCGCCTATGAAGATGCAGTCGCAGCAGTTTGGGTGGCGCGGGAGTCACTGGAACGTGCGGAAAGTGCATATCGTGAGCTTGCCACGCAGCGTGAGCTGCTGGCCGAACGTCGGCGAGTTCATACGCGTGACGCTGAGGTTGCGGCGCACCGGGCTCAGGTAGCCCGGGAGCGTGCTGCAATGCTCACACGACAACTCGACGCGCTTGACGCTGATGCTGCGAGCACTCGCCAGGAGACTCTCGCTCTCCAGCAGGAACTTGAGCGCCTTCAGGCGCTGCACGCTGCGACAAATGATGAACTGACCGCTGCAGAGTTGTTACTTGAGCAAACCGAGGCTGCTGCAGCAGAACGCGCCCGTCGTGCTGCACAGCTTCGCCGTGACCTTGAAGAACTCGAGCGTCAGCGCCTTCAGTGTGAGCACCAGCGCCAACAGCTCGCGCGTGAGCGTGCGACACTGGCGGCGGCGACCGAGGCTCGACGCCAGGAACTCATACAGCTCCGTGCCGTGGCGGTCGAGCGGACTGGTGAGCGCACTGCCCTGGAACGCGAACTTGTGGACCTCACTACACGCGAGGCCGAACTGAGCGAACAGCTTGCCGATGCAAAACTCGTGGCCGAGCGCTGTGCCGCATCAGTGGCGCGAACCGGCGCGAAGCTTGAACGGCAAGCGCAGGTGGTGCGTGAACTGGAGCGTGAACTCATCCTGGCACGCACACGTCTCGACGCATTGTCTCACGTGCTCGAAGGCGGGCTCATGGCTGGTGGGACGCAAGCTGTGCTTGCCGCAGTCCATCGTGGTCAGCTGAACGGTGTCCTTGGGGCTCTTGGCGCACTCATCGAGGTTCCACCTGAGCTTGAGCTCGCAGTCGAGGCTGCACTTGGTGGGCACCTCCACGACATCGTGGTGGAACGCTGGATCGATGCGGAGGCAGCGATTGCTTTTCTCAAAAAGCACCGTGCTGGCCGGGTAACTTTTCATCCCCTAGACAGCCTCCGCACTTTTCCACCGACCCCACTACCGCTCGCGCGGGGTGAACCTGGTGTCATCGGGGTGGCAGCCGAACTGGTGTCTGCTTCGCCAGCACTACGTCCTGTCGTGCAATCATTGCTTGGGCGAGTTCTCGTTGTCACTGACCTTGCCACAACCCGGCGCCTGCTCTCACAACTTCCTGCTGGCTGGGTGGTCGTCACCCGGGAAGGTGACCTTGCGCGTCCCAGCGGCTCCGTCACTGGTGGAGCAGCGAAGAACCGTGAGCCAAGGGTTCTGTCTCTGGCTCGGGAACGCCGTGAACTCGCCGCTCGGGCAGAACGCCTGGAGCAGCTAGTGACTCACGGGCGACATGAGCTGGAATCCTTGCAACTCGAGCACGAGCAGGCGCGAACGACTTTGGAAGAGGTCGAGCAGAGACTGCGTGCGCTTGAGACAGCGCAGACCGAACTCGTCGCGGAGCGTCAGCGGGTGGAGCGATCGTTAACGATGCTTGCCGAAACGCACGCACGCGACATGCAGGTGATCGCGCGCCTCGAACGTCTTCTTGCAGAGGCAGAAGAGCAGGAACAAACACTCTCTGCGCAGGAGGCCGAATGGGAGTCGGTGCACGTCAGGATCGAGGAGCAGCGGAGACGACTTGTTGATGAACTGGCTGCGCTCCAGCAAGCCGATCCACAGCGAGAACAACTGGCGGGTCAGGTCACGATTCTCCGTGAGCGTGTCCGTGCCCTCGAACGGGAGCGGGCCCACCTGGAGCGCCAGCTGGAACGACTTCGGCAGCGGATGAGAGAGTTGGCAAGTCGTCGTGCGGAACTTGCTGTCGACTATGAACGGGCGCTCGCAGAGGCCGAACGAGCCGAGTCTGAAGCGGCGTCGCTTTCTGTGACTGTTTCTCAGCTCGAACAAGAGGACGCGGCTATTGTGACGGTGCTCGAAGAGCGGGCACGTCAGCTCAGCGCTGCACGGAGCGCGCTGGCAACAGCAGAGGAGCAGCTGCACCGGATCGAACGGGAGCGAGCCGCAGTTCGGGTCACGCTGGAACGAGCTGAACAGCTCCAGCAGGCTGTACTGGAGCGTGCGGCCTGGGAACTCACTGGCGCTCGAGAAGTCGAAGGATTGTCGGAGACGTTGGGTCAGCTGGCCGAGCACGTTCATGAGCCGGCGGAGTGGCTTGAGCGCCGCATCGTGGAACTCCGGCGGCGCTGGCAGGAGTTGAGCCGCTTCGGTGAAGCAGCGATCACCCAGTACGAGACCGAACACGCACGGTATGAGTTACTCCGCTCGGAACTCCATGATGTGCGGGCGACTGTCCAGACGCTGCGCACACTCCTCGCGGAACTTGACCGGCAGATCGAGCGGCGCTTCGTACGGTCACTCCGCGAGCTTGATCGCGCCTTCGCAGCGACGTTTAGTGAACTGTTTGGTGGAGGTCGGGCGCGGCTGGTAGCACGTAACGGAACCGGCTCGATCGAAGGGGTGGAACTCGTTGTCCAGCCGGCTGGGAAACGCGTTCGCTCTGTGCAGCAACTGAGTGGTGGTGAGCGCGCGCTCGCCGCAGTGGCGCTCCGCTTTGCGCTGTTGGAATCCAGTCCACTCCCGTTCTGCGTCCTCGACGAGGTGGATGCTGCACTTGATGAGGCGAACGTATTGCGCTTTCGAGCGGTACTGGAACGGCTTGCCGAACGGACGCAGTTTCTCATCATCACGCACAACCGTGCAACGATCGAAGCAGCAGGAACGCTCTATGGCGTGACCATGGGAGAGGATGGTGCCTCGCGCGTGGTCTCGCTCCGTTTGGCCGAGTTCGCGCCGGAGTAAGTAGTCAAGCAAGGTCAAGCGGCCAGATCGGCCGGCGAATATTGCGGAAAGGAAGGCGAGTAAGATCGCTCCCCGTGATCCCTGGTCCTTTCACCAGCACTACTTGTTCCGCAATTGGCTCGAAGGCGGCGCGAAAGTGTCCCTTTCCCTTGAGCGCAAGGATGCGCTGCTCAGTCGGTTCAATTCCGTGCGATCGGAAGACATTGAGGTCAATCGGAGACTCGGCACGTTCAGTAACAAGGACGGCGATCCCCTCGATCGCGAGCACAGCCGTGCGGCCGAGATCGGCTGTCACCCCAGCATGCATTGGGCCGGCGTTGATATATCGCCCATCCGAAAGTAGGCGAACTCTTCCCCGGACGCGAAGGGGTGGACCATGCAAGGAATCGGTCTTCCCACCGAGCACAACATCGACTGTGGCGCGTACGCCCGCTTGGCGGCAATGGGCTACGACCTCAGGATCGCGTACCAGAGCGAGTGCAGCCGGTCGAGCCTGTTGCTGGAGCAAGAAGCGCAGGAGTTCGACGCTATCTCCTGGCCCGCCGCTCCAAGGGTTATCGGCAATATCAACCAGCACGAGTGATCCACGAATCATTGCCCGGATCGTTGCGGCTGCTTCCTCCCAGGTTGCCACTCCACCAAGAAAGCCATGGCGAAGTTCCCAAGCGAGTGCCGCGAGTTCGTCAGCGAGTTGCTGAGCAGGTGCTGGATCGTTGTCCGTGGTGACCACGATACTCAGTCCGGCTTCCGGAACGTCGGCGGGCGGGAAACCGCCGGCCACTGTTACGTCCAGCACGCGCGGATCATGTTCCATTGCTCTGGCTCGGTCGAACAGTAGGCGCATTGGTGGGCGATCGCTTGTCATCCGTTGGGATGTCGGCAGCATCGGCGGCTTGACCAACACAGTGGTGGGGCGAATCTCGCCACGAAGCAGACGACCAAGGAGCCGACCAGCTTGCTGTCCCTGCTCTCGTTGATCAACATGCGGGTAGGTATGATAACCAAGAAGCAGATCGACTTGCTGGACCATAAGAGGGCTTATATTGGCGTGCAGATCGAGCACTGCAACGATAGGAACACGGGACCCGATCAGCGCCCGCAGGCGGCGAAGGAGTTCTCCATCGCCATCGGACACGTGCTCGGCAACCATTGCACCGTGCAGTGCGAGGAGGACACCGTCAAGTGGCTGGGCGCGTTCGATGCCTGTCAGAAGCACGGCGAGAAGTGTCTCGTACGCCTCGCGCGTGACTTTTCCGGCGGGTGTGATCCAGACGGAGAGCAAGGGGACAAGTTCCAGTTCCACTTCTGCAGCTGCATCGATAAAGCCGGCAAGCACCGTTGCAGTATCGCGTGCTTGTTCGATGACGGCCGGTCCCCGAACGATTCCGCAACGTTCGACGAAGGCCAGATCGACCGGCACGCTGGAAAACGAGTTCGTCTCGTGAGAGAGTTCAGCGATCGCGACGCGTCGGCGAGCCATACATCCTCACCCGCGGAATGGTGGGAGCCCCAGCAGTTGGCGCGCCTCGTTCGGTGTTGCCGGCTCGCGGCCGAGCTCGCGGGCGATGCGAACCACTCGTGCGACTAAGGGTGCATTCCCCTCAGCGAGGACACGGTACGAGTAGTAAATATTGTCCTCAAGTCCGGTTCGGACATGCCCGCCCATGACGAGGGCCGCAACGTTCATCGGCAACTGGTGTCGCCCGATAGCGCAGACTGACCACAGAGAACCCGGCGGAAGTTGCCGCACCATATGGACAAGTTGCTCTACAGTTGCGGGAGCTCCACCGCGCACCCCCAAAACCATCTGGAACCAGTACGGGGGTTCAATCAGCCCTCGCTCGATGAATCGCTTGGCCGTCTCAATGAATCCACTGTCAAAGCACTCGATCTCTGGTTTAACACCGTGGGACTGCATTTCCTGAGCGAGCTGTTCAAGAAATTGTGGTGAATTCACAAAAACTCGTTCGCCAAAGTTCAGCGATCCGGCATCAAACGAGGCGATCTCCGGACGCAACCGGACTGGTGCGATCCTCTCCTCATCCGGGACAATGCCTGCTCCACCGCCGGTTGAGAAGTTCAGAAGGATGTCGCAACCCTCGGCGCGGATGAGGTCACGCACTCGAGCGTAGCGAGCTGGATCACTGGTCACTCGCCCTTGCTCGTCACGGACATGAATGTGCACAATGGCTGCACCCTCACGCCAGCACCGGATCGCCTCCGTAGCAATCTCCTCTTCGGTGAGGGGGACATAGGGTGTCTGCTCGCGCGTTGTCCAACTGCCGGTCGTGGCGACCGAGATGATCACCTTTTCCATCTGCAGCCTCCTCGCTCAGGCGAGTGTGATGCGCTCGAAAGCGACGCGGCACGGTACTCCTGGCGCAATCCCAAGTTCGCGTCCTGTCACATCAACCACTAACCCGGCGATCGTCCGACTTGCCTGGTCTGCTGCCGGGTCAAGGTGCTTGCAAAGAGCGTTTGGCTGATTGGCATGGTCGCGGAGTAGAGCCTGGAGTGTCTCAACGGTGCGTTGACCTGCCGTCAGTTCTAGCAAATGCTGCGTACGATGACGTCGCAGTTGGGAATCGCGGGTATTGCTCTCCTCAAGGCTGCGCAGTTCCGGGGCCAGAACATGATTCGTGTGCGCGAACGGCTGGTTCCCCACATAGTGCAGCGCAGCGTGTCGCCCGCTGACCTCAATGTCGTAGATCTCTCTGTCAGCAGTTGCAATGAGGTGGTTATTGCCGTTGGCACGCTCGGCGAGATCTGTGGCCTGGATCACTCGCGTAAGAGTTGAAGCGCGCAAGACCTCACGGGAGAGAAAGAGTTTCGGAACACCAATCCAGATATCGGTCATCTGCAAGGCGTTGCTGGTCGAGCCGATCCCGATCTCGTTCACACCTTGATACACGAAGAGACCGCCGTACGCGATGGCGACAAAGATTGGCTCATCCGCTGGTCGTGCGCGCACCACGCAGGGTTCCTCATGACGGTAAAGGAGAGCGTCCTCGTTGTGGGCGAGGAGCACGCAATTGTCAGTTGCTGCTGCCCTGGGCACTGCCAGGCTAGTGCACTCTTCTCCCAACCGGATACGGCGGGCCAAGAACAACGTTTTCTGGAGCGCGTTCAGGCTGACCATAGCATCGACATCGACAGCAGCGGCGTGAGTCAAAGCAGGAAGTTCTTCTGCCCTCCGCGACAAATGGCCTTTGAGATCATCGCGGAGAGGTCGGGCAAGCGCCAGTGCTTGGTCCCTACCGTATCTGGCTCGTTCCTGACGATGTCGCGCAATCGCTTTGGGTAGTATCGCCTGCAGAGCCCGACCGATGGTCTCGCCGAGGGCCGTTGCCGAGCCACGTGCCTCGATAACGTGGACTGCGGACATCGTCATGCATCTCCTGCCAATGCCTGCTCGCGTGTCTGGCGAGCCTGAGCGGGCATCCAGTAGGCTGGCTGTGGCCCAATCCGTTCCTGTCCGCCCATGTACGGTCGCAGTACTGCTGGGATGTCAATAGAGCCATCTGGATGCTGATAATTTTCCAGAATAGCGATCAGCGTCCGTGGCAGTGCCAGCCCCGAACCATTCAAGGTATGGACGAACTGGGGGCGTGCGCCCTCGCTGGGTCGGAAGCGGATGTTGGCACGGCGTGCTTGGAAATCGCGGAAGTTAGAGCAGGATGATACCTCGAGCCACTCCTGCGAGCCGGGTGCCCAGACTTCAAGATCGAACTTCTTGGCGGCAGTGAAGGAGAGGTCGCCGGTGCACATTTGCACCACCCGATAGGGGAGTTCTAAGCGGCGGAGCACATCCTCAGCATCTGCGACCAGCCGCTGCAGTTCCTCGTCCGAGCGCTCGGGCTCCACGAACTTGACCATTTCCACTTTTTCAAACTGATGGACACGCTTAATACCACGCACATCCCGGCCAGCTGAGACCTTTTCCTTCCGGAAGCAGGGAGTAGCCGCGACAAGATAGATTGGGAGTGAACCAGGTGGCAAGATCTCATCGCGGAAAAGATTGGTGACGGGAACCTCAGCAGTGGGAATAAGCCAGAGGTCGGTTTCCTCATCGTGGTAGAGGTTATCGCCGAACTTGGGGAGATTTCCGGTACCGATCATGGCCTCGCGCCGCACGAGGAAGGGTGGGTAGACCTCAAGATACCCATGTTCGGAGACATGCAGGTCGATCATCCAAGTAATCAGGGCTCGCTGCAAGCGGGCCAGGTCTCCTCGGAGAACGTAGAAGCGGCTCCCGGCGATCTTGACGCCCCGCTCGAAGTCGATCAGCCCGAGCTGTTCGGCCAGTTCCCAGTGCGGTTTGACCGGGAAGTCGAACTGCCGCGGTTCGCCCCAGTGCCGAACGACCACGTTGCCGCTCTCGTCCGGGCCAACTGGGACGTCTGGATCAGGCAGGTTTGGCACCTCGAGCAGCAGAGTTTGGAGTCGCTCCTCGAGAGCAGCAAGCTCACGGTCCAGTTCCTCAATGCGGTCACCGAGTGCGCGCATTGCGGCAATTGCTGCCTCGCGCTCTGGGCCAGGTGAGAGTCCAGCGATACGCCGCGATTCCGCGTTGCGTTGTGCTTTGAGCTGGTCCACCTCAGCAACAAGTGTTCGGCGTCGTTCGTCGAGATCGAGAATCTCATCGATCGGGGCTTCGGCATTCAGCTTCCGCAGTGCCTCGCGGATCATCTCTGGATGTTCGCGAATGAGCCTGAGGTCGAGCATGTCTCCCCCTTTGGCAGTCTGTTCCCGACGAACCTGGACTGTCCATATGATCGTTCGAGTTATCGACTCCGTTGGCTCTTGACGTCAAGATCGGGGAGAAATTTTAGCCAGCTCTCGTGCAGGGAGGAGCGGAGCACGCGTTGTACCAGGTAGTATCGTCCTGGGCGTGGCTCGAAAGGTTGGCGCAAGAGCTGCATTCGTGCTTCAGTAAGGGACTTGCCTCCCTTGCGATGGTTGCAACTGCGGCAGGCACTGACGACATTCTCCCAGGTGTGCGGACCGCCACGGGAACGCGGTATGACGTGGTCGATGGTCAAATCATGGGTACGGACGCCGCAGTACTGGCAGGTGTAGTTGTCGCGGAGGAAGACCTCACGGCGGCAGAGTTTGACACGCACCGGGGGGCGCTTGACCAGGCTCAGGAGCCGGATGACCGACGGTGCGGGGAAGCGCCGCTGTGCCGAAGCAACCTCCTGCTCATAGGTCTCCAGGATTTCTGCCTTGCCGGAAAGCCACAGAACAAGCGCTCGCCGCAGTGTTGCCACATGGAGTGGCTCGTAGTTTTGGTTCAAAACGAGGACTGGTCGGTGACCGTTGAGGGATACAAGACCATTGCCCTGGGAAGAGAACTCCAGGGCGACGTGACCGTTGTCGCGTTGGAGAGGATCAGTGTCAAGCACGGTATCGATCCGATCACTGGGCCTTGCAGAGCGTGATCACCCGTTAACGTGTGTCGCTTTCCCTTGCAATCATACTTGTGGCGAATGGTGCTCGCCCAGGTTTCACTTAGTGATATCGAGCGTGGTTTTGGCAAGGAGAGAGGGGAGCAGTTCGGGGGTTCTGGAAGCTGCATACTCCTCGACTATGAGCGTTCCTCGCTGGCTATCCCAGGCGTGGTGTGTGGGTCAGGTGGATGAGGAGTGTTGGACTGTCCGAGACGGTCAGCAGCAGAAATGGAGATGTGCCAGGAGAGAGTTTCTTTAGGGATACGGAGAGATTCTGAGCAGTGGCCTACTGCGAGAATAAGGGGGATCATTCCGTCCTGTTCGCAGCGTGTGTCAGGCAGAGAGGGGGAGGCACTCTGATAACCTTTCCAGGGTGTTCAGCGGACCAGTGGGGTGTACGCAAGAGGGACAGCAGTGTCGCAATTACAAGGAACCGGGTAGTCAGACGTCGAGAAGCTTTGGTTGTCCAAGAAGAAATCCTTGCACGTAGTCTATTTCAAGATCTTGGAGCATTACTAGCATATGCTCCGTTTCAACGTGCTCAGCTGCAACTTCGATCCCTTGCTCATGGAGAAACCGGACAAAGTGCAGAAGCATCTTGCGAAGCTTATGATCATCAGGGAGGCGATTCACCAGTGATCCAGCAAGTTTGACCATCTGTACGGGAAGGTAAAAGAGCAAGCTGAGAGTTTGGTCGGGGGCTCCAACATCGTCGAGGGCGAACCGCGCCCCATGCTTGATCAGTTCTTCAAGGCGCTCACGCACAAGGAGAAGATCATAGGTGCTCGTGCATCCTTCAGTCACTTCAAGGACAATACCAGAAAGATCTGAGCATTGCTGGAGAGTCTCCTCAAGCTCTGCATAGAGTAGGCTTCGCAAGGAGAGGTTGACATGCACGCGCTTTTGTCCGTGGCGGGTCAAGCGGTGAGCGAGTGCTAAGGCTGCGGCATCGATAGCTGCGACACGCTGGGGATGTGCAGCGTATTGAAGGTAGT
>CALIMB010000049.1 GCA_938028665.1 uncultured Thermomicrobium sp. | reverse complement strand
TCTAACTAAGCACACATCCACCAAGTATTGGAAAACACCAATCGAGGATAGGATCACCTCTCGACACTGCATCTGGAGGGCCACGCTGCTAGCAGCGAAGATAGCAAGCACTTCCTCACCCCTTGACAAGATGATTCATCTGCGCCCCACTCTGTCCGACTGCCTGCTCAGCGTTCGTGGAGGACCGACACGAGCATATCCCGCTCAGTGTGAAGGTCCAGAGCGTGACACAGCTGCTCCCAACGCGGCATCGTTTTCCGTCTGACGACGTCAAACGGACGGTGATCACCCAGTATCTTACGGTCAGAGGGGTGGATGGAAGTCATTGATCAAGAGCTTCTCGATCGTTGCTATTGGCCGCTCCCCCCCCGTGTCTGTCGAGCCCCTGGCTAAACCGTTTCTTCAGCAGAGGAGTGCCCTGACAATCACCGGTGCTTGAGGAGCGTTCCGCTTGCGTGATGGTTGCCTGACTACAATTCATCGTGCTCTGCTTTCGTCTCACCTAGACGAGTCCGTTGAGGCTCGCCCCACCCTGACCGATGCCCTCACGATGTTTGAGGTATGCGATACCATCCTCATCCACGACCGCGTTAGAAAAGGACCGCGCCCGGCCAGCTCCGCTACGCTGCAGGCGGGCTCAGAGCTCGCACAGGACAATCAGGCTTGCAGCACATCCACACCGAAGGCAAGAGCAACTCAGCGAAACAGCGGTCGAGGGCACTGGTGACTCCACCCGCATGCGCTGAGCTCAATCCTCCCATCGGGGGTATCCTAGGTCTGCAACAGGCGTCTTGAGTAGAAGCGACCATGCCTTTCCGGTTCACACGCCTTGCCACTTTCCGTGTTGCCCCGGTAGGGTCACGCTCTCTGAGACCTCAACCCCGGTTATCCTCGCCGCACTCATCAATGCAAAGCGGCGAACTGTCAGGCTGAGGCTCACACAAGAGTCCTAGCGCACCAGCCACCGCTCTCCGACAGAACACGCCCTGGCACGCATGTCCATCACCCCTTTCCTGCAGACTGTGCTCTTTCTCACACCACCAGGACATCACATTGACCCCACAACCAACGCTTGATTCCAGATTCAGTGGAGCGGAGCCGCTTTGCAAAGCATGACCTCTGGGCCAATTCCGAGCGGTCGTCCCCGGCCATTGCCTGTACGACGCACCTTCATCAGCACACCGAGTGATTCGAGCACACTGAGTGATTCGGCAAGTCCACGCCTCTGCACAGTAGAGTGGATGGTGTTCCCTTCCGACCCTGTTATACTGCCCAGGAGAGGGCTCCGGGCTCAGTCCGGAGTAGCAAGTCGACAGCGATGGCCAGGCGAGGAGGTCACTATGGCGGTCGAGCAGCGCCAGGAGTACGACGTCGTCTTCCTGGGCGGTGGTACCGGCGGCTATGTCGCGGCGATCCGCGCCGCGCAGCTCGGTCTCAAGGTTGCCGTCGTCGAGAAGGACAAGGTTGGCGGTACCTGCCTCCATCGTGGCTGCATCCCAAGTAAGGCCCTCCTCAAAAGCGCCGAACTCCTCGAGCAGGCGCGTCGTGCTCGAGAGTTCGGGGTTATTGTCGGCGAAGTCCAGGGCGACTACGCGACCGCGTTCCGGCGTAGCCAGGAGGTCGTTGAACAACTGCACAAGGGAATTCACTTCCTCTTCCGGAAACATCAGATCACCCTCATCCACGGGGTTGGTCGCCTCACGAGAAACCGTACAGTTCTCGTCAACGGCTCTGACGGACAGCACCTGGAACTGCGGGGCCGCGCCATTATCATCGACACCGGATCTCGCCCGCGTCCTATTCCCGGTATCCCCTTCGACGGCGTTCGCGTCCTCAACAGTGACCACACAACGGCGCAACTCGACTGGTATCCCAAGCGTGTGATCATCCGCGGCGGCGGCGCGACCGGCGTGGAACATGCCACGATTTACCGTTCATTTGGCGCCGAGGTGACGCTGGTCGGCCGCATCGTGCCGAACGAAGACGACGAAGTCCAACAGCAGTTGATCCGTGCCTTCACCCGCAAGGGTATTCGCATCATCCCTGACTACCGACCAACGAGCGAGGATTTCGACATCACGGAAGGTGGCGTCCGCATGCGTGTCCGCAAGAGCGGAGCACCGGAGGAGATTATTGAGGCTGATGCGCTCTTCGTCGCCCTCGGCCGCGAGGGAAACATTGAAGACATCGGTCTCGAAGAGCTCGGCATCCGTGTGAAGGACGGCTTTATTGTCACCGACGAGTACTTCCGCACAAATGTGGAGGGTGTGTACGCTATTGGTGATGTCCTTGGTATCCAACAGCTCGCGCACACTGCCATGCACCAGGGGATCATCGCGGTCGAGCACATCGCTGCTGAGAAACCGCTACCTCTCGATTACCAGCGCGTTCCAGTGGTCACCTACTGCCATCCAGAAATTGCGAGTCTGGGCCTCACCGAGCGGCAAGCGAAGGAACAAGGTCGGACCATCAAGGTCGGTAAGTTCCCCTTCCGCGCGAACGGGAAGTCTCTCATCGAGGGCGAAACCGATGGTTTTGTGAAGGTCATCGCCGACGCTGAGACGAACGATATTCTGGGTGTTCATATCATCGGTAACCATGCCACCGAGCTCATTGCTGAAGCTGCGCTCGCCAAGCTGCTGGAGGCGACTCCCTGGGAGATTGGTTTGTCTGTCCATCCGCACCCCACCGTCTCCGAGGTGATTGCTGAAGCAGCCTTAGCTGTCGACAATCTGGCTATCCATATTTGAGCCAGGGATCTCCCCAACGCAGCCCGCGAGCGTGATAATGCCTTTCTGACTATGCGTGGTCGTGCGGCACTGGCGACCTGGTCTAGGGGATAGGCCAATGACAGCGATCGTTGAAGTACTCACTGAATTACTCATCATTTTCGTCGCAGCGAAGCTCGGTGGTGAAATCCTGCTCAGACTGCGCCAACCTGCTGTCATCGGCGAAATCCTCGCTGGCATCCTGATCGGTCCGTTCGCGCTCGGCCTCATTGGTGTCCCAAGCCACACCATTCTCGAGGCGTTTCATAACGATCAGGAAGCAGCACGCGAGGGGCTCTCGCTCGCACTGGAAACGGTCGCTGAAGTCGGCGTCGTGACCCTCTTGTTTTTCGTTGGACTGGAAACGCGCCTAACGGATCTTTTACGGGTTGGTATCCGTTCGCTGCTGGTAGCGGTGCTCGGGGTTGTCGGCCCCTTCATCGGTGGCACAATCCTGATGCTGGCACTTGGCTATCCCTCTTTGGAAGCGATCTTCATAGGAACAGTCCTGGTCGCCACCAGTGTCGGCATCACGGCGCGTGTCCTCCGCGACGTTGGTGCCCTCGACTCCCGGGAGGCCCGCATTATCTTGGGTGCTGCGGTATTTGACGACATCCTTGGTCTTCTCCTCCTCACCGTGGTCTCCGGTGTTGCGGTGACTGGCGAAATTCAGCTGGACCACATTCTCAGGATCACGGCGCTCGCCCTCGGCTTTACCGCCATTGTTGGCGGATTTGGTGCTTTCGCTGTGCGCCGATTTTTCCCACCTCTCGTCGCGCATCTTCAGCTCGAGCACGCTCCACTCGTCGTTGCCTTATCTCTCATGCTTGCACTCGCTTCACTCGCAGCAGCGATCGGTTTAGCACCCATTGTCGGAGCGTTCCTGGCTGGCATGGCTTTGGCTGAGGTCGCCGAACGCTATCACCTCCACGAGCAGGCGCTGCCGATCTACACCTTCCTCGTTCCCTTCTTCTTCGTCGTCACCGGTGCGCGAGTCGACCCGCGCCTCTTCCTCCAGACTGAGACGTTGTGGCTGGCTCTCGCCGTTACCGCTGTCGCCGTGGCAACGAAGGCGTTGGGTGCAGCACTGGGGACCCTCGGCTTCACCCCTCGCTCTATGGCCATTGTGGGCTTCGGCATGGTTCCGCGGGGCGAGGTCGGTCTCATTATCGCCTCGATCGGCCTCTCCCTTGGTGTCGTTGAGCGTCCGCTCTTCTCTGTGGCCGTGGTGATGTCCATGCTCACTACGCTGTTCACGCCGCCCGTCCTCCTTTGGCTCCTACGTCCACTGGTTGCGCAGCGCGCGCGTGAGCTCGCAGGCCGCATCTCCGCAGGAGAATGAGGATGCACAAGCAAACCGTCGACTTTAAGAAGTTGAGGATGCCAACGGCGAGCTACGAGCTCAAAGCTGGGGTCGTGGCCGGACTGTTTGGCGCTCTGGCGTTCCTTGTTGCAATGCTCATCGACTTGGCACTGACACGTCGACGAACCAACGACCTGCGTCTTTTGGCTGGACTCATTCCTGCTGGTGCCAGGCATTGGCCATGGCTCGGCTTTCTCATGCACTGTTTCAACGGTGCCATGTTAGGCATCCTGTTCAGTCGTCTGTCTCTTCGCCTCCCTGGACCATATTGGTTGCGTGGGATTCTCTTTGCGCAGGGTGAAAACGTGCTGCTTTGGCCAATCATTATGGCCCTCGATCGCCTCCACCCGGAGATCCAGACCGGGCGGCTCGAACCCTTCCATCGTCCCGTGCCATTCCTTCAGGAAGTCTGGCGCCATTTTGCGTACGGCGTCACCTTGGGTTGGCTCTACAACCGCCTAGTGACCAGCCCACACCATGCAGAACCACCTACCCTGTCCCCAAACTTGCCGACCGGGACGGTTCGGGATGTCTGAAAGACTCACCAGCACCCCGCTCCTCCTAGAGCCAGTCCTCTGTGAGCGTCCATGGGGCAATCGTCGACTCGCTGACTACCTTGGCAAAACGCTCCCGCCGTCTGCTCGTATTGGTGAGTCTTGGGAAACAGCAAACGAGGCACGGATCGCCTCGGGCCCGCTCACCGGCCAAACATTGCGTGACGTAGTATCGGCTTTTAGCTACCAACTCCTGGGACGGCTCGGTGTTGCCGCCAGCTCCCCCTTCGGAGATTTTCCACTTCTCGTCAAGTTTCTTGATGCCGACGATGTTCTTTCCCTGCAGGTGCATCCGGACGATGCACAGGCTGCACCTCTCGGTCAGCGCGGGAAAACCGAGGTATGGCATATCCTCGCTGCCACACCGCAGGCCAACCTGGTCGTTGGTCTCACCGAACCTCTCGATCAAGAAACACTCCGCCAAGTCCTCGCGCAGCAGCAGCTACCTGCCTATCTGGTCCATCTCACTGTCCAGCCAGGTGACACCATCCTTGTCCCTGCAGGCACGCTGCACGCCATCGGTAGCGGAATCCTTCTTTACGAACTCCAAGAACAGTCCGATATAACCTACCGCTTCTACGATTGGGATCGACGCGACGCCGAGGGCCGACAGCGGCCACTCCACGTGGAGGAAGGGCTGGCTGTTCTCAAACCAGCATCCCGTGGCCGACGAATCATGCCACTCCAACTTGACCACGGGCGTCAGGTCCTCGCCGCCTGCCGCCACTTCCTCCTCGAACGCTGGGACATTGATGGCTCTCTTGAGGTTCCCCTCAGGTCAGGCGAGACGTTTCGCATTGTCAGCTGCATCGGCGGCTCACTCCAGCTGGCGAGCGAGACCGGCCCCTGGCTCTCCTTGGCTCTTGGCCAGTCCGCTCTCCTTCCCGCTCTAGCATCGGCCCTTCGCCTGGCGGGCCACGGTACCGTACTCGTTGCCAGCGTGCCTGATCTCTGGCATGACGTCATCATGCCACTGCGTCAGGTCGGTTACAGTAACGATCTGATCGCTCAGCTTGCTGGCGACACCGAGGATCTTGCTCACTTGCCCGCAGACAATCCCTCCCAAACATGAGTGCGGTGCCAGAAACACTGCCCCTGCCCCCATTTGCCATGGGTCGTGAACCCACCCCGGCATGGGGTGTAAACAACGGACGGGGAGCAACCCTCGCGTGGGCGACCAGCCTACCCACATGTTGCCCAGGCTCGCCAGTCATGTCAGTCTGGGCCCCCAGCCTTGAAGACACGAGCACTCGATGTGGCCTGCCATCACACTGGCCAGTCTCATCACGCATGCCGAACCCTTACTCCTCGGCCACAACCGGATTCTCGAGCGTTCCAATCTTCTCGACAGTCACCCGCACCACATCGCCAGGGCGCAAGAGTCGCTTCGGCTCACGGGCAAAACCCACACCTGCTGGTGTTCCGGTTGCAATCACGTCACCCGGTTCCAGTGTCATGATCTGCGAGATGTAGGCCACAACGTACGCCACATCAAAGATCATTTCCCGCGTATTGGAGTGCTGCAGCACCTCACCGCTCACCTCGCAGGAAATCTCCAGCCCCTGCGGATCCGGAATCTCATCCGCCGTAACCAACCACGGACCAAGCGGCGTCGACCGGTCAAACGTCTTGCCCTGCATCCACTGCCGACCGCGAAACTGGAAGTCACGCATCGAGACATCGTTGAGAATCGTATACCCTGCCACATGCTCAAGTGCCCGCGCCGTCTCGATATACCGCCCCGCTCGACCGATCACCACAGCAAGCTCTGCCTCGTAATCCACCTGCTGGCTCACCCGGGGCAAGACGATCGGTTCCCCAGGTCCGATCAGGGCGTTCGCAAACTTGTTAAACAGCTCCGGATACTGTGGGATCGGTGAGTTGGTCTCCCGGGCGTGATCGGCGTAGTTCAGCCCCAGGCAGATGATCTTCCCCGGACGCAGGAGCGGTGCGCGAAGGCGCACAGTGGGGGCATCGCTTCGCACTGCCAGCCCCTGGGCCACTGTTCCCTCCCTATCCCGCTCCAGCTGCTCCCACACCCAGGCAGCAACCTCGGCGACCCGTCCCAATCCATCCCGCGCCAGCAACCGCACGAGATCCGGCGGACACTCTGCCAGCGCCCGGCCCTCAGCATCGACTACGCCACGCTGCCGCAAAAGCTCCACCCATCCACGGGAGATATCGAGAATCCACTCACCGTTGACCACCCCAACACTCGTACGTCCGTGATCGTCGAACGTCACCAAGCGCATTGGTCCCTCCTTTTTGCCTTGCAACGTCCTCCCCGCAATGCGCCCCCCGAATAGGAGCAACAAGATTAAAAACCCCCGCACGTCCTTCCGCTAGATGCTGACCAACAACACACCACCCGTGCTCACCTCACGGCCAAAAGAGCCGACGCCACAGCCGACTCCAGCAAACAGCATGCGATCAGTTTGTCTCATGACACGCCAAGGACCATATCCGCGGGAAGAGGCGTCCCACGGCCACTGTCATGCTGCCCAAGAGGTCGACAAACCCTCTTCCCGCCGGTAGTTAGCAACTGGCATCGGACAACGTGCTTGCGATCATACCCTTCAGAAAAAGACGAGTATTCCTATTGAGTACAATAGGCATGATGTTGGTATCCTATGCCATCGAATATATACTACCATACCATTTCTTACCCATGTTGCCGATAATGCGCTATTATACACGTACCGCTATTCTCGTTCAGCTGCAGCTCCTTCACCTATCATGCGTACCCCAACCGTAGCGGCTTTCCCGACCGCTCGGCGAACAGCAGCGACGAATGCCTTTCGCTGACCCAACGTATGGCACCGCGCACTTCCACCGACGGCACCAGGTTGAGGTCATCGAGCATCTTGCGACGACTTCTCTTCCTCTCTACCACTGTGAGACGTGCGTCAATGTTCCCTGGGAGGACGGGAAGTGGCGATCCCACCAACTTCTAGCCAGATTACGAACGACTCCTGTGCAAATCAGGATGACGGAGATCGGCCAGCTATACCCGTTTCCAATCCCTGGCACACGTGTTCATCGGAGGACAAAAGAAACGATCGTCGCTCAACCATAGACGGTTTCCGAGAACTCCAGGACCGGCAATGGCGGTGACTGAGTTGATTGTCGAGTGCGATGACATTTACTCCTCCTGTCTCTATCGAGAGTCGCCTGCGTGCACCAGCGCCCGAGATCATCGTTCTCTCAATACTGCCAGAGTATCTCGCTCAACACATTTCCCAAGACTCGGTACTATCCCCTAGAGTGAACCCTTGTTCGTTCGCTACGTTACGAACCTCAGCCAATCAACCACGATATCCAGTCAATGGCCTCCAGAAGATTAGACCTTCGACTAAAAGGCCTGGAACCGGCAACCTGCCCAACGATTTGTGGATCAGGATAGCCAGCAAAGGCGCTGGGGCCAAGGCTGTCAAAAAGGCCAGAAAAGGTAAGAAAGACAAGGAAACGCATCAACTATGCTCACATTGAGTCACAACCTCTGGCTTCCAGCAGCGTGGAGTAGCTTAACCTGCTTCTTCGCCTCACAACACAGCGCTGACCAGTCACTCTCGGTCGATCGATCCAGGAGCGAGCGCAGTCGAAAGACGAGTTTTCCGCTATGCCATGGGCTGGTCTGAAGAAGGAACCTTTCCAACCGCTGGCGCGCCGCGGTGAGGGCAGGGGACACGTGATGTGCCATGGGCTGGTGCAAAGGGGAACCTTTCCAACAGATTCCGAAGGAGCGTTCCATGGTGGAGTGAGGACACCGGTGTGCGAACTCGAGCAGCGAGGCAGGCGTGGTCGTGGCCCGGTGCCGGCATACAGGCCAATCGTCAGGAATTTGACACTCTTGTCTCACATTGTAAGACGGTACTCTTGCATATTGAAAAGGTCTCACTAAACTAGGCACGAGAACGGAAGAGGGATCTGCTGGTGGGAGCCAAGCGGATTGGTGCGTCATCGACCGGACGGGTGCTCGAGCTTTTGCTCACCGTGGCGGACAGCGGGCGAGCCCTGTCGGTTCGTGAGCTTGTTGAGCTTCTGAAATTGCCACGAAGCACGGTTTACCGCTATTTGAAAGTACTGCGGGGTCTTGGGTTACTGTGGAGTCTCGGCAACGGTCGCTTTGCGGTTGGCCCACGAGCAATGCAGTTGGCGAGAAGCTTCGAACAATCAGTCGGCCTGGCCACAGTCTGCCGACCAGTCATGGAGCGGTTGGCAGACGAAACCCAAGAAACGGTCGCTTTCGTGGTGCCCGTCGAAGAGCAGGCCATCTGTATTGAGACGGTGGAGAGCCGCCAACCGTTACGCTATTCGTTCCACCGTGGGGTGGCGCGGCCGTTGTTGCGAGGAGCCTCGGCAAAGGCGATGCTTCCTTATCTGCCCAAAGCGGTGGTGCAACGTGCCATGGTCAAGGCTGGGCTTGATGAGCAAGCCCAAACCGCACTTTGGGAGGAGATTCGCCAGATCGCTGCGCAAGGGTATGCAGAAAGTGAAGGTGAGGTCGATGCTGGGGTCTGGGCAGTTGGAACGCCAGTCTTTGGACCTCACGGTGAACTTCTGGGGGCGCTAAGCGTCATCGTGCCGGTGGTGCGACTCACACCTCGACGGCGAGCAGAATTGGTGCAGAGCGTCTGCGCAGCCGCACAGCGGCTCATGCGGCTGGTTTGGCAGGAGACAAAGCGTGGTGGGCATTGAAAGGGGGCACGGTGATTGCGACTCGGTAACGCCTTGGTCATCTGGTAAGCGTTTACTCGGAGATTAGAGCGCGGAATGGCAAAGAGGAGGTTGCATGATGAGACAGGTGGTTATCACGCGGAGACGTTTCGTCGCCGGTATGTCCTTGCTCTTGCTTAGCACGCTGAGCAGCGCCTGCGCCCAACGAACCAATCCGACCCCTACGTCTGCTCCACCGGCGACATCACCGACACCGCACCAGGCGATGGCGACATCACCCACCGTTCCCCCAGCGGCTGCACCGAGTCCAACACCACAACCAGCAGCCACACCAGCAGCAAGTCCGCGACTCATCTATGACAAGCCTGTCGTGATTTCGTTTTCCACCTGGACGGGATACGGCATCATCTGGGTTGCCCTGGATAAGGGATTCTTCCGAGAAAACGGGATCGAGGTCGAGGTCCGGCCGATTCAAAGCCCGGGAGAGCGCTTTAACGCGCTTGCCGCAGGCGCGCTCGATGGACTGTCTTCGACCCTGGACACCTTTGTCCGCGTTGGCGCACAGGGCATTCCAGTGGTCGGAGTTGTCATGATCGATGAATCGCTTGGCGGCGATGGTATTGTTGCCAAAAAGGAGATTCAATCGGTTGCCGATCTCAAGGGCAAGACAGTCGCCGTGAACAAGGGATCGACCAGCTTCTGGTTCCTGGCGAACGTGCTGGCCCAGCATGGACTGAGTGTCGATGATCTCGTCATTAACGACATGACAGCAGCTGATGCCGGTGCGGCCTTTATAGCTGGGAAGGTCGACGCAGCTGTCACCTGGGAGCCTTGGCTTGGTCGAGCAGCCCAGACCGACTTTGGTCATATTCTGGTGACGACGAAGGACTATCCTGGGCTGATTGTCGATGTCTTCGGATTCCGGCGTGATTTTGCTCAGCAGCATCCAGAGGTCGTGGTTGCGTTCATTAAAGGGCTCATTCGAGCACACGATTTCATCGAGACCAACCGTGAGGAAGCCATTCAAATCATGGCCACCCGCTTCAAGCAGGAGCCCGACACGATTCGGGCAAACCTTGAGTCACTGCGCTACTTTACGATCGATGAATCGAAGCAATTCTTTGGCACAACCCAGAAGCCAGGGCGGATCTTCGAGGTTGCTGATCAGATGGCTGAGTTCTGGATCAAGATTGGTGTTATCAAAGAGAAACCCGATTTCAAGGCCCTGTTTGACCCACGCTATCTCGAGCAAGTGCCGTGACGATGAGTGCTGAGGAGCGTGCCTGTGCCACAGCGGGATGGTACTCCCCGAGCGGGGTATCAGTCGACCACAGTTGCTCAAGCCAGGGTCAGGGAGAGTGACGTCACGCTGCCGCAGGAATCGTGGATCGCACGGTACCTAACGCCGCGGCGGAGCATCCCCAGCAGCGTGTATACAATCCTGTCCGTCTTGGGTTTTGTTGGCGTATTAGCCATCTGGTCTGCTTTAAGCTACACCCGTCTTGTGAAACCGCTCTTCTTGCCAACGCCAACCGAGGCGCTGGCAGCACTGTGGGAGTTACTTGTTCGCTACGGTTTTCTCAAGGATATCTGGGCAAGCACCTATCGCATTTTGGCAGGCTTCGCCATCGCTGCAGTGGTCGGCGTTCCGCTCGGCGTCTTGATGGGTAGCTTCAAGTTGTTCGAGGCACTCTTCGAGCGGCTGATCGGCGTTATACGATACCTCCCCGCATCAGCATTTATCCCTCTGTTCATTCTTTGGATTGGCATTGGAGATGCGCAGAAGATTGCAGTCATCGTCTTTGGCTCCTTTTTCCCGTTGGTGCTCCTGGTTATGGATGTTGCGGCGAATGTTCCGAGAGATTACTTAGACATTGCGTATACCCTCGGGGCGTCTCGATGGCAGGTGTTCTGGAAGGTGCTGGTTCCAGCAAGCTTACCTGGGATCGTCGACAGTTTGCGCACCATTCTCGGGTGGGCCTGGACTTACCTCATTGTTGCCGAACTTGTTGCTGCCAACGCGGGAATCGGTTACATGATCATCGAGTCACAGCGGTATATTGAGACTCCCCGAATCATTGCAGGTATCGTCACGATCGGGATCCTTGGTTTAGTGAGTGACACCATCTTTAAGCAGCTCTATAAGTGGCTGTTCCCATACGCAGAAAGGGTCAACCCGTGAGCGATATTCTTATCGATCACGTTGAGATGATGTTCGCCGGGCAGCGAGGCATGCCACCGGTGATTGCCTTGCAAGATATTTCCTTAGCTATTGCGGACGGTGAATTTGCTTGCATCGTTGGCCCTTCCGGATGTGGAAAATCGACCCTGCTCAAGGCTGTTGCCGGCCTGGTACGGCCCACGAGCGGTCGCATCCTGGTCGGCGGCCGTCTGGTGCTCGGCCCTGGTGCAGATCGCGGCATGGTGTTTCAATCATATACTTTGTATCCCTGGCTCACCGTCCGCCAGAACATCGAGTTCGGTCTTCAGCTCCGAAGGTTGCGCCGTGATGAGCGACGGCGCATCTCTGACCACCTGCTGACTTTGATGGGCTTGGAGGGGTTCGCTAATGCCTATCCCCGGGCACTCTCTGGGGGCATGCAACAGCGCGTCGCAATTGCCCGTGCATTAGCCAATGATCCAGAAGTGCTCCTCATGGATGAACCATTTGGTGCCTTGGATGCCCAAACGCGCACGGTGATGCAGGAGTTACTCACAACTATCTGGGAACAGTATCACAAAACAGTCCTCTTCGTGACCCATGATATCGATGAGGCGGTCTTTCTTGGTGATGTGGTCTACGTCATGACTGCCCGACCAGGACGCATTCGGGCTCGGGTGGTCATTGAGCTGCCGCGCCCGCGGACATTCGCGACAATGACGAGTGAAGCGTTTATCAAGTACCGGAACCAGATTTTGGCAATGATCCATGAGGAAAGCCTGCGAGCTATACAACAGCCAGTAAACAAGCAGGCTCAAGGGTAGCGGTCCTGGGTTCGGTTTGATGGGGGCGATGGGTGTTGCAGACGTTTTGGCTCGGCCGAGACCGGCTGCAGCCGGAACATTTGGTCGCTATCGCGCAGCTGCCGAGTTGTCTTGACATTCGCCTCGCCCCAGAGGCAGCTGAGCGGCTCAGGCAAAAGCGGCAGCTTGTCGAGCAGCTGGCGTGTGCTGACCGTCCAGTGTACGGAGTGACAACTGGATTTGGCGCTCTTGCCCAAACACAGATCCCAGAGGCTGCTCGCCAGTTGCTGCAGCACGCCTTGCTGCGATCTCATGCTGCAGGCATGGGATCACCGTTGCCACGCCCTTTTGTGCGAGCAATGATGCTGGCGCGCGCCAATAGCCTTGCGCAAGGCTACTCTGGTGTACGTCCCGAAGTCGTCGAGTATCTCCTTACTTTCCTCACCAAGGATATTGTCCCCTTTGTCCCGCGCTATGGATCCTTGGGAGCCAGTGGCGATTTGGCACCCTTGGCTCACATCGCCCTCTGTCTGACCGGTGAAGGCTGGGTTCTCGAGGCGAGTGGAGATCGCAGACCAGCTGCCGAGGTTCTTGCTGCACGAGGAATCACGCCATTGCAGTTAGAAACAAAAGAGGGACTCTCCCTGGTCAACGGCACAGATGGCATGGCAGCGCTGCTGGCCCTGGCACTCCACCGGGCAGCACAACTCTTCCGAACAGCGGATATCGCCTGTGCGCTGAGTATTGAGGCGCTATTTGGCACTGACCGTCCGTTTGCTGAAGATATCCAGCAACTCCGCCCGCATCCCGGCGCACTGCGAAGTGCAGCCAACGTCCGCAGACTTCTTGCAGGATCAGAAATCGTGCGTTCGCACCGCCACTCAACCCACCTTGTCCAGGATGCGTACTCCCTGCGTTGCCATGCACAGGTTGTTGGCGCTGCCCTCGATACGCTGGCCTTCGTCGATCAGATCGTCGTTCGAGAGCTAAACGCTGCAGTCGACAATCCTGTCGTTCTTGACGACGGGCGTATTGAATCGACAGGCAACTTTCACGGCGAGCCTCTGGCTCTTGCCGCTGACTTTCTTGCGATTGCCGTGGCGGAGGTAGCAGCGATTGCAGAACGGCGTATTGATCGGCTCCTTGATCCGACACGGTCGCAGGGATTGCCGGCATTTCTCAGCCCCGACCCAGGACTCAACTCCGGCCTGATGATTGCTCACTATACGGCTGCAGCACTCGCTGCCGAGTGCCGCCGACTCGCCCATCCTGCCAGCGTTGATTCGCTGCCCACCTCGGCAATGCAAGAGGACCATGTCTCAATGGGATGGAATGCTGCACTCAAATTGCACGATGCGCTTGACTGCTGCACACGTGTCGTGGCTGTAGAGTTGCTGGCAGCAACGTATGGGCAGGTATTCCGACGACCACTGCAACCAGCTGCCGGGACGGGAGCAGTTGCCGAATTCGTACTTGCTCATGTGCCGCCGCCTGGACCTGATGTCTTCCTTGCGCCCGTCTTGGAAACTGTGGAGCGATTAGTGTCCGAGGGTGCCATTCTCACTACAGCCGAAAACGCTGTGGGCAGTCTTGCCTAACTGCGGGAGTAAACACAGGAGTGAGTTGACAGGGGGCGTGTCATGACGATCTCGGGACCACGGATCGTGCGAGCTCCACGGGGAACCACCCTAAGCTGTCGTGGCTGGGAGCAGGAAGCAGCCCTGCGAATGCTGATGAACAATCTGGACCCCGAGGTTGCAGAGCGACCAGAAGAGTTGATTGTCTATGGTGGAGGAGGGAAGGCCGCCCGCTCCTGGGAGGCGTTCGATGCTCTGGTCAGAGAATTGCAGCAGCTGGGTGACGATGAAACGCTTGTGGTACAGAGCGGGAAGCCAGTCGCAGTGTTTCCAACCCATCCCGACGCCCCACGGGTGCTTATTGCCAATGCACTCCTCGTGCCGCACTGGGCAACCGCTGCGGAATTTGACCGACTGGCTGCACTCGGTCTGACCATGTACGGTCAAATGACCGCAGGGTCATGGATTTACATTGGCACTCAGGGCATCCTCCAGGGAACCTACGAGACATTTGCCGCTGTTGCTCGACAGCATTTTGGCGGCTCGCTCCGTGGTCGAGTCGTGCTCACCGCCGGCTTGGGCGGGATGGGAGGAGCGCAGCCGCTTGCTGTGACGATGAATGAAGGCATAGCGCTGTGCATTGAGGTAGATCGGGCCCGCGCCGAACGCCGGCAGGCTATCCGGTATGTTGATCGTGTCACAGCGAGTTTGGAGGAAGCACTTCGCTGGGTAGAAGACGCACGGCAGGCAAAGCGCCCGCTCAGTGTCGCATTGATCGGCAACGCAGCAACAGTCCACCATGAGTTGTTGGCCAGAAACTTCCAGGTTGATATTGTGACTGATCAAACACCAGCACATGAACCATGCGACTACGTTGCTGAGGGACTCTCACCGGACGAGGCACGAGCCCTGGCGAAGGCGGATCCGGAGACCTATCGCCGGCGTGCCCGGCAGAGTATGGCAAAACATCTGCGAGCGATGGTGGAGTGGCAACGGCGTGGCGCAATCGTCTTTGACTACGGCAACAACCTCCGTGCTCAGGGCGAGCTCGGTGGTGTACCACACGAAGAAGCGTTCAGTTATCCTGGATTTGTTCCAGCGTATATCCGTCCGCTTTTCTGTGAAGGCAAAGGACCGTTTCGCTGGGTGGCACTCTCTGGCGATCCGCAAGACATCTATCGTACGGACGAAGCGGTGGCAGAACTCTTCCCCGAGAACACAAGCCTGCGACGATGGCTCGCAATGGCACAAGAGTTGGTCCCCTTCCAGGGATTACCCGCCCGAATCTGTTGGCTTGGATATGGAGAAAGGGACAAAGCTGGCCTCCTCTTCAACGATCTCGTCCGACGGGGAATACTGAAGGGTCCAATTGTGATCGGACGTGATCACCTGGATGCTGGATCGGTCGCCTCCCCCTATCGTGAGACGGAGGGGATGCGTGATGGGTCAGACGCAATTGCTGATTGGCCGATTCTGAACGCCCTGCTGAACACTGCCGCGGGAGCCAGCTGGGTGAGCGTTCACCATGGGGGCGGTGTGGGCATCGGGTATTCGATCCATGCCGGGATGGTGGTCGTAGCCGACGGGAGTGAACGAGCTGCCCGGAAGCTTGCCCGAGTACTTCGGACCGATCCGGGTATGGGAGTCGTTCGGCACGCAGATGCCGGTTATGCGCGTGCCTTGCGCACGGCACGAGAGCATGGTATTCGCTTGCCCTCGCCACCGACCATCGCCCCAGAGCAGGAAACTGAGGGATAACCTTGCGACGGCCGAGTGCTCAACTACTCGTCATCCATGCCGCCGAACTGGCAACATTGGCCGGCCCTCCTCGGCCACGTGCCGGTAAGGAACAGAGTGACCTTGGCGTCATCGTAGACGGAGCCGTCGCCATCGGTCCGGATGGACGCATTGTAGCCGTGGGACGTACCGCTGAGGTGCTACAGGAAGTGAGCCTGACCCCAGAGACGGCGATCCTTGATGCACAGGGGCGAGCGGTCATACCGGGATTTGTGGATCCCCATACCCATGCCGTCTTTGCTGGTGACCGCGTTGCGGAATTTGAGCAACGCCTCCAAGGTGCAGACTACCTTGCCATTCTTGCCGCTGGTGGGGGGATTCTGCAGACGGTCCAGGAAACTCGTGCCGCCACGCTAGAGGAATTGTTCGCGCAAGCCAACCGGAGTCTCGACCGGATGCTTGTCGCTGGCACTACCACAGTCGAAATCAAGTCAGGCTACGGTCTGAGCACCGAGGCAGAACTGAAGCAACTTCAAGTGATCGCCAAACTTGCTGCCGAGCGATCCCAGACAGTAGTCGGCACTGTCTTAGCTGCTCACGCGGTGCCACCAGAGTTCCGTGATCGGCCAGATGACTATGTCGAACTGGTTTGTACCGAAATTCTCCCCCAGGCTTCACAGATCACTAGCATTCGTTTCTGCGACGTTTTCTGCGAGGTGGGTGCATTCACCGTGGACCAAGCCCGACAGATTCTCACTGCAGGCAAGACTTACGGCCTTCGGCCAAAACTCCATGCCGAGCAAAAACATCGCTTGGGGGGAGCAGCACTCGCAGCAGAAGTCCAGGCAGTCAGTGCGGATCACCTGGAGTACGTCGACGACGAGGACATTGACAAACTCCGAACAGCTGGTGTTATAGCCGTTCTCCTGCCTGGCGCCGCATTTGTGTTGCGCGAACGACGACACGCTCCAGCAAGCCGGATGATCGAGCGTGGCGTTCCGGTCGCGCTCGGTACGGATTTCAACCCTGGAACCAGTCCCATCTGGTCAATGCCTTTGATTCTCGGGTTAGCCTGCCTGCTGTATGGTCTCACTCCCGGAGAGGCGCTAGTTGCAGCAACGCTCAATGCTGCATATGCGATCGGTCTCGGGGAGACTCATGGAAGTATCGAGCCCGGCAAATGGGGTGATCTCGTCATCTTAGATGCTCCGAGTCATCGGTATATCCCGTACTACTTTGGTTCCCCACTGGTCGATACCGTTATTGTTAAAGGGCGAGTGATGGTACAGAAGGGACAGCTGTGTCAATGAAAATGATTCTTGTTCCGGAGATCGTGCTCACTGACCTCGTTCCCCGCAGAGCCTGGGCCATTGCCATTGACGGCGGAAAAATCATTGCCGTTGGCCCCAGAGAATCTCTGATACAAGAATATCCAGATGCGGAAATCCGAGAAGAACCTGGCATGCTTGCCTTACCAGGTACCATCAATGCTCATAGCCATTCTTTTCAGTCACTTATGCGTGGATTGAGTGATGATCAACCGTTCACAAATTGGCGTCGGATCCTTTATCAGTTCATGCCCCAGCTCGATGAGGAGGGCGTCTACACAGCTGCACTATTTGCGTTTGCCGAGATGCTGCGGGGTGGCATCACCACCGTGTGCGACTTTTTCTACCTCCATCACGGAGGCATTGCCCATGACCTGGCTGCGATCCAGGCAGCTCGCGACATTGGGATCCGTCTCGTCTTCGCACGCACGATGATGGATTGGTCCGTTGCTCCGTCAGCATTTCGTGAGACTGTTGACCAAGCAGTGGCTAATAGCCAGGCCCTTGCTGCGAAGATCCAAGGTGACCCATGTGTTACTGTGCTCCCGGCACCACACAGCCCCCATGGCGCTTCCGGAGCGATGATCCGCGCTGGAGCGAGATTGGCAGCCGAGTGGGGAACGCCGTGGCATATCCACGTCGCCGAAGCTCCGTACGAGGGCGAAGAAACTCGTCGACGCTACGGCTGTGGGCCGCTGGCCTGGATTGCTTCACTGGGAGCACTTGATGAGCGGATCCGCATTGTCCATGGAGTTTGGCTTGAAGACCAGGAAATTGCCGCGCTCGGTCAGGTGGGTGGAGGGTTAATTCATTGTCCGGGTTCAAATCTCTTCTTGGGTGATGGGATCGCACCGCTACGCAAGTATCTGCAGGCCGGGGTAACGGTCACTCTGGGATGTGACAGCGGCGCAGCCAACAATCGACTCTGTTTGTTCGATGAGATGCGCCTGGCAGCAACGCTCCAAAAGGGGCTTGCCAATGATGGCGGGGCACTGACAGCTGCTGACGTCTTCCAAATGGGGACAGCAAACGGCGAACATGTCACAGGGCTGCGTGTTGGAAGACTCGCACCCGGCTATTTTGCTGATATTGTTCTTGTTAATCTACATGACTTATCTCTCCACCCATCCCATAACCTTCTGCGCAACCTCGTCTATTCGCTCAACCACCGTGCCATTACCACTGTATATGTTCACGGCAAAGTTGTGATGCGTGATGGCCAACTCGTCCAGGTCAATGAACGCGATCTGGCATCGCGCGTCGCCGCACTGACGACAAGCTGGGAGGCCTCTCTTCCTCCCCCGTCTCCCGATGATCCGAACAGCACGAGCTAAAAGGGATGTCGTGAGCCCCAGATCGTGACATGGAGCGTTAGAGTGACTTCCATCACCGCGGGGCACCGGACAGGAATGCTGGTGAGCACTAGTCTTTCGTGTTTCGCATGGATTCCGTCTGAGCGATGGCATGAGCCTCTCACTCCAAGCATAGCGAGCGACTTCCTCATGATCCCTACAGGACACAGATGTTGCAGCACACCATGGCCAAGATGATGTATTACTCTATTGCAACCATAGAGGCGATGGTTCCACACTCTCCAACATAGTATAGTACTTTAGCCGCTCCTGCCACGCTAAATCTACTCAAGCATTCCGCTCGCGACCCAGCTCTGTGCTCCTCCCATTGACCCAGCCGATCACCCTGCGCTGGTGCGTCCTCCATCGTGCTCCGCCACCACGAGGCACAGCTCAACACTGATCTCCACACGTCCGCGATTATCTACCCAGAGGTAACAGAGCAGGCATAACCCTTTGTCCAGACCCCACAACCAAGCATGCTTGCAGATACTCCACGTCAGCACGGCCGACCAAGCGACTGTGACTGACGTCGTCATCTGTACCCCTCGCCATCCCGTACGCTTGCCGCTCGCTTCACTACCACCCAGTCGCCCCGTCGGCTGTCATCCCGGTCCTCCAGTCCTTCGAACTTCGCGAGGCGCCAGGCGGTGTTAAAACGCCTGCGCTGGGCCCTCTGGCAGGCGTTGCTGCAACCTCACTTCCTTATCACGATGAAACAGTAAATCCCGCCATCACAAGATCGTAAGGGCGAACCCTGCCTACCTCCCTGGTGGACGAGGGAGGGAGCGTGTTCAGCAATACCCTCCGCATCTCGTCTGGCGCTCTAAATTGGCCACTGCACGGCTCTTCCAGCTCTCACACTGAGTTGTCCGTGACCGGCCAGCTCCCTTGCACCGGCAAAGGGATCACCCCTCAGACACTAGCTGTATCCCTACCCGGACCATACTGCTTACATATCTCACTGTGCCTCCACCTTGGCCTACAGCTTGTGCTCTGTCGCACCGAGTGGTATTCGTAAGACCATACACCGTTGAGCAGCTTACGCTCCATCCGAAGGATGAACAATGTGCCCCCTCTCAGCTATGCGCACTGACTAGTCTACGGGTCCCTAGTAAACTGATGATCTGCCCTCCCGGTCAAACCAGCGAGGTTCCTTACTTGTAGAGCGAGACCAGTCATTTGATACGGCAAGATTCGCCTGTTGAAGAACTCCTTCGGTCGCTTACCACTCCATCTCTCAGACCTCGCCCAGCCTGTTCATCGGGTTGCTCGCCCCTCCCCACCGCTAGGACACCGAGAGTAGGTGCCACAAGAACGTTCCACCTCGGTAAGGCTCCCTCGACCAAGACCGTAGACCTGGCAGATTTCCCCGCACCGAGGACTAAACCCAGCATCTTCCCGCCGTCTGCACACCGCAGTGTACCTCTGTGAACGATTCCCTCGACACAGACAGAGAGGAATCAATTATCGTTCGACGAATTACCGAGATGTACAGTTACATCATAACTTATATGCCAATGAATAGCTGTGTATGTTGTACTATCCTATACGTCAACGAAACTTCAGCAATATCTATATGCCACCTTTCAAGATAACAAAAGGCAACATCACTGACAAGGCGCATCCTGACCCCTACAGAGGGACTGAATGCAGCTGCCACAGCGATCCCGCAACACCACCTGCCTTCTGCTTCGATCTACCACGATGTCGCCTGCTCCTTTCACGACTTCTTGTCCATGTCCCCACTCCCCATCCCAGCTCAGCCATTCTCCACATGCCGCACGACCGCAGACCTCCGATCGATCTCCAATGCACCATAAATCGGACGCCTCTTGCGGGCCATCGACGGCCACCGGAACAAGCTGAGTCACTTCCGGGGCTTTCCTCGTCTTGGTTCGCAAGACATCCCTTACGCCTGAGCACACAAGACGCACCTCCCCTCCCACCAACCAGTTGTCAGGCCCGCGCGTAGCACTTGGGGCAGCTGCTCCGTGGCAGTCGCTCTCCCTGTTCACAACGCCCCACGTTTTTAGAACGCTCTATGTCGCCGGCAATGAGGGACACCAATGCCGCAAGAAGCTCCAGGGTGAAGAACATCCGTCGTAATCGGTAGCTTGCAGTTCAATGTCTCTCTCGCACCAGACCTAGTGGAACGAAGAAGTTCCTTCCAACGCGTCTACGAATCCGCCCAAGCCCCTAAGTTTTCCCCACAACACCTTGCACAGTTTGCATTCCCAACTAACACACTATCGCTCAGTGAGAAGCTGCAGTCAGCGCTTCCCCCCGACTTCCACGCAGCCGCTCGCTTCACTGCCAAGTCACCATGCATTCTCGTGCTCGAGTATCTGTGTGCGGCGACCCGTTGTCCTGCATGCGTTCAGGTCTATTGCGGACTGGTCCTCCGCCTATCTGCCACTCTCTCCCCCTCGACGTTCGAGACGTCTTCCTGCAAGCTTACTGCTATCGGCTCACCTGTTGGTCAATGCAGGAGCAATATTCTCGCTTCGTCAGTTGCAAAGTCTCGTAGCCGGTCACGTAGCAACACCCGATCCGAGGAGGCAAACCATGGCCATCCCCCAGACAGAAGCGAACCGTCTGCTCCTCATCTCCACCCTCGGTAACCGTGACCTCACCGTCGACGGTCAGCACATCCCCCAGGAACACTTCCGCCCCAGCTGCGAAACCCTTCTCGCCGAACTCGAGCGCGATCGCCCTTCCGTTCTCTCCCGTCTCGGTGCCCCTATCCTCGAACGTGTCATCACCTGGATTCTTGACCGCCACGCCGACCCTGACTATCGACCCCAGCTCCGCATCTACCTCATCGCCAGCGATCAGGAAGACGATCGATTCCGCCACAGCGATACCCTGCCAGCCGCCCGCCTCCTTCAGGCCTGGTTGCCAGACGCCTTCGGCAAGGACAGTATCGAGCGCATCAGCCTCTGGCGGATCGACACCAATCCGGCCGATTACGACGATGCTATCCGCTTCTATCGCCTTCTGATCGGCCAGCGCGCCGTACCCAACCCACGCGATTTTGCCGCTATCTACCTGAATCCTACCGGTGGTACCCCGGCACTCTCTTTCGGTCTGCTGACCGTACTCGCACCCTTCTTCGGTGAGCGCTCCATCGTCCTCTACTTGCCAGCACGCACGTTACGCCCCACCCCACTCGACGTCGGCGCCACATACCGCCAGTTTGAAGCGCTCAACGATGCGATACGGGCCATCGAACGGTACGACTTCGCCCACGCTGCGCACCTCCTGCGCATCGCCATGGCCCCTCTCCCCCTCTACGCCTTCGCCGAAGTGCTTGCCTATCGTCTTGCTTTCGACTTTCGGCGTGCCTTGCAACGGCTGGAAGGGACGGTGATTCCGGCCAGCCGTGGTAACCTGCGCCAGCTCGCACGGCGTGAGCAGGAGACACTGCACCGACTTCTCACCGATGCCGAGGCCCTGGAACAAGCCCGTGAGCCGATGCCCGACCGTTATCCCACCCTTCTCGTCGAGCTCTACGGCTCCGCCTGGACTGCCTGGGAACAAGAGCGCTACGCCGATTTCCTCGCCCGCGTCTTCCGGTTCGAGGAAGCACTCCTCCGCTGGGCCGTGGAGCACTGTCTCAACTTGCCCACTGGAGCCGAGCGCGATGACCGCGGCCGCCCACGCTCCCTTCCTGCTTTCCGTTCCGGCATTGCCGCTGACCCAGAAATAGCCCAGCACGTTGCTGACAGCCCGCTCGATCCAGAGCGACCACCGACTCGTGACCTGCTCCGCCACCTGCTCAAACTACCCCGCCTCGCCACTGATCCAGTTGCCCGGACCGTTCGCGAGAACTCGGCAGTGCTTGATCCGTTGAGCCAACTCCGCAACCGCAGTATCGTTGCCCATGGTTTTGCACCAGTCTCACGGGAGGAAATTGAGCAACGCTGCCCAGACCCACTGGCGACGCTCGGTCAGTTGGTCGCAGCCATCGGTCATGATCCGTCGGTACACCCACTCGCAGCAAGCCAAGAGGGACTCCTCAATGAGCTGCGACGTACGTAAAGACTTTCCACGACGCCGTTGCGGCTCCTCGAATCCGCGACCCAGCCGCCGCTCGTCTCGCTCCCCGATCACCAACCGTGATCATTTACGGTTTTCAACCCGTCGCTGATCAAGACAAAACGGGGCTAAAGTCCCCAGGCGTTCCAGGCCTTACTCTCTCGCCTTCCCAGGCTGCGTGATCGGGTGGCTGTCTGGCCCATCAGCCCATTCTCCCAACCGACATAGGGCAAGATGGAACGCCATCAACCAAGCCCACCAAGGAACTGCTGCCGCATTCTTAACACTGTTTTCTGTAAATGCGGGAGACGTTCCACAAAGCTCACAAACCAACCCCAAGCGGCGCAGAGTCGCTGCAGCAAGCCAGCACGTACGCTACCATTGAGCGCTGGTAAGGCTGGGATGCTGCGCCAGAGGGGAGAAGGCTCGATGCATCGCCGTGGCTTTCTGACGTTCCTTGTCGGGGGAACAGCTATCCTCTTCGGGTGCCGTCGCCGCCAGCAGGAACAAACGGGTGCTGGCGCCCCCAATCAAGCTGATCCCTATGGCTCAGGAGCATCCTCGGCTCCACCCACCAACACCGGTTCCTACGAATTCATCCCAGTTTGGGAAATGCACCAGGTTCCCAAATATCCCGGGTCTGAGCCCGGCGAGCTTTCGCCCCTACCCACGCAGGTACAAAACGGTGGGACGCTCAGCTTCGCCGTTCCCGACCCTGCTGAGAAAGTGCTAGAGTTCTATCGTACCGCACTCCCAGCACTCGGTTGGGAACGCAAACCGTCACCGTCTGGAGCTCTTGCGGCTCAGCGGGGCGAGGCTTCACTCACAGTGGTAGTCAAGCAAGGTGAGCACGGCTCAACTGTCCTACTGATGCTCACCGATGCGGTCTGAGTCTGTGCTCCTGCTTCGCCACTGGGTGGTCAGTCTGGCGTCCCGCTTTGCGACACTTCCAACCTCACTCTAAGCTCCTATCATCACGGGACCAGCGAACAGCAATCCGGCAGACTCCGCCTAAACCGCTCCACCAACACATCTCGACCTGTACACGCCGTCGGAGTGCGCCGAGTGACTCTTTACGTGAAGTGGTGCGTCTCCGTCTACACCGTGAACACATACCGGGTGATTCACAGAAACTGCCCCCACGCCATATTGAGCGGACTCGATGATCGTGGTGGCATCAGGAGACATGTGCAGCTGAAAAACGACCCAAGCTCCATCCAGTACTTCTCATGCAACCGCCTGTGCGGCGACATCGAGCCACGCCCCGCACCTCCTCCGAGCCCCCTGTCCTCGCTCCGGTCCTGGCCGCGGCACGATCGCAGGTGCCAACAGAATAGATAGACCGCAATGTGACAACAACCACGCCATGCGCAGCCGCCAATCCTGTCCACGAGGGACGCTGGATGGGGGAGGTACGCTCTTCCGCGCCGCGTGCCCTACTTGTCCAACGCCAATGTGTCCGCCTCTGATCCCTCAATCGTCACCCCAGGTCGGCATTCGAGTACCGTCATGAACAACGGGAAAGGGGGACGCTGAGGGAGACACCTATGTCTCCCGAGCACCAACAGGGGTGAGCAAGCAAAGAAGGAGGCCTAGTGTCTGGGTCCATTCAAGTATTACGGCGAACGCTCGATGCATCGATGGGATACGCGAAGGTGACGCCTCCATTAGAAGTGTCACGACGAACGGCGAAGAGGATCCTCATCGGGTCTTGTTGCCACGCCCATCTCCTGGCGTCCCTAGTCCCGGGCACGGCATTCAACAGGACACGATCGTGCCGAGCATTTTCACATTTGAGAACGATACTCAGCCCGTTGTCTCCGCAGACAGGGCTTTCTCCACAGTCTTTCTTGCCTCCTCAGAATCCCCTTCGCGGAGCAGATAGTGAGGCAGTAGCGCCCAGACAGATTCGCAGACGCTTCGCTGTTCCCATGATCGACACCAGCCCTGCCTCGCCGGAATCAGAACTGATAGTCGAGTGCCAACGAGGTTTACACTAAAAGAAGACCGGCTAGACAACTCTTCGCAGCATCGTCGAGGTGCCTTCCGGCGCTCAAACGTCTGTTACATCCCTTTTGGAACGAACGCGTTTGACTCTTCGTGTTAGCACGCCGTGATGACTCGCCTAATCAAGAGCGGAATACACGTCTCCCCCTTGACTTCTCATGTGTTTTCTGGTACTCTTTCGCTAGGAATCCTAACCAGTTGCTCCTAGGATCTCGATCCTCCCGACTCCTAGGCGCGAAGAGAGACGAGGTAAGAGAAGAGAGGTGCCAAGTCCAAGACGAGCGGAGCAAGAGTGATCCAAAAGCGGCCTGTAAGCCGTTTCTTCGTCAGAGACAGGAGGAATCGCTCACAGGAGGTGCGATGCATGCCCAGGTTTCCGTTACGTCTCCGCAAGACCACAGTCGGCATGCTACTCATCATCGCCAGCTTGGTGTTCGCCGCATTGCCGCGTTTTGCACACGCAGAAACGGCGCCAATCAGCCCTATCCCATGAAGTCCTATCATCGAGCAGCCGCGCAAGGAGCTAGTTGAAGCGGAACCCGTCGACCCCGTTATTCATCCCGTTATACCAGCCCCGGTCGCTCCAGAACCTGAGCCACGCGATCCTTGCGCGGAGCTAGTGACACCGGTTGTACCGCCCACGCCAAAGAGCCCGCCGACGGTCCCTGTGAGCCCACAGCCTCACGCCACAAAAACACCAGTCGTTGTGACGCTCCCCGAAATCGTGTTGCCAGTGTTGCCAAAGGATTCGACAGAGTCAGCCCCAAGCGGTGATGAATCCACGACTGAGCAGACTGACCAGGAATCGCCTGTTGTCAAGCCTGATGAGAATACTGGCGCTATTGAGCTTCCACCCCACTTATCCCAGCACCCTACGCCTAAGAAGGCGGAAGTTATGCCGGTTGTGCCAGTAGAAACCATGCCGGTAGTCCCCCCGCCGCCACCCAGTCCCAAGCCGGATCCGAAGCCGATTGACTGCCCACCAACCAAGACTCCGGTCCCGAGCCCAACAGTGACCGTCACGGTGACGACGACGCCGACGACACTACCTGGTGATCCCGCTCCTGATTCCGGCTCACAGCCGTCCAATGATTTGCCAATCATTCATCAGCCACAGGGTATCCCACCTGTCTCGTCGGTCTCGGAGTCTGAAACGACCCAGTCTCACAGTGAGACGGCGGGACAAGTAACTGAACAAGCAACCGACCATAATGCAGGAGCGGAGACCGAGGTGGCTAGTGAACAGGCCAGCATGCCGGCGCTTCCGCAACTGCTGCCGCGCACCGGCAAAGGCACAAGTCATGCGTTGCATCTTCTGATGATGGCGGTTGGGCTGTTGCTCGTTGTCCTCGGCATCGGCATCGATCGACAACGGCTCGGTCACAGGAAGTCAACAGCACGGTCGTCTCAGTGATCGTCAGCGTCGACTCAGATTTGAGTAACAGGACCCCATCCGCACTCT
>CALIMB010000048.1 GCA_938028665.1 uncultured Thermomicrobium sp. | reverse complement strand
GATGAGGTCGTTCGGCTCGTGCTTGCACCTGAACAGCTGAAGCAGCGAACCGTTCGCTTGCTTGAACGGTTCTGGCGGGAGCTCTACGGGGCAGAGTTCGAGCGTATCTTGCCCGTAATGCGGCGGGCAGTACGGCAGGCGCGGGCGACAACGTTCACAAGCGTGGCCAACGCATTTGAGGAGCTCAGTGGCCATCGCTTGCCGGACGAAGTCCAGCTGGCGCTCCCGCGCGTCGAACGAGTAACGTTCAGCCCCTCCTATTACCTGGGAAACTTTGTGCAATTCATCCTGTACCCGCCAGAACTGATCCTGTACTTCAATTGCCAGCGTACCAGTGCAGCGACGCAGCCAGCGGAAGGCTCGGTGATCTCGCCTGATCTGCTGCCTGGTCTTCGGGCGCTCGGCGATGGAACGCGACTGCGTATCATCGAGCTTCTCCGCAATGGCGAGCGGTACGCTCAAGAGATCGTTGGCATGCTTGGCATCAGCCAGTCGGCGGTCTCGCGCCATCTCGCAATGCTGGAGGCTGCGGGGATCGTCACTGTACGGCCTGCCAACGGCATGAAATACTACGCGATCAACTCCCAGCGTCTTCGGCAAATTGCCGAGGAGTTGGAGCGGATCGGTTCGGTCGACGTTCGGGCGACCGAGCGAGACAACTCAAATGGTGTGCGTGCGGTATTATCACCGCACGCCGTGGGTCGGTCGCTGCTGGCCGAGGACAAGCCACCTCACCCCGCCGTTGGGTGAGGCCAGGCACCACCTCTGACTGCCCTCTTCCGCGGTCCACATGCTGGGCCGCGCCCTCCAGTACGACCCGCACCCAGTTCGGTCGGTCTCGGCCCCGGTCGAACTGGCCTCACCCTCCTTCGGCGATCGGCCCGCGTGGCGACGGGGACTTCGGTCCCCTTCGTCTTCTACCAGGGGGCGGTGGTGATCCCACCGCCCCCTGTGTGTTTCCCGTGACCTTGCACCAAGCTCCAATCCCGTACCAGCTGCGTGGTCAGTCTGCGCCTTCCAGCCAGTCGCACTCGGCTGTGCCTCCGTGGGATCCGGGTGACTTGGTCCATCGCCTCCTAGGGAAAGACAAGCAGAGAGATACGCCGGGATCAGACGCACGGGTAGATCACTCTGAAGACGATACTCTCGTAGTCAAGGAGGATTCAGGCGAGGAAGTGCTGCTTGCCCGGTAGTGAATGTTCCGCCACATCTGCACCGGTGGTTGGCAAAGCTCTGAGGTACCGTGCAACGGTTCTCTCAGACACGTTCTTCAGGATTGAGACTATTTGCTTGCTCGGGGAAGCGCCCGACCAGATCTCCGGGACTTGACCTTGTACTCGTGAAGATTGACTACCTTCCGCTTCCGGATCATCCAAGTACGGGGCCGTCAGACGACGGCCCCGGGTACAGGGAGGGAGGGAGAAGTGGTCAAACGAAGCGGAAATGAGAACGAAGTTCATCGTTGTCTATGATCGTTCGGACGCTGTACGTACGGGATCTCTTAGAAAGGGTAACTCGCTGATTCGCAGATGTCAACCCGGATGATGGGAACTCAAGGGTGTGGTGCCGCGGTGGTGGGGACGATACCGAGCCAGCCGAAAAGGAGGTGTCTCATTCTTGGTGACCATCTCGCCAGAAGTTCGCTGGACGTGTTTGAGTACGCAGAGCAGTCCGGGAGAAAAGTGCTGCCGGGGATCGGATTGCGGCACGTGAGGGCAGGGGAAGATGAACTTTGCCGACGTAGAGACGGAGCGTTATACTGACTTTGGACCGTGCTAGGCGGGGAGCTAGCGGTGCCCTGAACCCGCAATCCGCTCTAGCGGGGCTGAAATCCCTCCCGAGGTCCGCTCCTGTGGGACTGCCTGGGCCACGTGGCGTGGATGGTTGGGTCCCACGCGGCGAGGGCCCGTGAACCTGGTCAGGGCCGGAAGGCAGCAGCCATAAGCGGTTTCCCTCGGGCGACGTGGGAGTGCCTGGCCGGAGTCGGCGAGCCCAGTGTAAGCTGGAGGGGCGCGATCGACGGAGGGTGCACGGTCCGCCTCATCGAGCCGTCACGGAGTTGCTCTGTGATGGCTCGCCTATTTTTGGTTCAACGTGACTTCCGAGTTGCGGACTGAGTTGTCGAGGTCCGTCGCCGCGGTGCGTGTTTGGGAAGCATCACATACTGCTTACGGCGAAGTTCCTCGGCGCGTTGTCGGGCCAGGGGTGAATAGATACGGGTCAAAACATACCCCGCATAGGTGGCCCAAACCACGGCGAGCAGCACGCTCACATACAGCCAGATACGCATATAGAGATTGAAAGCGCTAATGCGCCCGAGGCGGAAGAGGAAGAAGAAGAGGCCAATCCCAAACACGCCGAGACCCCAACCAGCGATTCGCCGCAGGAACTGTGCCAGCAGCGGATTGCGTTTGCGGATGAGCCGCCGCGGATCGTTGTAGACCCACATGCACACCAGGAAACCAAGGCTAAAGAGAACGACGTAAGCAATCGACAGTGGGCCCCAGGTTGGCATTCGCCAAAGTGGTGCAGTGAGGTAATCCCAGTCAAACGGGTTTTGCATGCGGAACCCCCATCAGCTCTGTTCGAAGAGGATGCGCCGCTTGACTTGCTCGATGGCGTTTGTGACCTGGATACCTCGTGGGCACGCCTCAGTGCAGTTGAAGATTGTCCGGCACCGCCATACGCCAAACTTCTGGTTGAGGATCGCCAGCCGGTCTTCGGAGGCGCGGTCACGGGAATCGAAGAGGAACCGGTGCGCATTGACGATGGCGGCCGGCCCAAGCCATTCGGCAGTCCAGAAAATAGGACAGGCGGCGGTGCAACAGGCACAGAGGATGCACTTGGTCGTGTCGTCGTACAGCTCCCGTTCCTCCGGCGACTGTAAGCGCTCCCGGACCGGTGGTGGCTCATCATTGATGAGATACGGCATGACGGCCCGATACTGTGCAAAAAATGGCTCCATGTCAACGACGAGATCGCGAATGATACGGAAGCCCAAGAGGGGCTCTACAGTGATCTTCGGGCCAAGATCCTTGATGAGGACCTTACAAGCGAGCCGGTTCCGGCCATTGATGCGCATCGCATCGGATCCACAGACGCCGTGTGCGCAACTCCGCCGGAAGGTGAGCGTCCCATCCTGGTACCACTTGATGGAATTGAGCGCATCGAGGACGCGATCGGTCGGCTCGACCTCGACGGTATACTCACGGTAGTACGGCTTGGAGTCGGTCTCGGGATTGAACCGCTGAATACGCAATGTTACCTGCATGTCAGTACACTCGCTCCTTCGGCTCGAACCGCGTGATGATGACCGGCTTATAGGAGAGCTGCAACCCTCCTGACGTGCGTGCAACGAGCGTGTGCTTGAGCCAGTTCACGTCGTCGCGTGCGGGGAAGTCCTCGCGGTAATGTGCGCCGCGACTCTCCTCGCGCGCGAGTGCGGAAGCCGCGATCGCCTCGGCACAGTCAAGCAGGAAACCAAGCTCGAGAGCTTCGACCAACTCCATGTTAAAGGTGCGACTCTTATCGTCGATGCGGATCTGCGTGTATCTTGCGCGCAATTCGCCCAGCTTCTGCTGGAGGCGCTTGAGGCCGTCACCGGTGCGGAAGACACCGGCGTCGGTCATCATTGTCTCTTGCAGTTCTGCTCGGAGCGTTGCCACCCGCTCTGTTCCCTCGTTCTCCAGAATCCATTCCACTTCTGCCCGGGCGCGGTAGTCGGCTTCCTTAGGGAGCGGGTGAAAGTCGTTCTCCCGCACAAAGGTGAGGATGTGACGACCAGCACGGCGGCCGAATACAACGAGATCGACAAGCGAGTTTGTGCCGAGGCGGTTTGCTCCATGGACGCTCACGCAGGCACACTCGCCTGCCGCATAGAGTCCCGGGATCGGCGTGTTCTTCTCATCAATGGTCACGCGACCATCGATATCAGTCGGAATGCCGCCCATGGCATAGTGGGCAGTTGGCTGAATAGGGATGAGGTCCTTGACCGGGTCGAGTCCAAGATATGTCCGTACGAAGTCAGTAATATCAGGCAGCTTCGTCTCGATCACCTCGGCGGGGAGATGGGTCAGATCGAGCCAAACATAGTCTTTTCCGTCGACACCGCGCCCGGCGCGGATCTCTTGGTAAATGGCTCGCGAGACCATATCACGCGGCGCAAGGTCGAGAAGCGTTGGCGCGTAGCGTTCCATAAACCGCTCGCCAAGCCCGTTCCGCAGGATTCCCCCTTCGCCGCGGCAGGCTTCGGAGAGGAGAATACCCATTTTATAGATCCCGGTGGGATGGAACTGATAGAACTCCATGTCCTCAAGAGGGATGCCACGGCGGAACGCGATGGCGACACCGTCACCTGTCGCGGCAAGCGCGTTGCTGGTCACCTTGTAGACACGTCCGAACCCACCCGTGGCCAAGAGGACAGCTTTCGCATGAAAGATATGAAGCTCACCGGTTCTGAT
>CALIMB010000047.1 GCA_938028665.1 uncultured Thermomicrobium sp. | reverse complement strand
GGGCTGGTGGGGATTGGTTGATCATCAACGACGTCCTGTTGCAATCAGGTGCGTGGCTAGTGAATGTGGAGTCGGGTGAGCGGGGTGAGATTACTCGAGGGTTGGGTGTTCCTGGACTAAAGTCGTTGCTGTCCCTGATTTGCGTGGAGGGCAAACCGCCCTCTTCAGATGGGATGGTGCAAGCGGCGTGAGGATTGGCAATAGAGGAGTGATCGTCTACTCTGATTCTTCTGGCCGCTGGAACGCTTGGTCTTTCGCAGAAGAATATGCGGTTCGGTTCCGAGTTCGGCACTCAGTCGAAGCTCATGTGAGATGGCGATTGGATCGTGTGCATGGCGAGACTCGTCTCGTGGAGTGTTTGGAGGTTGGTGAACTTGCGTGGTGAGGTGTGGGTTCGGAACCCTGGAGGGCTCACAGGCTAGGGCTGCGGGTGGCTCTGTTGCTCGGCACCAGCCTGCGCCTTCTGAAAGAAGTTCTTTTATTTGTCGATCAGTGACCATCCCTATGGATACGTGGTGCTCTCCTTGCTTGTGTTCTGCCTGTTGAATTCATATTCACTGGCATGTGACTGAGTGATTTTGATAAAGAGTTCTTACACTACTTCCAGGCCAAATATAGATTCTCGGGTGATAGAGAAATCTGAGTGGGTACTAGAGTGAGGCGAGGAAAAGGATCGACGGGTCGGCTACTCATTCCCCGCTCTCAAGACGTGTGCATCTGTTGAGCTTAGCAATAAGGTTTTGCCCGATATATAGGAGATTGCAGCTGACAGCCGCGGAGTAGCGGGCCGGCGAACACGTGACCAACGAGTGGTGGCCGAGCTACAGCTGGATTGCTGGAGGAACGCTCACGGCTGAAGGCGTGAAGAACCAAAGCGTGGGAGGAGAGGACGGAGCAATGCCAGTTCTTCGTTACGGATCGTACCGGTAAGGCGTAGGGCGATGGCGTAGAGCACGAATGCACAGGGAAGCGACAGCCAGAGGACCTGCGGCACCAGGAGACATCCGAGGCTTGCAAGTATAAAAGCGAGACACGGTCTTACGAGGAGGTCTTTCCAGGCAATCGTGCCCAGGCCCCGTTCCAGAGAGCCTCGGAGGCAGAAGAAAAGCACAAGTTCGGTCAGCACGGTGACGACGGCAGCGGCGCGATAACCAAAGAGTGGTACGCCAATAAGATTCGCTGCGGTGTTGAAGATCGTCGCTGCGGCATAGGCCGGGGCGATTTCGCGTTGGCGGTTGGCTGCAATAACTGCGTACTGTGCGATGCCGTTCAGGTAATGCAGTGGCGCAAACCAAATGAGGATGCGTAGTGTGTCGGCTGCGTCTGGAAGGAAGGCTTGTCCCCCGAGAATCCTGATAAAGAGAGGTGCGGCGATCAGTGTCACCAAAACGATCAGCCAGGCAATAACGACGAGGAATTTCGCTCCGAGCTCAAAGGTTCGACGTAGGTCAGATCCAGATTGACGAGACAGCAATGGAAAAATGGCGAGCACAAAGTAGGACGGAAGTAAGGGAAGAAGATTAGGGAGCTTGTAGGCTGCATCGTAGATGCCGAGTGCACGTGTCCCGGCGAAGCCCTGGATTACGAACGTGTCAATACGGAAGAAGAGCGTGATGAGTAGCCCATTGAGCAACAAGGGCCAGGCGGTTTGAGCAAGCTCCTTCGCTTCGGGTGCGGACAACTCCCAGGCGATCTGAACGTTCTGACGCTGGATGGCGATGTGAAGGGCTACAGCATTACAGAGCGCGGCAAAAACAGCTGCACTGGCGATCCCGGGAACACCGAGTCCGTGACCAAGTGCAAGTAAGCCGACGGAGAACCGGATCAGGTTGGTGAAGACGGTGAGCACAGCCGGCAAGTGCAACCGTTCAACGCCAGTAAAGACTGAGTTAATCGCTTCGCCGTAACTTGCAGGGATAATCGAAAAGGTCAAGAGCAGAATTGCCAAGATGCTGGCGTGAGAGAGATTGAGCCAGTGCTCACCGAGCACGATAAATGAGAGCAGGAAAGGAAGAAGGGCGATGAACACAGCGAGACGAAACAGTGTCGTTGAGCCAATCAGACGTCCAGCAGACTCAGGGTGTTTGGCCACTTCCCGGGCAACCAGTATTGAGAGGCCAAAGTCCGTGATCGTTTTGAGATAGAGCCAGGTGACGGTGGCAATCGCGTACTGGCCATTGCCCTCGACGCCAAGGATACGAAGGGCGATGGCTGCGAAGACGAGGTCCACGAAGCGATTGAGAAGTTGTGCAGCGAGAGGGGTCGCCGAATTGGCGAGAATTCGTCGAGCCTGGTTATCGGCAAGGCGGTCAATGGTCGTTGACCCGACGGAAGCGATGCTCAATAGTCCGACAAAACTGATCCCCAGTGTTCCGAACAGCAACCATCGAATGGAATACGAGCCGAGGATCCACTCTGTGCCGACCATTGCTCACCGTTCGATGAATTCGCGCGAGGCGCGTGCTCTTGTTCTGTCTCCCGCCATCGCAGTGCTCTCTCTGCCGTGCCTCAACTCTGACGTGCAAACTGACGATACACCTCGAGATGTCGCTCAGCCGAACGTCGCCAGGTAAAGCCCTGGGCACGTTCTCTCACAGCTCGGCTCAGACGGTCGCGCAAAGAACCATCGATGGCCAAGGTAAGAATTGCCTGTGCCAGTTCATGCGGTGCGTTGATTGGGACGAAGAGACCTGCGTCTCCAGCTACCTCACGGTGAGCGGGCAGATCTGTTGCGATAACTGGAGCACCACAGGCCATTGCTTCGAGCAAGGGGAGATTGAAGCCTTCGTAGTAAGATGCCGTAACAAAAGCTGTAGCGCCGCTATAGAGCATTGCCAGAGTTCTATCTCCAATACTACGGAACCGTACCAGAGATCCCCGCTGTTCAGCAGCTCGCAGAGCTGCTTCAATGGGTTCTGCCAGCCAACCAGTGGAGCCTACAACGACGAGTTGTAGGTCAGGTAGGTGGGTTGCCGCGAGTTCGGCCGCTCGGAGGAGAACTGGGTAGCCCTTTCGTGGTTCGATGGTGCCGACAGCCAGAACATACGGCTGGCGCAGACCAAGACTAGCAAGAAGTGGATAGCCGTCTTCTGCGGGAATTGGCGTAAAGAGGGAGGAGACACCGTGTGGGATGGCAAAAATCCGGTGAGGATCACAACGGTACAAGTGTAGCAGATCCTGACGAACGGCTTCACTCACAGTGATGACGGCGTCAACTTGTTGAAGCATCCGCGGCACGGTGTTGGCGAGAAAGCGCACCAATCGAGGATGCCCTAGTTCCGGAACCAGCAGGAAACTCAGGTCATGGATCGTGACCACGCGTGGGGTGCGTGCCGGGGGCACAAGAAAGTTTGGACCATGAACAAGGTCAACATCACCCACGATAAGTTCGACGGGAAGTGGAAGACGAAGACGATGCCAAAGACGCGTGAGCCAGGTTTCAGACAGTGGAAGAGCGCAAGTGGTCGCCGTCGGGGGAGGGGTGCCATAACACTGACGAGAGGGGCGACCATACCAGAGCACGAGCTCGAGACCGGGGAGATTTCCAAGCTCGCGTACCAGCTCGCGGATGTACCGTCCGATACCAGCGGGTTGCGCGATTCCCGCTGAGAAGTCGAGGGCCACCCTGACCATATCAGCTCCCCCGGAGGTGGTCGATCAACCAGGGAACGCCAGCCACCGGAAAGACGCTCCAATAGGCGACAAAGCGATCGAGGAGCGCGAGAGCGATGGCCTGTTCGATAGGGATGCCGAGGAGGGCGAGCGTGCTCGCGATACCGAGCTCGACGGCTCCCAGCCCAGCTGGCGTGAGTGGGATGGTGGTCAAGAGGGCTGCCACGAGTGCGACAAGAAGGGTAAGAGGAGGACTGAGAAAGAGGTGTAGGGCTCGGCATTCGGCATAGACGCGTAGACCTTCCAACAGCCAAAGAGGGAGAGTCGACAGGCCTACGGCGATACTGGTGTGTTGATCGAGCGAGAGTCCAGAGGAAAGTGTTTGTGCTGGACGGTGCAGAAAGGCTGGAAGTATGACAAGGAAACGCTCGAGGCGGCGCAATGCAAAGAGACCGGTAACCAAGGCAATGCTCGCGAAGAGAGCGATCAGTTGCAGCAAAAGGAGTGATCCTCCCAGGTGAGTACCCAGGGCCAGGACGGCGGCGAGAGGGAAAAGAGCAGCGAGGAAGAGGAAATCTGCTGTGCGCTCGATAAGGACCGTACCGATGATAGCTCCGAGCGGAGTCTGGAGTCGTTGGTGAACGAGGTAGCTTCGGTAGAGTTCGCCGACCTTGGCTGGAAGGGCACAGTTGACGAGCCAGCCATAGAGGTAAAGCCGGACAAGGTGGAAGGGGCGGATGGGAGGGGCGTAGGAGGGGAGGTGAGAGAGGAGGCGATGCCAACGCCAGGCGCGGAGAGGGAAGGAGCCGTAATAAGCAGCGAAGGCCATCACGACATATCCCCAGTGAACTTGCTGTAGAACCTCCATCACCTGACGGAGATCAGCACCACTCCGCCACCACGCCAGCCCGGCAAGTCCAGCAAAGGCAGCGATGGCCGCAAAGACCCTCAGCAACGTGCGCCGCGAATAGACCATTTTGACCAGTGGAGCGCCAGTTCCGCCATTTACGAAGCGGATCTCCGGCCGCTCAGTACTCACCGACTGCCTCCCAATCGAGTCCACCCAGCCGCTGCCCGCCACACCAGTCCCCAGAGTGCGAAGAGCTGCACGCTAAGATGTAATTCATGCAGATTTTCGACAAGGTTATGCACCATGACGGCCGTCGTTGCGGAGAGGGCTCCGAGAGCCAGAAGGCGATCGAAGGAGGAAGGTGCACGACGAAGAGTCCGGACAAGCAGCGTTAGCCCTGCAGTCAGCACCGCGGCATATGCCAAGAGACCGGGTATTCCTAGCTCGGCAAGAACGTGAAGATAGTAATTGTGCGCATGGCCACGTGCGATTCGGAACAATGGGTGAGGTGAATACTCTGGGAAGGCAACGCCGAAATTGCCCGCTCCCACACCTGTCCATGGATGGTCAAGGAACATGCCCCATGCAGCTTGCCAATGCACCATCCGCTCGACGACCGCCCAGTTCTCGCTTGTGAGCTGTACATCCCGCACGTCAAACGGTCGACTCTGCGTGACCAGTTGCTGAGCCCGCTCGCGAACTGCAGCCGGGAGCTGCTCCCATCCACCAGCGAGCGCTGCCGTGGCCACTACGAAAACCGCAACAAAACCCAACCGGCGAATTGCTCGTGGAGCGAACAAAACGAAAATGCCGAGACCAGCGAAGGTCCCGATCCAGGCCCCACGTGAAAAACTGAGGATTATCCCAACAAAGCTTGCGAGAGCTCCGATACTAAACCACGCTGCTGTGATAGCGGTGGTGAGCATTCGGGTCCGAGTGACGGCACTTGATGCGAGACTCCGAACACGTTCTCGCCGATACCGTTGCAGCAATCTGGCCGTCTGTCGCACAGTCCAAATGCTGAGTGCGACCAGCCACAGCCCTGCCATCTCCAGATATCCGGCGAAGGGATTGGGTTGACCAAACGTTCCATATGCTCGATAAAACCCACTCGTTACTGCGAAGCTAGGTGGCGCCAGACCAAGTGCGCTCTGTAACGTTCCAAAGCCAACTTCGGCTACTGCTGCCGCACTGATCCCGCACCCGAGGATGATGACCGTCCTTCTGGTCCTGATGAGGTGAGTTGTTGCCAGGAAGGCCAGGAGTGCTGCCGTCCACCGGTAAATGGTCGCCACGCCGAAGAGTAAGTTCTGTGCGACAGCAAGTGAAGCAACTTGGACGAGCAGAAAGAATGTCAAGGCAACAGCAACAGCCGGATAGTACACAAATTGACGTCGTACGAGGACAACAATTGGGAACAAGAAGATAGTCGCGGCCAGCGCAAGCTGCGTGACAGTGATTCCGATCCCGGCGAACGGTAGCTGCACGATATCCTGCACTGGAACTGAGAGGACAAGCGTGATCGGGATCGCCGCTGGCCAGATAAGTAGGATGAGACCGACCAGCGACCCAGTAATAATTGCAAGGCCGAACGGAGCGGGCATGATCGTCAGAACGAGCGCTGCCAGGATTCCAGCCAGCGCAAGTCCCAACTCGACAATGCGGGGTCGATAGGAATCAATAACTTTATTCATCAGCCGAGGCCGTTACTGCAAGCACTTCACGGAAATAACGGATGGTGTTCCTCATGCCGTGTTCAAGTGACACACGCGGTTCCCAGCCTAGAAGATTTTTGGCACGCGTGATGTCTGGACAGCGCCGTATGGGATCATCTGGGCGTGGTGGTCGGAACACAAGCGGAACCGATCTTCCGGTCAGCCGTTGGACGAGCTCCGCTAGTTCTAACACTGTTCGCTCATCCGGATTCCCCAAGTTGAAGACTGTGCCCGCCAGCTGATCGCGCTCCATGACGAGTCGTAGTCCACAAACCATGTCTGACACGTAGCAGAGGGAACGCGTTTGCAAGCCATCACCAAAGATTTCAAGTGGTTCACCGCTCAACGCGCGAACGATGAAGTTTGGCACGACACGACCATCGTGGGGATCCATTCTTGGCCCATACGTGTTGAAGATTCGCGCGATCCGGGCATCGACCCCGTACTCCCGGACAAATTCCATAGTCAAAGCTTCCCCAAAGCGCTTCCCTTCGTCGTAGCAACTGCGCGGACCGATGGGATTGACGTTTCCGTTGTAGTCTTCAGGCTGTGGATGAACAAGAGGATCCCCATAGACCTCAGATGTTGACGCAAAGAGGAACCGTGCCCGGGTTCGGCGTGCCAGCTCGAGAAGCCGTAATGTGCCAAGTGAATTCACAACCAGTGTTTGAATTGGATAGCGCCGATAACCGACTGGGCTCGCCGGGCTTGCCAAGTGGTAAATAGCATCGACCTCGTATTCTATCGGTTCCGTGACATCCTGTTGAACGAACTGAAAACGAGGATGGCCCAGTAGGTGTTGAATGTTCTCGATCCGCCCAGTAAGCAGGTTGTCGACAGCAATGACTTCAAACCCGTCTGCGAGCAATGCCTCGCAGAGATGCGATCCAATGAAACCTGCACCGCCCGTCACCAGCACTCGCACGGCTTCCCTCCAGCCTCTACCGCCGCGCTACGTGCGGTGCGCGGCGCATCTAGTATGACAGCCGCAAGCCAAAATGAGAGCGACAGCTCAGCAGTGAAAAAACCTCGATCAACGAGACCGTGCACGAATCCTCCCAGTAGGCTTATACCGACCGCCAAGTCGAGTGGCCACACCGACCGTCTGCGCACGGATTTGATGACCAACCAGAGAGCACTCGCGAGGAGAAAGATCCCGTTCAGGCCGAACGTTACCCAAGCTTCCAGGAGAAGATTATGCGGATGGCTGGTGAAGCGCTCTGGCCATGCCGCGGGATCAATATAGCGTGGCGCATATTGGTAGAGAAACTGATCGAGTCCAACTCCTGTCAAGGGATGATCGCGAATGATTGCCAGGGCACTTCGCCAAATCGCCAGCCGGAGTGCCTCGCCACCGGCCCAAAACCCTGCCCGGAGGCGTTCAGGGAAAGTAAGCACTCCAAAGAGTGCGACCAAGAAGCTCGCAAGGAGAAGGCCGTAAAACCACCGGTACTGGCGTAGCGACCAAAGGAGAGCGGCCGTTCCCAGCAGCAACGCCAGCATGACTCCTCGCGAGAACGTAAGCACGGTCGCTAGCCCGATAACAGCACTCGCGCACCACCAGATATACCGCGCACGACCCGTGCTACCGAAGCCGATTGCAAGTGCAAGCAGCACTGACCGCTCAAGTGCCAGCGCCGCTGCATTGGGATGCGAATAGAATCCGGTCAAGCGTCGTACCCCCTCGACTGTCAACCCCCCACCGGCAAGCCACTGCATGACACAGACTATCGCCGCGAGGACCGATGCACCGACCCATACTGCAAGCAGTTTGCGTCCCTCGTCCGCACGTTGCAAAAGCCAGAGTGCTGCTGCGTAGTAGGCAATTGGCTCGACGACACTCCACCGCCACTCGCGGAGACTCTCGCGCCAATGTGACGGATCAGCAACAACGCCCAGCGAGGCAGTTCCCACAACGATCAGGGCCAGTGCAAGTGGTGCGAATGCAGCGCGTGAGGTCAACTCGACAGCCCGCGCGAGGGAAGGACGTAACGAGCGAGCTCTGACACAGCTCCATACCTGGCGCAGCGCAACGCTACTGACAGTGCTGACGAGTGCCAGCTCCAACACTGAGAAGGAAGCGCCGCCGATCACAGCCTGAAATGGAGCGAACGGCAACGTTGCTGGGACAGCGAAAAGTGCCCCTCGTGGATGCCATAGTGCTACGATCATCATCGCGGTCAAGAGGCCGACGGCAACGGCGGATGGCAGTCCAGCAGTAAGGGCAGCCGCAAGGAGGAGCACAAGACCAGTCACAAGTCCGGGCGAGTTGACCCATTTGGGTACGTTGCGCCAATGGCGAGACAAGGCGCGGATAATCGGCGAAGAATGCCCAGTCATCATTCACTTCCCAATCGCCACCAGCCAAGAGCCGTGACGAGAGCGTTCCACCATGCATAGAGAGATACCGCAAGCCCCACAAGCCCCAGTCCAAGTGGCGGTAACCAAGCCCACCAAATGCTTGGGCGATCGCGGACAATAATCGCGGCCAGTGCGAGTTCAGCTGAGTCCTCATTGCGAATTTCTACGAGGTGAATCCCCGGGGAGAGGCTCTCTCCGAGAGTGAGTATCTCCACACGAGCGGACGTTCTCTTAAGGTTTAGACGCGTGGCCATCTCGCGAGATGATGCGTGATTTCCGGTACCTTGGTGTATCCGTATGGAGATGAATCCTGCATCTGGTCCGGCACGCGCGACAAGACCCAATTCCGTTCCCACGAACTGGAAGCGAAGCCCATCACCGGCAACCCGGGTCGCGACGAATGACTCGGTTCCTATGGTTTGAACCACCCAGTCGCCGTGGAGCTCGACGCGTGAGCTTGGGAGTTGTGTCACTCCTGAGTGAAGGAGTGTTGAAGGATCCCCAGCGGAGGACCCGAACGTGGTAACTCGAGCAAGGACAGTCAACCACCAGGTGAGTAATCCCAGTAGGAGCAGAACTCGGAGCGTTGTTTGCCACAATAGCCAACCCCGAGGGTGGATGACATCATTCTCGGGATTCGTCGTGCTATCCTGCAGCTGCATGAGGTGCGCTACCTCCGCGCGGTAGTGTAACGCGGCATCGGGCGTGGAAGGTCGGGCGCAGCAGACTGGTCATGGTTTAAGGGAACAAGAGGGACGTCATGAAGGCAGAACTGGGCGTTCTCGGGGGCAGTGGACTCTACCGGATGAGTGACTTAGAGGACGTGGAAGAGGTCGAACTGGAAACGCCGTTTGGACGACCCAGCGACCTCATCATGCTCGGAACATTGCGAGGTCTACGTGTCGCCTTTCTACCGCGGCATGGTCGGTACCATCAACATAGCCCGAGCCAAGTGCCGGCTCGCGCGAACTTCTGGGCATTGAAACAGCTGGGTGTTCGCTGGGTCGTCTCGGTAAGCGCGGTCGGGAGCCTGCGGGAAACGATACGACCGCTGGACTTTGTTGTTCCGGACCAGGTCATCGATCGGACAGTACGTCGAGCGCGATCGTTCTTTGATGAAGCGGGTCTTGTTGTGCACGTCGCACTAGACGAACCATTCTGCCCCGAACTGCGGAGAGCGTTGATTCAAGCTGCGAGTGAGGCAGGTCCAAAGGTCCACGACCGGGGGACCTACATTTGTATCGAGGGGCCGCAGTTCTCGACCAAGGCGGAATCGAGGCTCTATCGCTCCTGGGGGCTTGATGTCATCGGCATGACTGCGATGCCGGAGGCTCGGTTGGCACGGGAGGCGGAACTCTGCTTTGCGGTTCTTGCGCTTGTGACAGACTACGACGTGTGGCACAGTGAAGAGGAACCGGTGAATGTTGCGGTCGTGATCCAGCGTTTACAGCAGAACGTCGATGCAGCGCAGCGCACGCTCCGTGGGTTGGTGGATCGTCTGCAAGAGCTGCCAGGTCAGTGTTCTTGCGGATCCGCTCTGGAGCACGCGATTGTGACGCGACCGGAAGCGGTCTCCCGGGAGATTCGTCAACGCTTCGCGCTGCTGCTTGGCAAGTACCTACCGGCCTAGTCGAATGAGGCGACACGGATTCTCGCTGCGCTGGCTCGAATTACAGCTTCTTGTTGTCCCTGCCACGGCATCATTGATCGGACTCCTGACGATCTCGCTTGCTCGTCTCGGAAGTAGCCGCTGGTCGTGGGGAGATTTGACCGTCAGCCTCGTCTTCATCGGGGTAGTATTTGCGACAAGTCTCTGGCTGACCCTGCTCAAGGTGCAGGGGGATCAGATTCTCCTGCCGATCGTGGCCATGTTGGCTTGCCTTGGCTTGCTCCTTAGCCAACGCCTTAGTCCGACTCTCCCGACAGGTGGAGTGTGGGCGTCACTCAGCCAGCGTCAACTTGTGTATCTACTCATCGGACTCGCCCTCATGTGGGTAACCGTCGCACTGGTGCGCCACTTCTTCTGGTTGAAACGTCTCAAGTACACGTGGGCTGTCCTGGCCTCCTTTTTGATCTTCTTCACTATGGCCTTCGGAACGGATCTTGGCTCGGGAGCTCGACTTTGGTTGGATCTGGGGCCCGTTACCGTTCAGCCAGGGGAAGTCGTGAAGATTCTCCTTGTCCTGTTTCTTGCCGGCTACCTCGACGATTATCGAGAGCTCATCACCAGTAGCTACCGCGTCGGCCCGTTCTCACTGCCCCCACTTCCGTATCTCATTCCGCTTGTTGTGATGTGGGGCATCGCTGTACTTGCTGTGGTCTTGCAGAACGACCTGGGTAATGCTCTGCTTCTCTTCGGTGTCTTTCTCGTCATGCTGTATGTCGCTTCTGGACGGCTCCTCTACGTGACTGGCGGTCTTGCTGCCTTCGCGGCAGCGTTTGTCGTTGCATTACGTCTGGTCCCGCGCGTCGCGCAGCGGGTTGAAATCTGGTTAGACCCGTGGAGCGATCCGACTGGTATCGGTATGCAGCCTGTACAAGCGGATCTTGCCTTCGCACATGGCCATATCCTTGGTACGGGTTGGGGATTCGGTTTCCCGCAAGCGATCCCGGTCGTTGCCACGGATTATGCATTTGCAGCACTGGGAGAGGAACTCGGTGGTCTTGGTACGGTAGCGGTGATTAGTCTTTATCTCGCTTTTGTCATGCGTGGCTTACTGGTGGCGAGTCGTATCCGGAATAGCTACGTACGCTTACTCAGCGTCGGCTTGGTGAGCGTCTTGGGGCTCCAGACGTTGATCATTCTGGCCGGTACTGTACGACTCTTGCCCCTTACCGGTATCACGCTGCCTTTCATTAGTGCTGGAGGAAGCTCTCTCGTCACCAACTTTCTTCTTGTCGGGTTACTGGTACGCGCGAGTGCGTTTACGAGAGGGTGATCTCAAAGTGCGCGCGGTCGTGCAAGTTGCCGCATTCCTGGCTTCCGTTCTCATTATCGTCTACGGTGCACTGATTACTGAGGATCGAGCCGATCCGCGTTGGCTTGGCATGCTCGTCGTTGTTGGGGGGCTATGGATCATCGCACTATGGCCAACGCGAGGGTATGAGGCTATACGCCGGGCTCGCCCCCTTGTTCATCTCGCTGTCGTTCTCGCAGTCGGGTTCGGGCTCGTGACGATTCAAGTATTGCGTGCCCAATTGCTCGACCGAGACCGGATTCTCGCAAAAGCTTCTGATCCTACCACCAGTGTCGTCGATCTCCGTCGTTATCTCGCCGAACGGCGGGTCGAGCGTGGACGCATTCTTCTTACAGATGGAACGGTGATTGCGCGCGACCAAACAGACTCCCAAGGAACTCGCTACCGAGTCTACGAAGGACCGTCATCCTACCTTGCCGGGTACTATTCGCCAGGGTTGTACGGCTCTGCTGGACTCGAGCGAGCATTTGACCGTGAATTGTCAGGTAGAAGCGCCGGCGGATGGAATGTTTGGCTTGATGGCATTCTACACCGCCCAAGGCGAGGGAACGACCTTGTCCTATCCATTGATCCCCGACTACAGCAACTTGGCCAAACCATGCTAGGGGAACGTGCAGGGGCCGCAGTTCTCCTTGATGGTGATAGCGGCGCTATTCTTGCGTTCGTGTCTAGCCCGGCGTTCGATCCGAATCAGTTGAGTGTGCCTTTGGGGGCGACGGCGGAACGAGTGGAACGGGCTCGTGCCTACCTCGATATGCTGCAAAAAGATGGCCGTGGACCATTACTGTTGCGACCAATTCAGGGCCTCTACGTGCCCGGTTCGATCTTTAAGACAGTGACCGCTGCAGCTGCTTTGGAATCTGGCCTCGCTACACCAGCCTCAGTCTATCGGGATGATGGTGCCTTGGTTGTGGACTCGCGCGTCATTATCGAGCAGAATCGGCCGGACCCCTCGCGCGTGAGCTTCACACTCGAAGAAGCATACGGCTACTCCCTGAATGTTGTCTTTGCACAAGTTGGTCTGGAGTTGGGTGCTCAACGCCTTGAAGGTATGGCGCGTGCGGTCGGCTTTGGAGAGCGCATTCCTTTCGACCTACCGGTCGCGCCGAGCCAAATTGCCCAAACACCTGATTTTCTCACCAGTCGCGCTGGTATCGCAGAAACTGCGTTCGGACAAGGGCAACTCCTCGCTACGCCTCTCCAAATGGCACTATTGACCGCTGCTGTTGTGCGAGACGGAACGATGCCTGAGCCCTACCTCGTCCGCGAACTACGCAGCCCAGATGGCCACAGAATCTGGAGTCGGCAAACTAAAGAATGGCGCCGGGCCTTCAGTAGCCAGACAGCAGCAGCCCTTCATGACCTGATGGTCTGGTCAGTAGAGCATGGGTATGCGCGGGCTGCTCGGATTAATGGAGCGGTGGTGGGAGGGAAAACAGGAACTGCGGAAGTTGGTTATGGTGCGCCGCATGCCTGGTTCATCGGCTTTGCGGAACGGGCAGGCAAACGTGTGGTGGTAGCAGTTGTGGTCGAGCACGGCGGCTCTGGAGTCCAAGTTGCTCTTCCGATTGGGAAAGCATTACTCGAGGCAGCCGTACAAGGCCCGTGAATCGTACGGACAGTGGGGGATCTGGTATACTTGTTCGGGTTGAGTGACAGGGGGCAGGATGCCAGTCTGGTTGAGCCGTCGAGCATTCGAGGAGCTCGTGCGGGAGACCCTGGATTCATTGCCCGAACCGATTAGGGATGCGCTCGACAACGTTGCCATTATGGTCGAACGTGAGCCGCGAGTGCGACACCGAAGAGTAGTTGGTGTTCGTGGCGGGACCTTATTTGGATTATATGAAGGCGTTCCCTTGCCAGCTCGGACAAGTGGTTACGGCATGGTGACGCCAGACGTGATCACACTGTTTCAGGGGCCATTGTGCCGTGCTGCGCGTGATCGGGCGGAGCTCATGCGTCTGATTCGCGAAACAGTGCTGCATGAACTCGCCCATCACTTTGGGATTGATGATCACCGGTTGCAGGAGCTAGGTCGATACTGAGCTGGAGGTACTGTGAGTGCTGGACCATCGGGACCGCGTCGTGAGCCGGCACCAGCAGGGGTCATTGAAACGTTAGGCATAGCCTTCTCCCTGCTGAATCGCCGGCCCTATCTCATACTGGTCCTTGTTGCACTCGACTGTCTGCAGTGGCTGGGCCCGAGGATTTCCGGCGGTGAACTTTTCCGGCTGGTAGGCAACTACTTGGCAACGGCTGGAGCTATACCTGCTGGACAGCAGACGACTTTACAGGGACTCAGTGCAGATTTCGATCTCCTTCTCTTGTTGACGACCCTGCTCCCGAGCCTGGTTGCGGCCTTGGGTCCGCAGACGTTTGCGGTACCGTTTCAACCGGTAGTGATCGAGCCGGTACCACTGATCGCAGCTCTATCGATAATTACTCTGTTTGTTGTGGGCGTGGTGCTAGGAATGGGCTACTGGACCCTCTTGGGTGCCGTGGTGCGCGGGGAACGTCTGCGGGTGGCCGCGCTGGCGCAGGCTGGACTGCGGAATGCTGTGATGATGTTGACCTACTTCGTAATCCTTCTGTTAGGGCTTGTGGGTATTGCAGTAGTTGCCAGTTTCGCTCTGGCCGTGACGACTGTGGTAGGACTTGGTGCACCAGCCCTGAGCCTGGCGACGATTCTTTTCCTGGTTGCAGGCCTTCTGTTCTATCTTGGCACGTTTTTTGTCGAGGACGCTATCGTGCTAAGTGGCGTTGGGCCTTTTCGAGCAGTGCAGTACAGTGTTGGTATTTTGCGGGTTGCGTTCTGGCCAACGTTCCGTTTCATCGGTGCTGTTTCGGTGATCCAGCTTGGTCTGCCATTGGCACTCCGGGTATTTACGGGAAACGTGCTCGCCATCCCCTTCGCTTTGGTGAGTTACGCCTATGTAGCGACAGGCCTCGTATTGGCAAGTCTCCTGTTCTACCGTGAGCGAGTGATTCTCGTTCTGCGGAGCCAAGCTGTTCGTGCCAGTCAAACACAGGTTGAGGAACGGCGATGACGAAGACGAATGTTCGCTACGACGCGAGTGCAATTCAGGTTCTCGAGGGGCTTGAGGCAGTCCGTCGGCGTCCGGGCATGTACATCGGGAGCACGGATATCCGGGGACTCCACCATCTGGTGTATGAGATTGTCGATAACAGTGTCGACGAAGCACTAGCAGGCTTCTGTAACCGCATCGATATCACTATTCATCATGACGGAGCCGTGCGAGTGCGAGACAATGGGCGAGGAATCCCGGTTGACATTCACCCAAAGGTTGGAAAGTCGGCACTAGAAGTTATCATGACCACTCTCCACGCTGGAGGGAAGTTTGGGGGTGGAAGTTACAAGGTCTCCGGTGGACTGCACGGTGTTGGCGCATCGGTGGTCAATGCACTGTCGGAATGGTTGGAAGTGACGGTCCGCCGAGAGGGGAAGATTTATTGGCAGCGATATGAGCGCGGTGTTCCGGTTACCTCGGTGGAGATGATTGGTGAGACCGACTTGGAAGATCACGGTACGGAAACCGTTTTTCTGCCGGACCGACAGATCTTCCGTACCCTCGACTATCAGGATGAGACGCTGTTGCAGCGCTTTCGGGAAATCGCTTACCTAACGAGTGGGCTAACGATCCACTTCCTGGACGAGCGCTCCGATACAGAAATGACGTTCTACTTTGAGGGCGGTATTGTCTCGTTCGTGCGCCATCTCAACAAGAGGAAAGAGGTGCTGCACCCGCAACCGTTCTACGTGAAACGGGAGCAGAACGGTTGCGTGGTTGAGGTAGCAATTCAGTACACTGACGGGTTTGCCGAGTCCACGCACGCCTTTGCTAACAATATCAACACGATCGATGGCGGGACCCATGTGACGGGTTTCAAGGCCGCGCTCACGCGCGCCATCAACGAATATGCACGCCGGCATGGTTTGCTCAAGGAAGGTGATCCCAACCTCAGTGGCGAGGACGTGCGGGAAGGGCTCACAGCGATTATCTCGGTCATGCTTGCAGAACCGCAGTTTGAGGGACAGACCAAGACAAAGCTCGGCAATGCTGAGGTGGCTGGTATCGTCCAATCGGTTGTCTATGAGTCGTTTAGCAGTTACCTCGAAGAGAACCCTCAGGTTGCCCGTCGCATCATCGAGAAATGTGTGACAGCGGCGCGAGCACGCGAAGCTGCGCGCAAGGCACGGGAGCTCGTGCAACGGAAAGGCGCGCTCGACACGTTCAGTCTACCCGGCAAGCTCGCCGACTGCAGCGAACGTGATCCGGCGAAGGCGGAACTCTACATCGTCGAGGGTGATTCGGCTGGCGGTTCGGCAAAGCAGGGACGCGATCGTCGCTTCCAGGCTGTTCTTCCGTTACGCGGTAAAATTCTTAACGTTGAGAAAGCTCGACTGGATCGGATGCTCCACAACGAGGAGATTCGGGCGTTGATCACCGCGCTTGGTACAGGCATCGGTGATCAGTACGATCGATCTAAACTCCGGTACCACCGGATCATCTTAATGACAGATGCTGATGTTGACGGAGCACATATTCGCACCCTGCTTTTAACGTTCTTCTTTCGATACCTGGAGGGGCTGATTGTCGACGGACACCTCTACATTGCTCAACCACCACTCTATCGGCTACAGAGCGGCAAGGAGATCTATTACGTGTATTCGGACGAGGAACGTGACGCTCTTTTGAACCGCGGCGATGGCAAGCACTGGGACGTCCAGCGGTACAAGGGGCTAGGTGAGATGAATCCTGAGCAACTGTGGGAGACAACCATGGACCCAGCTCGACGGACGCTCCTTCAGGTGACCATTGAGGACGCAGTCAAGGCTGACGAAACGTTCAACATGCTGATGGGCTCAGCGGTGCCGCCGCGCAAGCGCTTTATTCAAGCCCATGCTCGTGAAGTCCGGAACTTAGACATCTAATAAAAGGGACAATGCCGAGACGGGCTTTCCGCCTCGGCCACAGGATGACTTGGCAGGGCGCTCAGCGCCCAGCAACTGCCCGCTTGAGCTGTGTTCCCGGGCGAAAACTTGGACTCCGCCGAGCTGGAATCTCGATCGGTTCGCTCGTCCGCGGGTTTCGGCCTCGCCGACGTGCGCGCTCGCTAACGCGGAAGGTTCCAAACCCGGCGATACTTACCTCTTCTCCCTTCGCCAGCGTGTCTTGGATCGTCTGGAAAACGGCATTCACAAGTGGAGCGACTTGGCTCTGCCGAGCGTTGGTTCGCTCCGCAACTGCTCGAATGAGATCACTCTTACGCATGGCTCGAACCCCCTTCGTCGGCCTTCCCAAACCCTCGATCTCTTCTCGAGATCACCGTCACTATAGCATGAATCGCGAATTTTGCAAGAGGTTGAGGCTACTCGCGGTTAGTGGCTTGGTGGGCCGCAATCCGCCGTTGTCGGGCAGCCTCAAACAAGAGAACCGATCCAGCAACGGCTGCATTGAGAGACTCCAAGCCACCACGCAACGGAATGGCGACGTGGTGCGTGGCCAAGTGTCTGAGCTCTGGGCTTACCCCGTGTGCTTCACTACCGATAATGAGAGCAGAGGCACGAGTCCAGTCGAGTTCATCATAGGCCAGCTTGGCACGTGGGTCACCAACAACGAGTTGCTCAACGCGCGTAATCCACGCCTGGTTGTCTCGAGTTAACGGCTGAATTGGCAGGCGAAAGTGTGACCCGGCGGCAGCTCGGACCACCTTGGCATTGAACGGATCGACAGTTCCCGGCGTTAGAAAGGCGGCATGCGCTCCGGCGCCGAGCGCGGAACGCAGGAGAGTGCCGAGGTTGCCCGGATCTTGCAATCCATCGACGATAAGAAGAAGCCAAGTTTCGTGCTCCGGCATGCGAATTTCTAATGAAGGGAATGGGAAGACTGCGATCACTGCCTGTGGCGTAACAGTCTCCGCGACATATTCGAGGATCTCATCGCTCACGGCGAGAACCGGGACTCCGTATTTCCTAGCTTTCTCAATAATCTGCTGCTCCTCAGCACTGGCGCGGTGAGGGGAAAAGTAGAGCAGCTTTGGCCAAAAACCAGCAGCGATCGCATCAGCGATCGTGCGTGGTCCTTCAACAAGGAAAGCCCGTTCTCTCTCTCGCACCCGGCGCTCACGGAGAGAACGGGCGTAGGCAACGAGCGGATGTCGGCGACTTGTCGCGAATCGCGTCACAGCGCTCGACGTGCCACCTCAACCAAGTGGCTGAACGCCGCCGGATCGTGGACAGCGAGGTCAGCCAGCATCTTGCGATCGATCTCGACGCCAGCCTGCTTCAGGCCATGTATGAAGTCCCGGTAGGGGAGTCCGTGTTGGCGAGCAGCGGCATTGATGCGGATGATCCAGAGACGGCGGAAATCTCGCTTACGTGCCCGGCGATCGCGGTACTGATATCGGAGAGCTTTGAGGACCGCCTCATTTGCATGCCGGTACAACTTGCTGCGCCCGAGCTGGTATCCCTTAGCCAACTCAAGAATCTTCTTGTGTCGCCGGTGTTTCGTTACCCCGCGTTTAACGCGAACCATTGTTCTCCCTCTCGCGCTTTAGTAGTCATCACCATGCGTACGGCAGAAGCGGTTTTACTCGGTGCACATCGACAGGATGCACCGGTACCATCTTATCGAAGGAGCGGCGAACTCGCGGCGCCTTCTTCAGGCGATTGTGATTTCGCGCACTACGCATCCGCAGGACTTTGCCGGTTCCGGTGATCTTGAAGCGTTTGGCCGCAGCCTTTTTCGTCTTCATCTTAGGCATCGTTAGCTCCCCTGCTCTCGTTCATCTGTACTCCCTGTCCGCGCTGTCTCACCCCGGCCCGGGGCGAGGAACATGACCAAAGTTCTTCCCTCAAGGTGTGGAGCCTGCTCGACGAGGGCCTTTGAGCCCAGAAGCTCGAGCACCTTCTGGAGTACCCGCTCACCGAGTTCCTGGTAGATGATTTCCCGACCACGGAACAGCACGGTCACTTTGACTTTTGCACCATCCGCCAAGAATTGCTGAATTTGACGAACTTTCGTCTCAAGATCATGCATGTCGATCCGAGGACGTAGCCGGATCTCTTTGACCTCGATCGTCTTCTGACGTTTTCGCGACTCCCGCTCGCGGCGGCTCTCTTCGTACCGGTACTTACCGTAATCCATGATGCGACATACCGGCGGGATTGCATTCGGTTGAACCTCAACAAGATCCAACCCCCGCTCCCGCGCGAGCCGGAGTGCTTCCTCTGTGCGGAAAATTCCTAGATGCTGCCCCGTTTCGTCAATCAAGCGGACTTCCGGAACACGAATCCGCTCATTCACCCGTAGAGGTCGTGTCGTACTGATCGTGCCCCTCCTCACTCCGAGGTTAGAGCCGTTCTCCGCATGACCACGCTCGGCGTGGCATACCCGATGGTAACACGCCTCGCCGATTGGGTCAATGAGACAGGGCAGATAAGGGACGGGCGTAAATAACAACGTTTCCGTGCCTGAAGGCAGGGTGCCAACCGAGCTGCTCGAGAATGTCAGAAAGTCGGTCAGCTTGCGGGTTTCCCAAAAGCGCGCAGTGTGCTCCTAAGCCGAACCGTTCTAACGTACCGATGTACACGTATGTGACATCGTAACGGTCGAGCACTTCCTTAACGCGTTCAACCGAGGGAAATTCGAAAAAGTCCCGAAGCTGGGTCTTACGCTCTTCGAGCGCTGCAAGTTGCTTTAAACTACCTCTTCTCCACTGGTATTCGTGCCCGTCCCAGCCCAGGATCGTCGGCCGTCCAGTCGCCATGGAAACGCGACTATGCGGGACCTCCATGGTCATACCGTAGGAACAGCCAGGAGCCTCAAGCACGACTGCCTTTGGCGCAATGTTCTGCCGAATCCACTGAATACCGGCTTCTTCATCGGCCTGTGCGTGGCGAAGATAACCGAGCCCATCAAGTCCCTCATGATGCGCAAAGCCATTTGTCCATTTCCAGGCCGAGAGTGGGAGATACAGCGTAGCAGCGAGGAGAGTAACTGCCACAAGGCCAAAGGAGACGATTCCCAGAAATCTCCGTACGGGAAGGAGACGCAAGAGAAGGGCAGGAAGTGCTACTGCTTGAAGTGCCCACGCATCAAAGTAGACCTTGAAGACAGTGTTCATGCGATCACCGAAAACATCACGGAGATAGAAGAATTCGACCGTGAGAATGCCACCCCACGCAGCAACCAGAAAAGGCAGGGCTGATGACCAGATTTCACGGGAACGCCCACATTGCCAAAGCATCCACCCTGCTGCAACCAGCGGTATCCCGATGAGCAGGAGGGCCGGTGTCTTGCTCGCGAGCGCCAAGACTGCGAGAAACCCCGTGATAGCAACCACGACGCCGGAACGAGGGCGGTACGGTGCTGGTAGCCCCAGAAGCTGCGCACCGACTGCAAGACCTCCTGGCACGAGTAGAGTGCCGTGCGCGCGCAGTAGCTCGCCAAAGGAGCTCCTCTCCCACACGACCAGGCCGACGGTGCGGATCATCCAGCTCAAAAACGGTATCTGGGCGACCACGGGCGGGATGTCTTGAGGTGAGAGCCCGTAGGAAGGGATATAGGTACGTTGGAAGGGGATGGCGATGACCACAGCGACGCAACCCAGCAGGCCGATCAGGAGTGCTGCACGGGAAAACCCCAGCTGGCGACGTCCTACCAGGACCAGGACCGCTGTCAGCGCTGCCAGAGGAACCGCCCAGGTGTTGGTGATCCAAAGACAGCCCAGCAACACACCGGCCAGAACGACGGTTCGTGGGGGTGAAATGCCCTTCGCCACGGTCGAGAGGCTCCCGAGAAAGGCGCCGAGCAGCGGCAACGCTAGAAGGTGGGGATGGAGATCGCCCAACACAAATGAGAAAGCCGGGAATTCATTAATTGTCGCTCGCGGTGAACCGCCCCAGGGAAACCCGGAGTCAACAATAACCCGAGAGGCATTCCAGCCCGGACCAGTCCACCAGGAGGCAGCAAGAGCATCGTGGGGATGGCGAAGGAGAGCCCATGCCGTCTGCCAATTCCCGACGCCAACCAGGAGAAAGACGGCAAGGAATAGTGCTGACCAGCGAAAAGACTCACCGGAGCGAGAAGTTGCGAGATGCGCAGCTGCTGTACCAATACTGACGATTGAGCTTGCGAACAGGGAGGCAAGGGCTAGATTGAACGCGACTTCCGGCACGATGGCCAAGACCTTGGCCAACCCTGCAATCTCGACATAACCAAAGATGTAGTAATTGATCGGTTCACTGGCGAACCAAGGATCAGGGGGTGGTAGGTCTGAGGATACGATTGTGCTTGACAGAATCGCGAGCTCCATAGGCTTTTCGGTGTAGCGGATGGCTGGATTGAAGCTGCGGAACACCGCGTATCCAGCGAAAGCTCCGGTATGCAGTAGGACGAGCGCCCAACTCTGACGAACGGTATGGCGAAGAGACATCCTTTGGGTCAGTAAGGTGACAACCCAGCTACTGAGCACCAACAGACTAAAGCTTATTAGAAGCGTGGACGGAGTGAAAGGAAGGCGGAGCAGCGTGCCAAGCCACCAGACGGGTAGGGTGATCAGCGCAGGCCCGGCTGCTAACGAGATACCGGTGGCGACCTTGTCGTCATCGCAAGCGCGCCGAATCACAGGATAGACAGCGAGAGCGCAGGACAACCAAGCAGCCTGCCAGAGCACTGCTATGACGATCTCGTTCATTCGCCTGTTTCATCCCTTCACGGGTGGGAGTACCTCGTAGATAACAGTCTCGCCGAACACAGCCACACGCCGGAGAGTCGAGCCTTCAAGGGCTGCAAAGGCTGCGATACCTTCTGGCGAAGCGTACAGCTCATCAGGCTGTGTGGCTCCGGCAAATCCCGGTTGCACTCGCCAAAGCTTTTCCACCTGGCCCACTATGACATAGCGCACTCCATACTCGTACAACAGTTGCCGCTTCCGAACCAGATCTGTGGTCGTGTACAGCTCGCGTACCTCGTGTAGTCTTCGGTCGATGGCGTCACCAAGCGGAGAAAGCGCTCTAACACTGTGATCCGTCGGCACAATTGCCGTGCGTTGCTGCCGCTCGTGGCGATCCCAGCCGAGGACAGTGGGAAGGCCAGTTGCACTTGAGATCCGGGACCCGTTGCCGCGATAGGGCCCGATCGAGGCCTCCACGATGACCGGGTTGCCCTGAACGTGATCACGCAGCCACTGAATGACCTGCCAGTCCTCCGTTGTGTCGATAACTTCACCACGGCTATTCGGATAAGCTCCGCCGATCATCCAGGCATACCCGTTAAGACTGCCAGGAGTCGGAGTCGAGGGAAGACGCAGTGCCAATCGTGCAGGAGTGCCAAGCAGTGGGTAGAGGGCAGCAAGGGAGACAAGTACTACGAGCGCTCCGACCACGATGGGGCGAACCAAGGGTTGAAAGGCATTCCTTGGTTGTGCTAGAGCCCAGAGGCACGCTGTCGAACCGCTCAGTGCGAGCAGTGGCCAAGCCTCGAAGTAGAATTTGAATACCGTATTCATGCGCTCCCATGGCGATCCATAGAGATCGTCAACGACGATAAAGAGTTCTGCTGCGATGATCACTCCAACACCCATAAGCCAAAGGGTTGGAACCGGTACCTCTGGATGTCGCAGGTGTAGGAGAACCCAGACCGCAACAGGGATGACCACAGCCAGCATTAGCGCTGCTGTCAGATGTGTTGCGCCGAGCAGTCCGACTGCTACCCCAGTCGTACTCGTGAAAGCGAGCGCCTCGTGTGTCGAGGGATTGACTTGAAGATAGGCCGCACCGAGTGTGACTGCCAGCAGCGTGAGCAGGAGCAGTACCGGAAGCCAACGATCTTCACTCTTGAGAATCATGAAGAAGATGCTCCCAGTTCTCATCAGTGCACCAATCCCGTAGCCTGCTGCCGCCGCTCCCATGGCTGTGATCCCCAGGAGCCAGTGTTGAGAGTGGAGCCGTCGGTGGTAGGCCAGGAGCGGAACGGCTGCGAGAAGGAAGAGCAGGCCGAAGTGCACCAGAAATTGCTCGACTGGACTCCCTCCCGAGAGTGGACGGAGAGCTGTTACTGGACTCATGAAGCGCTCGTAGAAAGGTTGGAAGGCCAGCCGGGCCAGCGCGATCGAAACTATCCCGACCGCCAAGGGAAGGAACACGCTTCTTCGGCCAAGTGACCAGAAGGTGGTGAAGGAGAGTGCGAGAAGCAGAAGTGCAACGAGGGGAAAGTCCCAACTATTTGTCACGGCCGCTGTGCCACCAAGGAGCACAGCACAACCGAGGCGCAGCCATCGTGTTCCTTCCTCCTCGACGCGGCCATGAGCAGCCAAGCTGAGCCCGATCAGTGCTAGCCAGAAGGGAAGTGCGAGCATATGTGGGTGGAGATCAGCATAAAGAAAGGAAAAGTAGGGGAACTCGGTGATGGTGTTGACTACGGCACGCGAGCTCTGCCAAAAATCGATGGCCAGCGAGCGGCGCACAAGGATCTGCAAGGCTGGGTCGATATTACCCGCAAAGAGTACCCATCCAACAGCCCAGACACCGCCGGCCAGAATCCAGCTATTCGGGGCGAGCTGTCTTTGTTCCTCGCACCCCGTAGCACGAAACAGGAGCCGCCGAGCTAGCTCCATGCCGAGTGACGCAACGACACCAGCGATCAGTGCCGCGAAGGTCGCCAAGGTCAACTGGAAGGCCCGTTCAGGCAGCAGCCCGCTTAACTTCCAGAGCAATGCTGCTAAGAAGAAACCGTAATAGTAATAGTTCTGCAGCCCATCGGCGAACCACGGATCGTACGGTGGGAACCAACGACTCCGAGCGACCGCATTGGCGTAAGCAAGCTCCATCGGTTTTTCCCCACCGAAAAAGGGATGCCAGAGATCGGGGTACTGCCAGCGCAACCATAAGAAGAAGGCAAACGTCAACCAAAAGAGAAATTCGCTAAGGCCCCAGTAGCGTGCACTTGCTCGCCAATCAATCCTGCGCAGTTGCCGCCAGCCGAGGACCCAGGATAAGAGAGCGACCACAATCATGATTGGTAAGGGCCAGGGGAGATCAAAAGGGAGAAGGTGCCAACTGGCAGCCAACCACACGGGATAGGCGACCAGTGCCAGGCCCAGCGGTCGGGCGAGCCCGAAACCCCGGTCAGGCAAATGTCCCGCAATGCGTGCAGCAAGCGGCAAGCCAGCGAAACCGATGGTGACCAGAAGGATCACCCACCATAGGAGCGCGAACAGATCATGCACCAACCAGTGCTCACTCCAACCAACATCATCAGCTACTTCTACAGCGCTCGCCGGCATACCTAGCAGCTGCTTGTACGCCTCTGGTCGTTCACGCTGTGGAACATAGGGTTGCTGGAGTGCCCAGGCAAAAAGAGCGCGGAGCTCTTCCAGAGTAAGTGCACGCGTCTTGCGGTAGATTCGCACGTGTGGATGATCGTAGACCGTGAAGCTTTCGTCTGCTGCATAGTCATCAAGGCCGAGCGGCCCAAGACGTGATTCCGCTTTGCCCTCATAAACTAGCTCGAAACCCAGCTCGCCGGAAGCGAGCAGCCGGTAATACTCGCTGGTGACCGGATAGCGCCACGGGAGACGCGGAATTGATCCGGCGAGGCGATCTGATGAGAGTACCAGATAATCAACCTGAGCAAGGGATTCCGCTAGGTAGCGGAACGTGTCCTCTGGCGAACGGTCGTCATACCAGGTGAGCGTGACGAACCGGTACCGCTGGTCGGGATGCTGGCCAGGCAGTGTCAACGGGAGTCGATCGTCCCAGTGTTCGACACCAAGCGTGGCCCCGCTCGGGATGTGAGCATAAATCCACTCTGAGGCACGCACTCGGGTGTGCGGTTGCGCATAAATGGTGCTGAATGTGAGAGCCCACAAAGCGGTACCGCCCAAAAGAATGCCGATAAGGAGGGCAATCGCAGTTCTACGCCTAGACCCCTGCGTCCTCCGTAACTGCTCGGTCACGCGACCACTCACGAGAATTGCCAGTGGGGCCACAAGAGGTAAGGAGTAACGCAAGTATTTCGTTTCTGCAGTCCATGCGGTGAGTACGTAAGCAACGATCCAGGCAACCGTCAGCACCCGAACGGCGCTGGCGTCGGAGCCATTTGCAGTGACGAATCTCTGAACGGTGCAGCGCGCTCGGATCGCTCTCGAGAGGCAAATCACTTCCGCAAGAACGCTGAGGAATGCTAACGTAGCGAACACTGGTCCAAGGCCCCAGCGCCAGAGCTGTACGATGTGATAGACGATCGGCACAGTGCCCACGTATTGTCGGGTGTAAGGAACATCAAGGTCACCGCGAGCAATCTGCCATTCACGGAGAATGTCCTGAAGCGTTGATCTGGGGTCGAGAACGGTATATGGTTCGAACACTGCAAAAGCAATAAATGCTGCAACCGCGACTGTGCCCCACGGAGCTCCGGTGAGCGTGGCTCGCCAGAGGGCGCGCATACCCCATGGTGTTGGAAGCTTCCTTGCTGAGCTCCAGACGAGAGCGACGGTGATGGGAACTACCAGTGGCCACATACTCGCCTTGCAGGCAAGCGCGGCTGCATACGCAACTCCGGTCACGATTCCCCAACCGCGAGTACCTGTGCGGGCAAGCTGGAAAGCAGCCAACAGGGTTATCGTGCTCAACGCCGATGCCCATGGATCAACGACGAAGAAATGTGCTTGCTGGATGGCGATCACGCTCATCGCGAGTAGGGCACCAGTTATGAGGGCAGCACCAGTTCCGAATGCGCGCCGGGCGATTGCCATGGCTCCAAGGATGCCGATCAAATCGACCAAGGCACTGAACATGCGTCCGCGAAATACGAGCGTGCGGTAGGGGTCGAGACTACCCAGGGGTGTCAGCCCGAGAGCCGAACGAGCACGATCGATGAGCCAGCTGGTCACTTCCAAGACGTAGAGGGGCAAGGCGCCGTAAGCGAAGGCTTGAGGGCGACCATCAGCCCCTGCCGATCGTGGATTCCATGAGCTGTGAGCGGGATCAAGAAGTTCAGAGAAATCCTGAGGGGTGTGAATTCGATCGACCGCCACAATGAGTTGGAACCGCTCATCGGGATGGAGCAGGTGCCACTGATCCCAGCCGATGCCATAAAGACGGAGGGCGAGAGCCAGCGCAAGAACAGCTATGAACCCGGCTACCTGAAAAGCCGCCAGCCTGTGTGTTCTGTGTCCTATTATTCGAGGGTGTATGACTGTCTCCTGCCGAGCCATCCTTCCCGCTCCTGACCGAGCAATGATGCCCGAGTACGACTCATCATGGTAGGGTTCGATGCAAGGGATGGCGACGAACGAATCGGAGTGCTCTACGACATGGTCGAGTCAATTCGTGTTCTCTTTCTCGGTACGCCTGATTTTGCGGTACCATCGCTGCACGCTCTCGCTGCCCAGCCGGATATGGAGATCGTTCTTGTCGTGACACAGCCGGATCGCCCCGCTGGCCGGGGACGTGCGTTGCAGTCACCCCCCATCAAGATCGCGGCGTTGGAATTAGGCCTGCCCGTGTGGCAACCAACAACGCTGCGCGGCGCCGACGTAGAGGAGCGTATTCGCCTTGTCACTCCAACAGTCGGAGTAGTGGTTGCCTATGGGGAGTTACTTCCTCGTCGAGTCTTAGAGCTTCTGCCTTACGGCTTCTTGAACGTGCATCCCTCGTTGCTGCCACGTTACCGAGGAGCAAGCCCAATTCAGACAGCACTCCTCAATGGCGATGAGATTACGGGCGTGACAATCATCCTTCTGACTCCTGAACTCGATGCCGGACCCATTGTTCGACAAGTTACTGCTCCCATTGTACCGGAGGACACTGGTCAAACCCTCAGCGCCCGGCTCGCCGCGCTTGCTGCTGAAATCCTCCCGGAGACGGTACGCGAGTGGGTCAGGGGAAGGCTCACTGCTGTTCCGCAAGACGAACAGCAAGCGACCTACACGCGTCCCTTGAACAAAGAGGACGGGAGAATCAACTGGGCTCTGCCGGCGGAGCAGATCGAGCGGGCGATCCGCGCACTGCAACCGTGGCCGTGTGCGTGGACGATGATCCGTGGGCGACGCTTGATTGTGCTTCGTGCGCATCTTGCCCACCACAGAGAGAGCCCCACACCTGGCTGTCTTGTACCGACAAGTACCGAGTTACTTGTAGGGACCGGCAGCTGCGCCCTGGCCTTGGATATCGTCCAACCGGAAGGGAAGAGGTCCATGGGGGGGCTCGACTGGTGGCGTGGAGCGCGTCTTGCGCCGGGAAGCTGCTTCGATGCGTGAGAAGAGCTCAACGCGGCGACTACGCCAGCGGGTATTCCTACCAGCCGTTCCGGCAGAAGAGCTGGAGCGACTGTCGCGGATTCAACAGGAACTTGCCGAACGGATTCTCGAGTGTCCTCTGCCTGCCCCGCCTCGGATCATCGCTGGCACAGACTTGCATGTTGCGGGTGAGTACGCAGTCGCCATCGCGGTGAACTTCGAACTCCGTGGATTTCCGACCAGCGACGAAGATATCCACCCATTGCCGCTCATCGAAGTCGAGCGAGCCACCGTGCAGTCAAGAGTCAGCTTCCCGTATATTCCGGGTTACCTGAGTTTTCGTGAAGCACCTACAATTGTAGAAGCGATACGAGCGTTGCGGCGTACACCGGATCTTGTGCTTGTCGATGGGCAAGGTCGGGCTCATCCACGCGGCTGCGGGCTTGCAAGTCATGTGGGTGTCCTGCTTGATGTGCCCACGATCGGTGCTGCCAAGTCGCGCCTGTATGGCCGATATCGCGAGCCAGAGGATGCGCGTGGTGCATGGACACCTGTGTACGGCGATAGCCGCGTGATCGGTGCTGCAGTGCGGACGCGCGTGAATACCAAGCCGATCATTGTGTCTGTTGGGCATCGCATCACGTTGCCAGAGGCAATCGCGTGGGTGCTACGACTCAGTCGCTATCGTGTCCCGGAGCCAATTCGTTGGGCGCATCGCTACGCGAAGGATGCCGCTGCACAACTTGACGGAAACGATGCACTGGGAATGTGAGTAGGGGGTACCAGCTACCGAACACATGGTCCCCACGCAGGTACGGGTAATTTCCGCCGCCACTGTCCGGAGGATTGTGCAAGGAAAAATGCAACAGAAATCTGACGATAGGAACACGGCGAGCGGTCCGGTTCGTCGCTTGGCCTTGACTTTGGGGGAGTTCTCGGGACCAGTGCTCCTGTTGCGTTCAGAGGAGGTCAGTTGTCTTCTCTTCGCCGCAGAGCAGTGCTGTCCACGGGCGCCGTGAGGCTGTTCGATCACAGATACGGCTCGTCCGGTGCTGGAGTGAGAGAGGAAGGCCATACCCTGGATTGCGGCGAATAAATGTGACGTGGCTGGCTTCCTGGGTAGTCACAGCGGAGATCCGGCTGGCTCCTCCTGAGCCGACAGCGTGTGGCTTCTC
>CALIMB010000046.1 GCA_938028665.1 uncultured Thermomicrobium sp. | reverse complement strand
GGATGGTCACTGATCGACAAATAAAAGAACTTCTTTCAGAAGGCGCAGGCTGGTGCCGAGCAACAGAGCCACCCGCAGCCCTAGCCTGTGAGCCCTCCAGGGTTCCGAACCCACACCTCACCACGCAAGTTCACCAACCTGCAAACACTCCAAGAGACAAGTCTCGCCATGCACACGATCCAATCGCCATCTCACATGAGCTTCGACTGAGTGCCGAACTCGGAACCGAACCGCATATTCTTCTGCGAAAGACCAAGCTATCCAACGGCCAGGTGAATCTGAGTAGACGATCACTCCTCCATTGCCAATCCTCACGCCGCTTGCACCATCCCATCTAAAGAGGGCAGTTTGCCCTCCACGCGAATCAGGGACAGCAACGACTTTAGTCCAGGAACACCCAACCCTCGAGTAATCTCACCCCGCTCACCCGACTCCACATTCACTAGCCACGCACCTGATTGCAACAGGACGTCGTTGATGATCAACCAATCCCCACCAGCCCACGCCAAGACACCGCCGCATCCTGCGGCCACAGACCCACTGTGGCGTGCCGCATTTGGCTGTCTCTGGGGAGAAGTTCTTGAATCCAAAATCCCTCATCCAGGATCATACCCGCCGGTGGCTCCTCCATCTCTCGGTTGCTGGTGTCGAAACCATCACAGCCAACGGAGTCGCAGAGCTGGACATGAGAGCCGACGCGGAGAATACCGTTGTCGCGTGCACGACAATCTTCTCTGCTTGGGAAACGACAGCTGCCGAGCATCTCTAAACAACGTGGTGGCGAGAATCGATACGAGGTAGCGCCAGCGCACTCACCGTGACCAGGTATCCTGCCACTCACGGAGAAACGCCCTCCAAAGATCTTGTCTAGTTGATCCCAAACTGTTCGCCATCGTAACGAGCTTTCGTACTGTCACACGAATCAATGCCCTGCGGCGACAAACCGACTGTTCTCTGATATCAACCTGCCTTCACCTGCGGCACGCGGTTGAATACCCCCTCACACTGGCATCGTCAATGGCGACGTCAACCTGTCGCGCTCGATCGTGTTGATAACAAGCGCGATCTTCGACTTTACAGACTGGATCACCTCGCTGGAGACGCTGCCCAACTTGATGCGGAGACAGCTCAAGAATCTGTCCGTAAAGCGCTCGATACCCATTCGGATGCGCGATCACAATGGTAGGGGGCACAGCACTATACGGCCCAGCGACCGCAAAGACGATGCCGTCTCCGCCGGATCGCACAATCGAATCCCAACGGGTAGCGACAACTTGCCCGGAGTGTATCCCTTGGCCAGCCGAGCAAAGGGGTGGTCCGATTGCTGTAGGCAGTCACTGTCTTGTCAAACCACCGGCTCACAAGCTTGGTCGAGGGGCTCGGAGATTCCGCAAAAGGCACAGCGAAGGGTGCATTTCTGCGGACTCCACCTTCCGGAAGAGGGAAGATATTGGCGAACAGGAGAACCGCTTACCTTCTCTCGGTAGTGCGGACGCGTCCGGGCATGCCAACTCTGCGCCGGCATCTTCTTGGAACGGTACACTGATGATAAAGTCCGTCCCTGGAGGCGAGCATGATAACTGTCCTCTTTGGCAACAGCGAACTCCTCCGGCGTGAAGCACTTGTCTCGCTCACGCATCACGAAGACCCGCATGGATTCGCCACCACACGCTTCCTTCCCGGCACCCCATTTGCTTCAATTGCTGCCGCCGCACGAACGCCTGCTTTCTTTGCCAAGCGTCGACTCATTGTGGCTGAGGGATTATTGTCAGATGCTCTACGTTTGAATCATTTGGACCAAGATCTCGCGGACCTACTTCGATCACTTCCAGAATCCTGTCATCTCATTACGATTGAATCATCGCTCCCCCAGGATATGATCCAGCAGCTAACTGCCCTCCTGGGCTCATCCGTTCAATTCATTGGCTGTAATGTTCCGATGGGGAAGGAGCTCGTTCGTTGGGTTCAAGAGCGAGCACGTGTTCACGGTGTCGAGATTGAGCCTGATGCAGCGGAAGAGCTCGTCCTGGCTGTGGCACCGACGGCACTGCAGGATCGTCAAACTGACAATGATTTTGATCGGAGCGCGACAAACACGGTGGACCTTACCCGGATCGATACGGAACTGGCGAAGCTTGCTGTTGCCGTCTACCCAGCGACCGTCATTCGCGTGGCCGACGTCCGCACCTTCGTTACTCCGGATGAACCACCCGTGGAATGGGCACTCGTCGAGGCTGTGCAACGGGGAAATCCTGATGTCATCGTCCGCGAGCTAGAACACGCGCTCGACACAGGAACGCCACCGGAATTACTGCTCGGTCAACTTGCTGGCTACTTCGAAGGTCTGGTTGCGGCGTTGACACAACCAGAGCTCTCGCCCGACGTCGTTGCAGCAGTAACTGGCTTAGCGGCAAGAAGGATCGCGCAGGTGCGACGGCAGCGAAGCCAGCGAACCCGAGAACAGGCTTGCGAGGCACTCGCACTGTTGCGCACCATCGACGCGGGTTTTAAGCGTGGTATTGTCCCCGATATTGAGGCCGCGCTTGTTGCCGCTCTGCTCTCCCTCAGGCAACAAGCGCGGCCATTGCCCGGATCGTCACAGTAGTAACTTTGCTTCCCTCAAGATGTCTGTTGCTGCTCTTGGTGTTGCAGGCGTGCCTTCACCAGAGCGTTGAAGCGCTTCATCAGACGAGACTTGCGACGCGCAGCATTGTTCTTGTGAATAACCCCTTTCGCTGCTGCGCGATCGAGTGTCGAGATCGCGTCCCCGATCGCCCGCGCCGCAGCTTCCAGATCGCCCGCCTCCATGAGTTTTCGTGCCTTCTTAATGAATGTGCGCGCCGCAGAGCGCCACATCCGGTTACGGATCCGTCGACGCTCCGAACGACGGAAAGCTTTCGCAGCAGACTTCGTGTTTGGCAAGGTTCCTTACCCCCTCGATTTCTCAAACCTCTCGGCATTGTCTCGACTCCAAAGTCTAGCACGACGCGTATTTCGCTGTCGCTCTCCAGCTCCAACTCCTCCAGGACTCCCAAGTAAGATACCGTGGGAGTCACGGGAGGCTCCATGACCGTCGAACAGCAAAACAGGCAACACCTCGCCCGTGCCACGCTGATTGTCGCCACCCTGTTCATCGCAAGCCGCCTTCTCGGTTTGCTACGGGATATCCTCATCGCAGCAAGATTTGGGACCTCACCAGACTATGATGCCTATGTTGCAGCCTTCCGCATTCCGGACCTTCTCTTTCTCGTGGTGATGAGCGGTGCTTTCGGTTCAGCTTTCATACCCGTTTATGCTGAACTCCTGACGAAGGGGGAACGCCGCACAGCTTGGCGACTGGCCAACACACTCCTGAGCATGACGGTCGCCGTGTTTCTGCTTGCGTCTGTAACTGTGCTTTTCACCGCAGATAGCCTGATCGGAACGCTGGTTGCCCCAGGCCTTGCACCAGAGAGCCGTGCCTTGGCAGCAGATCTCACTCGCTTGCTAATGCTCTCACCGCTGTGTCTCGGCATCGGAGCCGCTGCCAAGGCCATGCTCGAGTCGGAGTCACGGTTTACGGAACCAGCAGTTGCGCCGCTACTCTACAACTTGGGTATCATCACCGGAACTGTTGCCTTCGCCCCCTTGATGGGTGTCTACGGCCTAGCTCTCGGCGTCATCGTCGGTGCGATGGGTTATGCAGCCCTGCAACTTTGGGCGTTGTATCGAACTGGCTGGCAATTTCTCCTATCCTTTGACCGTTCCGTCACCGGTCTCCGTGACGTCCTGTCTCTTCTTGGACCACGACTGCTTGCCCAAGCTGCTATGCAGGCAAATCTCCTGATTGCTACCAACCTTGCTTCTCGCATCGGCCACCAATATATCTCCTCATTGCAGTATGCCTATCAAATATTTATGCTTCCTCATGGAATTTTCGCACTCAGCCTGGCTACAGTTCTCTTTCCTACCCTGACTCGTTATCGGTCAGCGGGAGACAACCACCAGCTTCAACAGATCGTTGCCCAGACGTTACGCATCCTGCTTCTCGTCACAGTTCCGATTACGGTCATCTTGGGCGGCTTTTCGCGTAGCATCGTGCAAACACTTTTTCAATTCGGCGCCTTCACCGCCACCTCAACATACCTCGTCTCGGAAGCCCTTCGCTGGTTCGCACCCGGACTCCTGGCGTATGCCATTGTCGAAGTTCTGACACGTCTGTCCTACGCCTTCAAAGATAGCCGCTCGCCTGTCATCGCCGCGCTGGTTGCAGTCGGTACAAATCTCGTCCTCAGTCTCATCCTCAGCAGAGTCCTCGGTCATCGTGGCTTGGCTCTCAGTCTCGCGCTCGCCACGACAGTCGAAATGGTGGTGCTCGGTTTTCTGGTGAGCCGGCAGGTACGCTTAGGCTTGGGTCAGGCACTCCAGGGAGTAGCGCGAGCGTTGCCAGCCCTGGGAACGCTCACCATTGCCACGCTCTGGCTGGCAACGCCGCTTGACCTAGCCACGGATCCTGCGCGTGGACGGTCGCTCGCACAATTCTTTGCCTTTGCATACACCATTGCCGCCGCTCTGCTGGCGTATCTGCTGATGGCGCTCGTCTTCCGCCAGCCTGACGTTACCCGCCTGGTCGCTATCTTCAGCCGCAGGCTTCGTCGACCAATGAGGCAAATTGTGGCAGCTATACTTGGACGGTGATGCTGCAGTTGATGGGGCCACGAACAGACGATGACGGAGCAGGAACGAATTCGCAACTTCAGTATTATCGCGCATGTCGACCACGGAAAGTCGACTCTTGCTGACCGTCTCCTTGAGTTCACACAGACGATCAGTGATCGAGAGATGGTCGAGCAAGTGCTCGACTCCATGGATCTTGAACGCGAGAAGGGTATTACCATCAAGGCACGCGCGGTTCGCATGCAGTACCTGGCGCGCGACGGGGAGACGTACGTCTTGAATCTCATCGATACCCCGGGACATGTTGACTTTTCTGCCGAAGTTTCTCGTAGTCTAGCTGCCTGCGAAGGTGCCCTTTTGGTCGTCGATGCAACCCAGGGGATTGAAGCCCAGACTCTCGCCCACGGCATGCTGGCCATCGATCTTGGACTGACCATCATTGGTGTCGTCAACAAAATCGATCTTCCGAACGCAATGCCTGAACGCGTTGCCCAGGACTTGATGGATCAGTTCGGGTTGTTGCCGGACGAGATCATCTTCGCTTCGGCAAAGGAGGGAATTGGCGTCGAGGAGATCCTCGAAGCAATTGTGCGTCGTATACCGCCGCCACAAGGTACTCGCGAAGCTCCTCTCCGAGCACTCATTTTCGACTCCCACTACGATCCGTATAAGGGAGTTGTGGCTTACATCCGTGTGATCGACGGAACCTTGCACACCGGCGAGCCGATCCTGATGATGGCAAGCGGTGTGAGCGGGGAAGCGGTTGAACTTGGTCAGTTCCGGCCGCTCATGACTCCAGTAACGGCTTTAGCCGCCGGGGAAGTTGGCTACGTGGCCACCGGACTCAAGGTTGTGCGTGACTGCCAGGTCGGGGATACCATCACCCACGCCCAGCGCCCAGCTCGCGAACCACTGCCCGGTTACCGCCCGGTCAAGCCGATGGTCTTCGCGAGCTTCTATCCGGTGAACAGTGACGATTACGAGGCGCTGCGCGACGCTCTGGAGAAGCTTCGACTCAACGATGCGGCTCTGATTTTCGAACCAGAATCATCCGAAGCACTCGGCTTCGGTTTTCGCTGCGGATTCCTGGGTCTTCTCCACATGGAGATTATTCAAGAACGGCTCGAGCGCGAGTACCAACTCGAGCTTCTGGCAACAGCACCCAGCGTGCAGTATGAGATTGTGAAACGAGATGGGACGACCGTGTTCATCGATTCGCCTGCCGAGATGCCGCCAGCAGGCGAAATCGAAGAGATCCGAGAACCCTGGGCACGAGCCACGATCTTGACACCCAGCCGCTATATTGGCGGACTCATGGATCTTGTTACCAGCCGGCGCGGTCAGCTGGTCGAGATGGAGTATTTTGGCGAAGAGCGAGTCCGTCTGAGCGTCGATCTGCCGCTGGCGGAACTCATCGTGGACTTCTATGATCAGCTGAAGTCGCGCTCTCAGGGCTACGCATCAATGGATTATCAACCGATCGGTTACCGAGCAGGCGATCTGGTCAGGCTCGACATCCTGGTTCATGGACGGCGTGTCGACGCTCTGTCACTGATCTGTCATCGTGATCAGGCCTATGCGCGCGGGCGGGAGCTGGTCGAAAAACTCCGTTCGCTGATTCCACGCCAGCTGTTCGATGTACCGATCCAGGCTGCCATCGGGAGTCGAGTCATCGCGCGGGAAACGATCCGGGCCATTCGAAAAAATGTGCTCGCCAAGTGCTACGGAGGCGATGTCACTCGGAAGCGTAAGCTACTCGAAAAGCAAAAGGAAGGAAAAGCCCGCATGAAGCGGATCGGGAGCGTCGAGATCCCGCAGGAGGCCTTCTTGGCTGTGCTCAGCCTCGGCAGCGACTCATCAGGCCACTCCTCGCGGTGATGGTATGGCTGCACCTACGCGCCTTACGATTGTCGGCCTTGGACCAGGCGCACCGGAGCATCTTACAGCTGCCGCTGCCTCTGCCCTGTCTGAGGCACGCGTCATTGTCCGCACCCGTCTCCACCCAGTTGCACAGTCCTTTCCCCGTGCCGATCGCTGGATTGCTTGCGATGATTTTTACGAGACAGCAACCTCATTCCAGGAGGTCTACGACCGGATAGTTGGTCGCGTAATCGAGGAGGCACGTCGAGCTCCGCTCGTCTACGCTGTGCCTGGCCACCCCCTAGTCGGCGAAGCGACGGTACGCCGCCTCCTCATTGATGCACCTCAGCACGGGATCGACTGCTCAATCATACCTGGTTTAAGTTTTGTCGACGTAGTGTTGCCGATTCTGGGTATCGACGCCCTGGCGACGAATCTCCAAATCGTTGATGCCCTGGAACTGGTAAGCTGCCTCGAGGCAGCCCCCTTCGCCGCCGGCCGGGCTCCCCTGTCTCCACTGCGACCAGCTTTATTGGGTCAGCTCTATGATCGACCGCTTGCCTCCCAGGTGAAGCTCGCGCTGGAGCGCCTGTATCCTCCCACCATCACTGTCAGCATCGTGCGCCAGGCAGGCACCACCTCACCCATGGTGCTGCACGTTCCATTGCACGAACTCGACCATTACCACTACGACGTCTCGACGGCGGTGTATCTACCCTCAGTCAATCCATGTGACGCGCGTGTGACTGAGGCACTGCAACAGGTCATCGCACGGCTTCGCGCTCCAGGGGGGTGCCCCTGGGACCGTCAACAGACACACCACAGCCTCCGACGGTACCTCCTGGAAGAGACGTACGAGGTATTGGAGGCGATCGACCGCAACGATGACGACGCCCTGTGTGAGGAACTTGGAGATGTTCTCTTGCAGGTTGTGATGCATGCCCAGTTAGCCGAAGAGCGCGGCACCTTTGTCTACGAGGACATCGTCGCAGCGGTCATTGAGAAGCTCGTGCGTCGTCATCCACACGTCTTCGGAGAAGTAAAAGCTGAGTCGGCGGGGGCCGTTTTGGCACGCTGGGAGCAGATGAAGGCAACCGAACGGAAGGAAGGGGAATCACCACGCTACCTTGTCCCCCTCACGCTACCGGCTCTTGCACGAGCGCAAGTATTGCTTGAACGGCTGCGACGGCTAAACCCGGAACGCTATGAGACTGTGCGACAATACGTCACGAAAACGACACCGGAGACACCGGCCGATACGATCGTCCAGCAACTCGTGAGCACCATCTTGGCTGCCACAGAGCAAGAAGTCGATGCCGAGACAGTACTCCGTCTGTGGACACTAGAACTGGAACGAACACATTTTTGTGAAACAGCGACTGAGGACTTTACCGCTTGATGCTTTGGGAAGGGCTGAAAGGGCGCGATGCAGCGCGCCCAGGAGGGAGCAAGAGCATGACGGATGGGCTGACCTCGACGCGGCGGGCCGGAGCTCGCCGCTATACCACTTGCGGGGAGCTTCGCCGCGAACACGTTGGTCGAACAGTTACGCTAAAAGGTTGGGTCCATCGCCGACGCGACCATGGCGGACTAATCTTCCTTGATCTCCGTGATCGGTATGGGATCACCCAGGTGGTAGCCAACCCGGCACACTCAAGCGAAGCCCACGCAATAGCGGAACGCGTTCGCGCTGAGTATGTTCTCTCGGTGACCGGTCAGGTCGTCACTCGACCAGAGGGAACCGTTAACCCAGCTCTCGCTACGGGAGAGATCGAAGTTCTCGCGGATCAGATTGAGATCCTCAACCCGGCCAAGACCCCACCTTTCCCAATTGCTGAGGAGACAGATGTTGACGAGTCGTTACGCCTCGAGTTTCGCTACCTTGACCTACGGCGAGCACGCCTCCAGCGTAACCTCTTGCTTCGGCACCAAGTGGTCCGTTTTATTCGCCAGTACCTTGAGGAACGCGACTTCGTCGAGATCGAGACACCGATGCTCATTAAGAGCACGCCAGAGGGTGCCCGAGACTATGTTGTGCCCAGCCGTCTCTTCCCCGGACACTTCTATGCGTTACCCCAGTCCCCGCAGCAGCTCAAGCAGCTATTGATGGTGGCTGGCTTCGATCGGTATTACCAGATCGCCCGCTGTATGCGTGACGAAGATCTGCGCGCCGACCGCCAACCCGAGTTCACTCAAATCGATCTTGAGATGTCCTTCGTCGATGTCGAAGATGTCATCGAACTCGTTGAAGGTCTTTACACGGAGCTCTTTGAGCGTTTCGCCGCGAAGCCCCTCCTCGCCAAGCCGTTCCCTCGACTTACGTATGCGGAAGCGATGCTCCGTTATGGCAGCGACAAGCCAGACTTACGCTTTGGCCTGGAAATTGAAGACGTCTCCGACGTGTTCCGAGGAACCACGTTTGGTGTCTTCCGCACAGCACTGGAGCATGGCGGCGTGATCCGTGGCTTCGCCGTACCCGGGTTTGCCGATGCTTCGCGCTCTCAGCTTGATCAGTTGACAGAGGTCGCACGAGCCTTCGGGGCAAAAGGACTCGTTTGGCTGGCACTTCATCAGCAAGAGGGCCAGGTAAGTGCTCGCTCCCCTGTCGCCAAATTCCTTCAGCCCGAGGAGATCACGACTACTGCGCAGCGCCTCGGAGCAGGCCCCGGAGACCTTGTCCTGTTAGTAGCCGATATGGAACACGTGGCAGCCAATGTGCTCGGTCGACTCCGAAATCATGTTGGACGCGAACGAGGGCTCATCGACGAGAGCATACACGCTTTCTGCTGGGTCATCGATCCTCCACTTTTCGAGTGGAATGAGGATGAACAACGCTGGGAAGCTATGCATCATCCCTTTACAAGTCCCATCGACCAGGATATTCCACTACTCGACAGTAATCCCGGGCAAGTGCGCGCCAAGGCCTATGATCTCGTCGCGGATGGCTACGAACTTGGCACTGGGAGCATTCGAATCCACCGCCGGGAGGTACAGAACAAGATTTTCGCCATTATGGGCTACGACAATGCAGAGATTGAACGACGGTTCGGACACCTGTTGCGTGCCTTCGAATATGGGGCTCCACCGCATGGTGGAATGGCACCAGGCTTGGATCGAACCATCATGATCCTCGCCGGAGAGTCTTCGCTCCGCGAAGTCATAGCGTTCCCCAAGAACCAACGAGCACAGGATCTCATGCTCGGGGCTCCTTCACCCCTGGACGAAAAGCAGCTTCGAGAATTGCACCTTTGCGTGCTTTACCCCGAGGAGTCAAATGATCTGACCGGCCCGTGAGCCTACCCCTCAATATGTTCGGAAGGAAAAGTATGGGGACCGGCGGAGACCGGTCCCCTCCTCGTAATGAGCAACAACGAGTAGGCTCTTTCAGCTTGTAGCGAACTTCTTGACGATTTCGGCGATCTCTTCTGGGACAAGACCTGGTGCGAACTCTTCCAGTAGTTCGGGTAAATCTGGTACTGGCCGTCCTTCGGGCGGTCCATCGACCATCTCAAGCTCACCATCTCCACTTGGTAAGAGTCCTCTCCAGATGCATATGATCTGCTTGTAATCCTCCGGGCTGAACCGATAAAGGTGCCGACCGACTCCCATGTTCTCGTACTCTCTGGCCTCCAGGACATTGCTCTTCTCAATGTTCGGAATTGGTAGCAGTTTTCTCATCAGCACAGCCATGAAAGGCTCAAGCGCCTTCGCGTACGCTGTGGCATGCACACCACCGTGGACGAGCAGACAAGCAATCATCTCACGCGCAACAGGATTCGTCGTCATCTGGTAGACGCGAATCTTGTACAAGAGCGCTCCACATTCGAGAAAGGAGTTGTGCGCCCGGTCAGGCACCAGATTACTGCTGGAGAAAACGGAGTCGCCGTGCCCAAAAGCCCCCATCGAGTTTCCGACGAAAGCTGTCTGGGCCGTTGCAATGAAGTGATGCGTGTTGCGTAGATTCACCGCAGCTGCCAACGGCGCCGTCTCCGAAGCACCAGGCTGGATCGTCTCGCAGAGCATTAGATTGACCGTTGCCGCAACCAGCTCAATATAGCCCAGTTCTTCCGTCAGAATATTCGCAATGAGATCGTAATATGACCGCAGTTTGTTCCGTCCCCAGAAGTTGAAGGAGTCATCGGTACAATCCATAAGAGTCGACATCTCGCCGAACCGCCCAGCGAGTAGCTCCTGAACCGCTGCCGCGGTATTGTGATCTGGCTCCTTATGAGGCGGTTGCTCGATCTGCAGTCGATCAATACGAGGTACACGGTGGTTCTCTTTTTTAACGCCCCTCTGTTTCCTGCGGGGTCGCTCAGTATGGTTCCCCCCATTACTCACGGTGGTGCCAGCCCCGCAGGATATCGTCTTCGCGTGGCTGCCTTCTCCGTTACTGAACGCATGACACTGCGTGGACATCTGCCGCGCTAGATCACTTGGGCTTCATCTCCCTCAGCACCCGGGAGATCAGGTTGCAGACAGGGTTTTTCACTCCGATGGCGCACGGAACATCACTGATGCTACTGCATTCTCGGCAGATGAAATGATGGTGCCACGCGCTGGCCCGCTTGAGGAGCATTCGTCCTAGTCCTTTGTCCGCAATTATCACCAGTCCTGATGACACGAATGAACGAATGACGTTATAGAGGGTCGCACAGGAGAGTCGGACTTCGCGGACCTAAACATCGGCCAGCGGTTCGTCTGCCGCCCGATCCCCTTTAGCACGATCTATCAAAATCGAGCACGAGGATCCGCGGTCGAGCCGCACGGAGTCCCACTTAACGCAATCGCGTCACAAGCTGATTCATCCGCTCCTCAGGGAGATCGTGGCCCACCAAATGGCGATTCTTTCTTGACACTGTCCAACACCCGAGCTTTCTTGGTAGTTTTGATATTGGCTATGGCGCATCATCGCTGTTGGGTTCTGTTCTCGCCAGCCCACGAGTCATGGTGTTCAGCCCCGATTTGTCCAGTGTCTTACCTAACCGAGCCTGTCGCGTATCGGCTCAAGGTAAGGACACGGAGTTGAGACACTCGGGTCGAGTCTGCTCTAAGAGGTCCGTGGCCTGCAGCTCGCCCCTTGACAGCGCATCCGCCCAGTGCCTATACTCTATGGTGCTGCCGAGGCGGCAGGGATGTGCCGAGGTGGCGGAACAGGCAGACGCGCTACCTTGAGGGGGTAGTGCCCGAAAGGGCGTGGGGGTTCAAATCCCTTCCTCGGCACCACTTCGCGGGCGATTAGCTCAGCTGGTAGAGCGCCACGTTTACACCGTGGAAGTCAGAGGTTCGAGTCCTCTATCGCCCACGAGCGCAGTATGAGCCGAGGTAGCTCAGTTGGTAGAGCACGTGACTGAAAATCACGGTGTCGGCGGTTCGATCCCGCCCCTCGGCACCCAAACGAAATCGGAAACCGGCTCAGCTGAGCCGGTTTTTGTTGTTCTTCCCTGAGAGTGGCAGGAGCACCGAGGGGCTCGGCGCTCCTACCACTGGCTATTGTCCCTTGTTAGATATCATCGGACAGCAGCCTGGGAGGCCTCCACAAAGAGATCAATCGCACGGCGATAGTTCGCGGCGATCTTTTCCGCAGCAGCATCCCGCGTCAGCGTTCCATTCAAGAAACCTTGGACACCATCCCACCACAACGTGCGGCCAATTGCAAATCCGATATACCCTGGTACGCCAGCTCCCATGCGCAACCAATGGTCTACCCGCGCCGGATCAGCACCACGCCCGAGCACAACACAGCTAACCGCATCGCGGCCGCCGCTCCGCACTTTTGCTGCCATTCGTTCACAATCCTCGCGCCGATCGAGCCCTTCGATCTTCCAGATGTCTGGCACAATACCTGCCGCATAAAACTCGTCGATGGCCTGCAGTGTGAGCTCCGGACGGATCTCCCGGTCATAGCGCTCGGTGTCCCCGCCGGCCTGCTCCAGCTGTTCCTTGGTGGCCGGCACGAGGAGCTCCAGCAGGAATCGCCGCTCCCGCTCCCGCAGCCAATCGTGGAGCCGCTTGAGACGCTCCAGTTGGATCTTCTTCGTATCGGGGGAATCGTCCGGGTTATACCGGACAAGCGCCTTTGTAAAGGTCGGGTCGAAAGCGAGAATGTGCTCGCCAAATTGCTCTCCATACTCAAAGTCAAACACCTTCTGCCCACTCTTCTCGACTGGCATGGCGAACAGAAAACCACGCTCCCGTGCTCGTCGTGCCACCTCCGCTCCATACTGCTCATCGACAAGAATCCCCGCAGCCTCACGTGGCGCCCCATGCGCGATCGCACCTTCGAACCCTTCGAAGATCACCTGCTTTGCCTGACGGATCTTCTCAGCCCGCTCCTCCTCGCCTATTCCCGCTTTCACTGCCATCTCCTCAAAAGATGTCCGATGGTCGAAAGCCAAAATATAGAGCGGTCGATCGTACCCCACTCGCATCATGGCACCCCCTTTCCTGTGGTATTTCCTGCCCCAACCCTAGCGCACGCTGGGTGGTAGTGGCAAGTCTTGACAGGCCTTGTGCAGATCGCTTACACTTCATCACGGTCATTGGGGAGTCGTCTAACGGTAGGACGGCTGACTCTGGATCAGCTAGTTGGGGTTCGAATCCCTACTCCCCAGCCAGAAGCCACCGTCGTGCTGGACGGTGGCGTTTCTCCTCAACGCGCTGCGAAAGCATTTTGGAAGGTTCACCTCGATCCGACTCGAATCTCTCAGTATTCACAGGAGGACTACCACGCACAAGGCGAATCGCTCCACAGCTGTTGAGCGCGCACTTCTCGTCTGCGTCCATTGGCGTCAAGACGGATGGGATCTTGCGTCCTCCCTTGCAGAGCTTGCTCAGCTTGCTGACACTGCCGGCCTTCAGGTCGTTGGCGCCGTGACACAGCATTTGCCGCATCCTCATCCACGACATTATGTCGGACCGGGTAAACTGGCGGAGATCGCAGCTCTTCGTCGTGAGCTGGACTTTTCTGTCCTCCTCGCAGACGACGAGCTGAGCCCCGCCCAGCTTCGGCACCTTGAGGATGCGTTGCAGGTGAAAGTTCTTGATCGTACCGCGCTGATCCTTGACATCTTCGCCCGCCGCGCGCAGACTCGCGAAGGTCGCTTGCAAGTTGAGCTTGCGCAATTGGAGTACCGTTTGCCGCGTCTCACCCGCATGTGGACTCATTTGTCCCGGCAGGCAGTTGGTGGAGTCGGATTGCGCGGACCGGGCGAGACTCAGCTGGAGATCGACCGCCGGCGTGCCCGAGAACGGATCGCCTGGATTCGTCGCCAGTTGGAAGAGGTCCGACGGCATCGCGAGCGCTATCGTCAGCGGCGACGGCAAGAGCGCCTACCGGTGATCTCCCTCGTTGGCTACACCAACGCAGGCAAGTCAACGCTCCTTAATGCCCTGACTGGCGCTTCCGTCCTAGCCGAGGACAAGCTATTCGCGACATTAGATCCCACCACGCGCCGACTGACCCTCCCAGACGGGCAAATCGCCCTCTTGACCGACACTGTCGGATTCATCCATAAACTTCCTACATCTCTTGTTGCCGCGTTTCGGGCAACCCTCGAGGAGATTTTGGATGCTCAGCTGCTCCTGCATGTTGTGGACGTAACACATCCTAAAGCCGCCGAACAAGCAGCGACCGTGCGGAAGGTCCTACACGAACTCGGGGCAGATGGTTACCCGACCATTACGGTACTCAACAAGATCGATTTGCTGACGCCAGAGGTCGATCCCGAGCGGCTTGCCCAAGAGTTGGGGCTTCCTTCAAACGCGCTTCTTGTCTCTGCGGTTACTGGCCAGGGATTGGACGCCCTACGACAACGCATCGCCGCAGTCCTCCAGGATATCACAACACCTGTCTGGGTTCGCTTGCGGATACCGTACCGCGAAACAAATCTTTTGACACTTCTCGAGGAACGCGGGACAATCGCCGAGCGACGGTACAGTGCCAACGACATCATCGTCGATGCTCAAGTCCCGCTTGCGCTCCTTCCTCGGCTGGATCACTATGTCGTACCCCGATGACACCCGTCCGAATCACGTGAGCAGCGCCGATGATAGAGTTGGGACGAAATTCCCTTCGCAATGTGGCCGTCAGCAAGCGATAATGAGAGTTGAAGCGAGAGGCGCAGAGCAACAGGAGGTAGGTGTGTCATTCGGTGACTTGGTCCAAAAGTTGCAAAAGGACTATGCCCTCGAGGCGGCCCTCGTTGTCACGGCTGATGGTTTGATCGTGGATGCAGCAACAGCCAGCGGAACCGAGATCGACGCTGAAGCGATTGCTGCAAATGCGGTCAGCGGGCTGTTAATGCTCGAGGCGCTAGGGCAGGAGCTCGCCAGTACACCACGTCAGGCAATCATTGAGTTTGATCGGCATCTCGTGCTGGTCACACCTCTCGACCAGGATACGGCATTGGTTCTCGTCGCCGCTGGCAGCACGAATCTCGGGCGACTGCGACTCGCCGTTCGTCGTCTTGGTATCCCGGTTAGCCACGCAACGCAGTCCGCGGGAGCGTGACGAGGAGTATACATGGAGCTGTTGTCTTACGCCCGTAGTGGGGTCGATCTCGTTCGGGCAGAGTCTGTCAAAGCACGTATCGCTCGCGTAGTGGAGGGAACATTCGGACCGGACGTGCTTCGACCACTCGGGCTGTTTGGTGGCTTCTTTGCCGCCCCCGGCAGTAATGGCTCCCTGGCGCTGGTCGCAACTATCGATAGCGTCGGGACAAAAGTGCTTCTTGCGGCAACTCTCGGCCGCCATTACGGTATCGGTGTTGATCTCGTCCATCACAGTGCGAACGACCTTCTTGCCTGTGGTGCGCAGCCGCTGTTCTTCCTGGATTATTTCGCTGCTGCTCGCCTTGAGGAAAATATCCTGGAGGAACTGGTTCGCGGTATGACCGACGCTTGCCGAGCGCTGGGTTGCGCACTCATCGGGGGTGAAACAGCACAGCTTCCCGGCATTTACCACGCAGGAACGTACGATCTGGCTGGCTGCATGGTCGGTGTGGTCTCGACTGATCGAATCATTGACGGACGACAGATTGCAGTTGGTGATCTCGTCCTTGGGTTACCGAGCAGTGGATTGCACACGAACGGATACACGCTCGCGCGAGCTTGTCTGGGCTTGACTGGCGAGCGCGAACACGACCAACAGATTCTCGCCGAGATCCCGGCATGGACCCAGCACTCCCTCGGTGATCTCCTGCTCGAGCCCCATCGGTGCTACTATCCGCTGTTACATCCATGGTTGGATCATCCAGGTCTACATGGGCTTGCCCACATCACTGGCGGCGGGTTGGTCGAAAACATCGCCCGCATCATTCCTCGGGGTCGTCGTGTAGAGATCGATGCCACAACGTGGGCGGTCCCACCACTGTTCCTGGAACTCCAACAGCGGGGTCGGGTACCGCTCAGCGAAATGTACCGTGTCTTTAACATGGGAGTCGGCTTTGTAGTCATTGGGGAAGCGCAATTCATTCAGGCACTCCGTCAATCAACCGGTGAGGGGTGGATCATCGGCCAGGTATGCGAGGGGGACACACCGCGTGTCAGTCTGCGCCTCGGAACAGACTCGGATGTGGTCTTGACGAGTGGTTCCTAGTCTCGAATTGTTGGCCAATGCAGTGCGACTGAGAGTCACCGCCATGACTCGGTGGTGAAGAGTTATGGCATTAATTGACATCGCCACTCGAGAAATCCACGGAAAGATCGTCTACTACGGCCCTGGGCTCAGCGGGAAGACGACTAATTTACACGTCATCCATAACTCACTGCCAGACCATGCGAAAAGTGAGTTGATTTCGATCGACACAGAACGCGAACGAACTTTGTTCTTCGATTTTCTGCCTCTGGATGTTGGCACCGTGCATGGGTACCGACTCCGCCTCCAGTTATACACCGTTCCGGGGCAAACACTCTACCGACAGACTCGGATCGCCGTCCTGAGTGGTGCCGATGGAGTCGTCTTCGTGGCCGATGCGCAGCGCGAGCGTTTAGCCGAAAACCTCCAGAGCCTTCGAGAACTCGCGCAAAACTTGGCAAAGCAAGGAAAGCGCCCTCTCGACTTTCCCTTGGTGCTTCAATACAACAAGTTGGATCTCCCGAACGCACTCCCGATTCACATCCTTGATCGCTATCTCAATCCCATGCGCGTCCCCCGTTTTCCAGCTATTGCCGTCCGGTCTGTCGGTGTCATCGAAACGCTCCGCGCCATCATTAAGCTCGTTGTCGACCGACTGTAACCCCAACCACGCTCGCTCAGGCATACTTCCCCGTGTGGAGGCGGATTGTATGACTCGCGCCGATCCATCACTTGAGCGGGCATGGGCAGCTGCTTCAATCGAGACGCCTGATCCTGAGCATAGCGAGCATGTCGCTTTCCTTGCGCTCCAGCTGTTCGATCAGCTCCAAGACCGCTTTCACCTCCCACCAGAGGGCCGTGATTTACTGGCCGCAGCCGCACTCTGGCATGATTGCGGGCAATTCCGTTCGCTTGCAGAGCATCACCGATATAGTTTCGATCGAATCATGGCAATCCCCCTGAAGGGATTTGATCGGACGGAACAGCTGGCGATTGCGAACATCGCACGGTATCATCGTGCCGCCGAACCCTCACTGCGACATCCGCAGTTCCAGCGTTTGCCACCCCGGTTCCGCCATCTTGTCCAACAACTTGCAGCGATTCTTCGCATTGCCGAGGGACTTGATGCAAGTCATCAACAATTCGTCAAGGACGTTCATATCGAATTCTCTGACGGGTATGTCACTATCTACGCACTGTCGAACACGTATCCCACACTGGAAGTCGAGAAAGCACAGGCTCGCTCGGGACTCTTTCGCGCTGTCTTTGGGAAAGATGTACTCATTCTGCCTCAGCATATAGAATCATCATGATGAGGGAGGTTCAATGCGCGCACTCCTCTCGGTCTACGACAAGTCTGGGATCGTAGAGTTAGGCCAGCAACTCGTCGCCCTCGGATGGAAACTCCTTTCAACGGGCGGAACAGCCCGGGTCCTACGCGAACACGGTGTCCCGGTTCGCGAAATCTCCGACCTCACCGGGTTTCCAGATCTCCTCGGCGGCCGTGTGAAAACGCTGCATCCAGCCATCCACGCTGCGATTCTTGCTCGCCACGATCGCCCGGAGGATCTCGAGCAGCTCGCACGGTACGGGTTCGAGCCAATTGAACTTGTTGTAGTCAACTTGTACCCGTTTGATCGTGCGGTGACCTCCGAAACACCAGAAGACGAAGCGATCGAACTGATCGACGTCGGGGGGCCAAGCCTGCTTCGCGCCGCAGCCAAAAATTTCTCCTGGGTCCTGCCTATCGTCGACCCCTCCGACTACCAGCGCATCCTCACTGAGCTTGCCCGCGGCGGCCCGCGAGCAGTCCCCTATGCTCTCCGCCGCGAACTGGCTGCGAAAGCTTTTGCCCACCTTGCAACCTACGACGCGCAGATTGCAGCCTACTTGCGAACTGAGTCCTTCCCCGAGCTCTTGCCGCTCCCCTTACGCCGGGTCCGAGCGCTTCGTTATGGGGAAAATCCGCATCAGACGGCTGCTCTCTACCGGGTCGCTGGCTTCCCTTCCCAAATCGACTCTTGGCGTATGGTTAGTGAAGTCGAACTCTCCTATAACAATATCCTAGACGCCTCCGCCGCTTGGCAGCTTGTCAACCGCTTCGCTGAGCCAGCTGTCGTGATCGTCAAGCACGCTGCTCCCTGTGGTGTCGCTATTGCCGAGACAATCGAGGCAGCGTTCGCTCGAGCCTTCGACGCTGATCCAGTTTCTGCTTTCGGCGGTATTGTAGCCTTGAATCGTCCGGTCGATACTTCAACGGCTCGATCACTCGCCCAGCATCTCTTCGATCTCATCGTGGCGCCGTCGATCGAGCGCGAGGCTGAAGAAGTGCTGCGACGACGCAAGACCCTTCGCCTCGTCTTTGCTCCTCCCTGGGCTGATCCTCCTTATGTGCTTCGAAGTGCCGGAGACATAGCTTTGGTACAGTCACCAGATATCCCCGTTCGCTCACAAGACTCATGGCAAGTCGTGACGACGCGGCATCCGAATGAGACTGAGTGGCGTGACCTCTCCTTTGCCTGGACCATCGTGCCCTTCGTCCTTTCCAATGGCATTGTCATTGCCCGTGATGGGCAAACAGTCGGAATCGGTGGCGGTCAGCCAAATCGCGTGGATGCGGTTCGTTTAGCCGTCTGGCGGGCTGGCGAACGAACTCGCGGTGCAGTACTGGCAAGCGATGCTTTCTTCCCCTTCCCCGACAGCATCGAGGTCGCCGCTGCTGCCGGTATCACCGCGATTATCCAACCGGGTGGAGCACGCCGCGATGGAGAAGTGATCACGGCCGCAGAACGCGCGGGCATAGCGATGGTCTTCACCGGAGAGCGGCATTTTCGCCACTAACGACCGAGTTCATGCTGAAGGATCACCTCCAACGCACTCAGCACTCGGAGTGAGCGCTCATAGTCGCGTTTGGAGAGCCGCGCCACCTCTTTGGCTGCTCGTTCGAGCCAATCCCAGTCATGGCCCCGTTTGCGGTACACGTAGTAGAGGTGCGCTGCAAGGAGTTGTTCGGCAGGCACCCGACCGCTGTAATCGACAAGAAGCGGGAAATAGGCACACCCCTCGGTCAACCGACTCACCTCGCCCTCTGGCACGAGTTCGACACTGTAATGAAGGGATGGTGGGAAGGGCGGCACCAAGAAGATGAGCTGTCCAGAGTGCTCGTAGCCTATGGCCACCGCCACGAACAGTGAGCGGAGAACGAAGCGCAGTTCTGGATTTGCCTCGTAAAGCGCGTGATCTTGAAGTTGCGCCGAACCACGCCGAACGATCCGTCGGCCAGGATCAACCGCCGTGGTTTCCGCGAACGCCACGATCCCATAGATTACAGTAACACCTGTCCCGCTGACGCGCACGAACGATCCCAGCTCGGGCACCATATCGAGCTCATCGCACTCAACAACAAATTGCACCGTCGAGGTCTCAACCACTTCACCAATGCGCTGAAACTTATGCAAAGCGGACACGTTTGCTTCGCTCCTTCGCTGAACGCTCCTGGATCAGACCTGCATCAGCGAAGAGCTGCTCGACAATAGCCTCAATTTGAAGCCGCTCTTCCCGATGAACCACCGCTTGCTCATGTGCTTCTTGGAGAGCGAGTGGATAGCCACGCGCCCGACGGCACTGGTCCCAAATGATCCCGTGAACCACCTCCAGAAGCTGAGGGTCCAGAGCCACCCACAGTGGTATCTCCACGCGTGCAATCTCTGAGCCGGTATGCAGGTAAAAAAAGACAATCTGATCCTCTTCTGGCAGCTGTCGCAAAATCGTCGAGCGGCTGCGGTAGCAGGCAGTGCGTTCGCCAGGACGAAGCTGCACGTCCTCACAGCGCCCAAAAAGCCAGCGATCCGTCACATCAGGGACAATTCTGCACGCCTGCTGCCGCTCCCCTCGCTGGACACGGGCCAGACAGTCGTCGCAGTCAACCACATGTCCGAGTAGTGGGTAGTCGCACGCCGCGACGCGAAGCACATTCACGACATCCCTCGACCCTGGATAGCTAATCACTCCAGCAACTGGAACCTTTCGCCGACGGTACTCCTGGAGAACGGTCGCGAAGTTGTCCAGGGCCCAGGTGACAACTAGGCCCGTTTGGCCTTCCAACCCCCATGGGATAAGAGTTCCATCCTGTAAGACGGCCACCGGCGACTGTGTGCGGTCACTGAGACGCAACCCGGTTTCCAGCTCCATAACTGCGCGTCGTGCGGCAAGAGCAGCTCCGGTAACCGGAATTCGCCGCGAACCGTCGGTAATCCAAAGGTCCTCGTCTCTCCACAGCACGGTTGGTTGCGCACCGAGTCTGGCTTGCGGAGAGGGGCCATACTCCAGAACACAAAACCCGATATTCACGATCGCGTAATGCAGTGGCCCATGCCGATCGCTGGTAACAAGTGACCCGTCAGTTGCCACACAGCTGTAGTAGACCGGACAGAGGTCAGAAACACCATAGCGCGCAAAATACCGCTCGAGAGCTACTGCCAGAAGCCATGATGTTCGAGCTTCCTCAACCCGCTTCCGGACTTCCGTGTCGTCGAACCGCCGGAGCAATTCAACAAATTCGTCCGCCCCGCTCTGCGCGCGAGCTACAGCCACCGCGACAGCGCGTCGCAATTCACTGATGACCTTCGTCAGGTCTAGCGCCATACTGATCGTCGCTCCGCTGTACTCGCTGGAACCATGCATCAGGATCCGAGAGCTCCGCGTAGCTCGGCAAGAAATCCGGCCCACGCCAGAGAAGCTGCAGACTATCTCGCCCATAGCGCTCAGCGAGGGTGCGGCAGAATGTCTCTCCTCGTCGGTACTGCTCAAGCTTAATATCCAAACCTGTCAGACGAAGCACAAGTTGCTCGGCGGGCGTCCGCATGCGCTCCCGTTCTTCAAACTTTCGCTCGATGACATCGTACTTGCTCACTAGGTGGCGCCCGACTTGCCGCATCACGAAATTACTGTACCCTTCTACGACCGCCATAACCGCTTGCAGTGACCGAAACAAGCGACGTTGCTCTGGCGACATGAGCAGTTCAATCCAAGTGACTTCATGATCCACTTCACGTCGACTCGCAGAGCGTATGACCTCGATAAGTCGCCGCCCCAAGTTGCCATCTAGGCGAAGCGCCTCCACCCATCGTCGCAGGAGTCCATTGACATGTTCCCGAAGCCATGGGTACGTTTCGAACTCAAAGGCATGAGTGACCTCATGCAGCACCAGCCATCGGCGAAAATCGACCTCCGGAAGCCGCCATGTCCGGATAAGCCACCGAACATTCGGCTCAACGAAGTACAATTTCCCCGTTGTGACCGGTTCACGTCCAAGAACAGTAATATCGTACTGACCAAGCACGCGCCGGGACAGAAAGCCCAAGGCCATACCAATCTCCATCGTCGCGGCCGATCTCCCGGCATACGCCCAGGCCAGCGCACCCACTCTGGCCAGTGGATGCTGTGGGAGAGATACGAGCGTCTCGAGTGGTCGCAGGATCTCTGCAAAACTCTCAAGGTTCGCGTCAATCCAGTCGATACGATCAAAGGCATAGATACGCTGAGCCCCTGGCGGAACAGGAGCTCCGACAAAGGTAGCAATTGCTGGTGCCAATTCCTCAGTCAAGCGCCGATAGGTCCCAGTGACTGCTTCTCGGTCTTCAGCACTCAGTCGCACTTCCCCAGCGAAGCGCATCGCAAGCTCTCGAGCCCGCCCCCAATCAATTAGACCCGGCGGTTCCCATGTGGCAACGCGATCCCGTGCCCGCCGCCCGACCCATTGCCCAAGAGAAAGTCCGATAAGTAGTCCAATGACTCGTGCAGAACGTTCACTCATGATGGTCTCCACTTCCGCGCCCTGTGAGCCAAGCGTCAACTCGTCAGGGAGTCGGGGTTGCCGTTGATTGAGGATTGTTCGGCATCGTCGGCTCATGCTCAGGCGCCGCTTGACTTGACTCTTCCTCTGGCGTCAGCGTCGGGGTTGGCGACAGCTGTGGTCCCACAAGCGTCACATTTTGTGATGGCTGATACGTACTCTGCAACGTCAAGTCATCGATCAAGCGCTCTCCCTCATAGACGCGGCGCCGGATCGTGACCGTGAAGCCATCACGGGCACGTTCGATAACGACCTCTTCGCCTGGTGCCAGATCAGGAGATTCACGGAACACAGGCGTTGGGTCGGCCTTAACCACATTCCTTACGACGGGATCCTCCACCTCGACCCGCCAGTTTGGTTTTGTGCCCCAGATCTCAAAGTGCACCCACGAACCATCCGCCCAAGCCACGATCGCGATCCAATTGTTTGTCGCATTTCGGAATTTAAAATCCAGGCCGTAGTCCGTATCAACTGTCGCATCAAGCCCAATCAGTCCACTTGGCGGTTGCCCATAGAGGGGAATCCAGTAGAGATGCCAGTTCCGTTCCACAATTGGGAATCCACCCCAGAAAGCTGCATGGAACAAGGTCGTCGATACCTGGCAGACACCTCCACCAACCGATGGAACCGTTTGCACTCGGCCATTCGTCGCCACAATTCCATATCCGACCTTGTACCCGCTAGCAAGGTTAATTGGACCGACCGTCTGATTGAACGAAAAGATCTCTCCGGGGGGCACAAGAGCCCCATTCACACGCTGAACCGCGAGCTCCACGTTGTGCCGTCGATTCGGAGCTGAGTCACCATAGTAGGTCGCACCGGAAGATATCCGTTCCCGAATAACGATCTGGGCAGCTGCTGCAGCAGTGATCTTCGGAGCAACCTTCCGCAACGAAAGAGCAACGCTCGTCTGCCCCTCCCGGAGCGCACGATCCATTGCGTTAAGGGTAGCGTCGATGTCGATTTCTCTTCCCTCTTGCTCTGGGGCGATAACGCGCACGCGTCCGTCAATATAGCGGAGAACCGCATCGCGCGCCTCGCGTCGCACATTCGGCACCAGGGATTCTAGTAATCCCCTGGCCACATCGCGGTTTAGAACCACATCCAGAGAGACTACTCGCCCGCCTTCTTGCCGTGGTGCAAAGGCAAGGAGATTCGCCAACACATCACCGCGGATGGCCTGTTCCCCCTCAGGCCATGTCAGCACTAAGCCCCGCTCGAGGAGAGCAGTGGCCTTTGCACTCGCTTGCTCTGCCATTGCATTCGTCACACGAGGATCCGCTTGACGTGCGTGGGCTGGCACTGTCCGCTCGCCCCGCGCAAGACGGGCTAAGAACTCATCAACGGTCGCTGACACGTCAAGGACTGCGCCCGACTGGGCCGGCACGACCACAAAACGGGTGCCATTCCAACGCACCTCTGCATCGCTGGCCGGTGCGACCACCACGTCAGCGATCTCACTGAGATACCGCTCCACCTTAGTTCGCTCGAGCCGCACCTCCAGCTTTCCTTCACGTCGTTCCACGACTAGGAGCGTTGCGAGGTCCCGAGGAGTAACCATCCAGCGCGGCTCGCCATTGACGGTCAGTGTTACAGGCCCTCCAAGAATGCGCTGCACGTCCGGAAGCACGCTCTCCAACTCTGCCCTGTGAAGGGACGGTTTGAGAGGAACCGGCTCGAGTTCAATGACCCCTCCACGTCCTGCAGCAAGCGAACGCTCAACGGCAGTGAGCGCCACCCCAAGATTGATTCCGGTTCCCTGACGTTCGGATATAATGCTCACTGTTCCGTTTTCATCGGCCACGAAATACGCGTCGCTCGGTGGCGTGGCAGCAACTGCGGCAAGTTGCGCCAGTGCACGTTCCACTGGTTTTGGATCGAACGTCACCGGAACGAGCACGACTTCCATTCCAAGCCAAGCACGGACCCACGTAACAGAGTCATTCCACAAGTTGCCGGTACGACCGAGTTGGTGAGCACGGCTTACAGCACTCGCCGTTGCCCACCGCGGTTGCAGTTCATCGACCGGAACAGTGACCTTTCGCCCTTGGAAAACAAGCACAAACTCCGTTCCGCGTACGGCGCGCAGCGCTTCATCGACACGCTGTGCAGCCTCCTCGTTGGTGAGCCCACCGACATGTACTCCCGCAACACGCACCCCCGGATAGATCCGGTCTCCCTGTGCCCATCCATAGCTCAGAAGAGCCGTCGTTGCCATGAGCAGAGCCAATGCCAGGACAGCGCTCGCGCTGCTCAGGAGGCGACGAAGTGATCCCCACTGCACCTGTGTTTGGACAACCTCGCGGACGACTTCGGCGATGCTCACGGTTCCCCCCATGCCAGAAGTGTCCGGACACCGAACCGGCCAAGAGTGTACCAGAGAGTACACCTGCTGCATCGGTCCAGAGTTGTCAAGCGGCGATCTCCATGGTAGGGTCCACCAATGGTCGTGGCCTGAGGGTGAGGAAGGAACGAGAGCATGATGCGACAGGTGATTACAACAGACCGCGCACCACAGCCTATCGGCCCATATGTGCAGGCCGTGCGGGTCGGCCAGTTCATCTTTACCGCCGGACAAATTCCACTCGATCCGACGACAGGGAAACTGGTCGAAGGGGGAATCGTCGAGCAGACGGAGCGAGTACTGGAGAACCTCAAGGCCATCTTGGAAGCAGCCGGGAGCTCACTCTCTCAAGTCGTGCGGACAACCTGTTTCCTGGCCAATTTAGAGGATTTTCCAGCTTTCAATGAGGTCTATGCCCGGTACTTTGCTGAGAATCCGCCCCCACGCACAACCGTGCAGGCAGCACGACTGCCAGCCGGTGCGCTAATCGAAGTCGACTGCATTGCACTTGTCGAGTGAGCATGGAGTTGCTGCACCGCGCGCTGATTTGCTATACTGCGTGCGGGTAAGGGTGAGTAGCTCAGCCGGTTAGAGCGCGCGGTTCACATCCGCGAGGTCAGGGGTTCGAGTCCCTTCTCACCCACCGAGGGAGTACGGGAATCGGCGAAGTGGCGCGGTGAACAACCGCGGCCACTGTTGTGTTACCTGAGGACCAGATACCGTTTGAGGCAACACTTCACACGCGCCGGTGCTTGGTCGGCCGTTCTCCCGGTATGCTCCCTCTCCAGGAACGAGGCTGGAGGGGCGAACGACAGGCGAGGTGTTGATATGGTTCGTGAGCGTCTAATTATCCTCACTCCCGAAGGAAAGGCAGCGCTTGAGCAGGAGCTTGAGCAACTTCGTCATGTCAAGCTTCCAGCGTTGCTCGAGCGGCTGCAGCAGCTGAGCAACGAGGGCGATATTTCCGACAATAGCGAGTACGAGGATACGAAAGAGGAGCTCGTCTTCACAGAGGCTCGTATTCGCGAAATCGAACATATCTTGCGCCGTTCCCAGACTGTCTCCTATAGCGGCCCCGGTGACGAAGTGCGTCTTGGCTCGCGTGTCACCGTGATCGATGACGAGGGCGTGACCGAAACCTGGCTGATTGTGAGCCCCGAGGAGGCGAATGCCGCACAAGGTCGGATCTCCATCGAGTCCCCAGTCGGTGCCGCACTCCTCGGCAAGCGCGCCGGGACAACTGTGACTGTGAAGGCTCCTGGCGGTGAAATGCGTCTCACCATTCAGCGTATCGAGTAATCGTGCAACAATTGGGGAGCGCCGACGGTACCGCACCGTCGGCGCTCTCAAACTGTCATGTGGCATTCTCGGCGACTAGGGAGGACGCATGCCGCTGAACGATCAGCAGCAAGCACGCCTGGAGAAGATTCGCGAGCTCCGTGCACAGGGTGTAGATCCTTATCCGCCCCGATCCTCGCGCACCTTAGCCGCCGCCGATGCTGTGACACGCTTCGTTGAAGTCGAACCGCACCTGGGCGGCCAGCCAGATCCCGAGCCAGTGACGGTGGCAGGCCGGGTGGTTTCAATCCGTGACATGGGTGGCTCGGTTTTCAGCCACATCCGCGACGGCTCGGGATCGATTCAACTCTTCCTCCGTCGCGATACGCTTGGAGCTGAGCAATTAGCATGGTTCAAGCGTTACGTCGACCTGAATGACTTCGTCGAAGCCGACGGCCATCTTTTCCGCACGCGAAGCGGTGAGATTTCGCTCCAGGTGACTGCACTGCGTCTCCTCAGCAAGGCAATCAATCCACCGCCCGACAAGTGGCATGGCCTCACCGATGTCGAGACGCGTTATCGTCAACGATACGTCGATCTCATGACAAACCCCGCAACGCGCCAAGTTTTCGTCACACGGGCACTCGTCATTCGGGCGATCCGACGATACCTGGACGAGCGAGGCTTCTTAGAGGTGGAGACACCAACACTCCAACCCGTTTATGGGGGCGCTGCTGCGCGTCCGTTCACCACCTACTACCACGCGTTGGATCAAACATTCTATCTCCGCATCTCAGACGAACTCTATTTGAAGCGCCTCATTGTTGGGGGCTATGATCGCGTCTATGAGATCTGCAAGGATTTCCGTAATGAGGGAATCGATGCTCGACACAACCCTGAATTTACGATGCTTGAGTTCTATGTTGCCTATGCTGACTATTACGATATCATGAAGATGTGTGAAGAATTAATTGTTTTCACTGCCCAGGAGGCACTCGGCACTCTCCTCCTGTCTTGGGGACCGCACATGATCGACCTCACGCCACCCTGGCCGCGTATCAGCTTTCGCGAAGCTCTTCTCCGTTATACCGGTATCGACTTTCTCACGGTTACTGACCAGCCGACCCTCTATCGCCTGGCGCGCGAGCTCGGAGCTGACGTCCGTCCCGACACGGTTTGGCCACGGATCCTCGATGAACTTCTCAAAACCTTTGTTCGCCCTGAACTGATACAACCTACCTTTGTGTACGATTACCCTGTTGCTCTTTCACCGCTTGCCAAGCGAAAGCCTGAAGACCCACGTCTGGTTGAGCGTTTCCAACTCTTTGTTGGAGGCCTTGAACTGGCAAACGCCTACACCGAGCTCAACGATCCGCTTGACCAGTTCTACCGCTTTCTCGAGCAAGCCCGTGACCGTATGCGCGGCGATGAAGAAGCAATGCCGATCGACGAGGACTACATCAACGCACTCATGTACGGCATGCCTCCCACCGGTGGCTTCGGTCTGGGGATTGATCGGCTGATCATGCTTTTCACCAATCGACAAACGATTCGCGAAGTCATTCTCTTTCCACAGCTACGCTCAAAGCCTGAGCCACTGGGGCTCACTGAGGATCTTCAACCCTATCTCGATCTTGTGCCGGGCATTCACGATCCGTTGGCGGGCGAAGATTTCCCAGTCGAGGCAAACTCTGGTTGAACGGTCTGCGTTGATACGGGATCACTCCACCGTCGATAGAGATACCGGAAAATGTCGCGGGATACTGCTGCAAGAGGGACCGCGATGACCATACCAGGTATTCCCCACAGTGCTCCTCCGGTCACCACAAGTACCATCACCACTGCTGGGTTCATTTCGACGACATAGCCGTGAACCCGCGGCACCAGGAGATTGTTCTCCAGCTGCTGGATGATGATAAAGGCAAGGCCAACCCATAGCAGTTTGCTAGGATCTGTGGCCAACGCTACAAGTGCGATGACAATGAAGGTCAGGATCGGCCCGAGAATGGGCACAAGTTCCAGGACCCCTGCAATGAGTCCCAGGACGATCGGTTGAGTCAATCCGATCGCCCACATGGCAACTCCGACTGCAACGCCGATGATCACGCCAAGCAAGAGCTGACCACGAATGTAGGCTGCTAGCGTCCGATCAATAATACGAACAATCGCTTGCACATCCGGTCGCCAACTCTCCGGCCACAACCCATAGAACCACTGTAGCGCCCGACTGCTGTCTTTCAGTACGTAATACATCCAGAACGGCACCAGAACAACTGCGGAAAAGAAACCGATAGCCGCACCCACTGCTCCGAATGTCAGCCGCATCGCACGCTGTATTGCCCCGAGTGCCATTGACCACAGGCTGCCTAGAGCCCCTTCGATCTGCGCACGGACACCCGCTGGCACATTAGCCTCGTACTCAGCCAACCATCCATTGACATAGGCATTCACGGCCCTCCAGTAGCCAGGCGCCGCTTGGACAAATTCACTTGTCTGTCGCACCAGCGGCGGGACAAAGAGCATAGCAACCCCGGCGACAATGGCTGCCGCAGTGATATACGTCGCCAGAATAGCCATTGTCCGCGTCAAACTAGGAAAACGCGCCCGAAACGGAATCAGTCGTTCGTAGATTCCCACCAGGGGAGCCAGAAGATAGACGAGAACCGCCCCGACCATGAACGGCAAGAGAGCACCCCGTACTGACCAGCCGATCCAGGTGACCGTGATCAGAGCGACTACCACGAGCCCACGACGCAACCTCCGCTTCCCCGTGGGTTGCGAGGCAGAGCGCTCGCTTGGTTGCACCAGAGCCCTCCTACTACTCGCTTGGTGTCAATCCCCACGACTGCGCCGCCGGGCAAACTCGGCTGAGGCTAAAACCAGTACCGAGAAGGTGATCAGCATTGACGATACCGCCGCAATTGTCGGGTCGATCTCCATGCGCAATCCTTCAAACATGCGCATTGGTAAGGTCCGGCCGCGGGCACCAGCGATGAACAGAGCAACAAGTAATTCGTCGAATGACGCAATGAAAGCGAACACCGCACCGGCGAAGATACCTGGGCTAATTATCGGCAAGGTCACATACCGGAAGGTTTGCCAGGAGTTTGCGCCCAGACTCTGAGCCGCCTGCTCAAGGCGCACATCAAAACCACGCAGTGTTGCCGATACGTTGATGACGACATAAGGGATTGCAAGTACCGTATGCGCCAGCACCAGTCCGACGAACGTCTGCACAAGATACAGGCGTACATAAATACCGTAGATTGCAATGGCTACGATAATTGCCGGAACAACGAGCGGTGAGACAATGATTAAGTTGATCAGTTCTTTCCCAGGAAATGAACCGCGCACGAGCGCAAGTGAAGCTGCCACCCCCAGCACTGTTGCCAGAACCATGACTGTAAAGGCGACGCGAATACTCTGAATTGTCGCCGACGTCCAATCAGCTCGAGTAAAGAAATTCTCATACCACTGTAGCGAAAGCCCAGGCGGTGGAAACGAGAGATACTTCGCCGCGCTGAAGGACATCGGGATGACGATCGCCACCGGTGCCACAAGGTACAAAAGAACAAGCGCACTGAAGAGCCCCAAAATGACACGCGACCATGGCAGCGACCATCTGCGCCTCGACGGGCGCGTTGAGATAGCTGCTCGCTGCAGCGGTGCAGCGCTCTCAACCATCAGTAGCCACCCCCAAACATCTTATCGAGACCGAGCAAACGATTGTAGATGGCAAAGATCACTAGCGTAATGATGAGAAGTACCGCTGCCAAGGCCGCCGCGAACGGGAAATTGAGTTGCGTCCGGATCTGAGTCTCAATCAACTGCGCAATCATCATGTCCGTTCGCCCGCCCATAAGAGCAGGCGTGATAAAGAATCCAAGCGCGAGGATGAAAACAAGCAAACTTCCTGCCGCTATCCCCGGCAAACTCAACGGAAGAAATACTCTGAGAAAGGCTTGGAACGGCGAGGCCCCCAGATTATAGGCTGCTCGCAACAGATTGGGATCGATTCCCCGCATGACTGCATAAGCCGGGAGCACCATGAACGGCAACAGAACATGAGTCATACCAACAAGTACGCCGATACGGTTGTACATCATGCGGAGTGGCTCATCGATCAATCCCAGTTCGAGAAGCCAACGGTTGAAGACTCCTTGTCGCTGCAAGAGCACCATCCAGGCATACGTGCGCACAAGAATGCTTGTCCAGAACGGGATCAATACCAGGATCATCAGCAGCCGAGCCGTCCGAGCACGAACGCTCGCAAGGAAATACGCGAGTGGGTAACCCAGGATCAAGCAGAGCAAGGTCACTTGCAACGCAATGGTGAACGTCGTCCGCAAAACGCGGAGGTAGAGATCGACCTCGACGATGCGTCGGTAATGCTCGAGCGTGAACTGATTTCCGTCGTAGACGCTCGTCACAATGAGTCGAGCAATCGGGTAGACAAAGAGCACAAGGAGTAAGAGCAACGTCGGAAGCAGCAAGACAATGTATCCCAGCTGCCGCCGCAGTTCTAACCGCCGACTGATGATGCTCTCCTGATACGTGCGCTCAGCCAGGACCTTACCGGTCGTCATTCACCACACCCTTCAAGCTCGTTGACTGAAGCGGCTGTCAAAACCGTACTGCGACTCATGCTGTTGTGACAAGCATCCGGGAGAGAGGTTTCTCCCGGATGCTATGACGGCAACTACTTCGTCAGCCAGTCATTAAATTGCTCGGTCAGCCGATCCAGATTTTCTAGCCAGAAGGACGCATCCGCTAGCAGCTGCTTCTCCTTCTGTGCTGGTGCACTTGGCAGGCGTGCCTTCAGCTCCTCCGTCATGAGGTCGAAAGCTTTGGCGTTCGTCGGGCTGTAGGGGATATATTTGGACAGTTCGGCCTGCACCTCCGGGCGCGTCGCGAAGTTGATAAAGTCCATAGCTAGCTCCTTCTCCTTCACCCCCTTCGGAACGATGAAGGAGTCGGTGCGCAGTAGTCCCTCGTTCCACTGGATGGCAATTGGAGCCCCCTGGCGCTGGGCGGCATCGATCCGACCATTCCACGCCTGGGCCATGTCCACTTCCCCATCCGTCAGCAGCTGGGCTGGCTGCGCACCCGCTTCCCACCAGACGGTCACGTGTGGCTTTATCTCGTCCAGCTTCTTAAAAGCTCGCTCTACTCCCCCTGCACTTCGTAAAACTTGATACACCTGATCCTTCGGAACACCGTCTGCCATCAGTGCAAACTCGAGGTTACCCACCGGACCGTCCACCTTATCCATCGCTCGTGGGCCCGGGAACTTTTGCACGTCCCAGAAGTCCTTCCAGCCCTGCGGCGGATTCATCCCGAACTTGTCGGTTCGATAGGCCAGAATGAGTGACCAGTAAATCACGGCAACATCGAATTCTCCAGCAACATCCTCGAAGAAGTTCGCCTTATCGATCACAGAGTAATCGATCGGCTCCAAATAGCCCTGCTTCCCAAGGACCCGGCTTTCAAACGTGCCTTGCTGAGCGACTGTCCACTCGACAGCACGGGCATCAACCATGGCCTTGAGTTTGCCGATGTCCGTGGTGTCTTCCACGATTGTTGCCCCGGTCAGGCGCGCAAACGGCTCAAGTACTGCTTTGCGTTGTGCATCCTGCATCGCTCCGCCAAAGCCGGCGAAGACGAGCGTCTTACCCTTCCACTTATTCGGATTGTCGTACCCTGCAACCTTGAGCTCACCACCCGCTGCCGCTGTTGGACTGGCTGCGGCTGGGGTCTGACCACCCGCCGGTGCCGTCGTCGGTGTCGCCTGCTGCCTCCCAGCACAGGCAATCAATCCGGGAGCACCGACCACGGTAAGACCAGAGGCCAGCAGCGCCCGCAGGAACTGGCGACGACGCAGGCGCCCTTGGCGCTCGAGATGCCGGAGCGACGCTTCCCAGTCAATAGCCATGGATCTCCCTCCTTCCTCACGTGCCACCCGTCATCACAACTATGCCACCAGCGACGTTACAAGGGCTCATATGCATCCAGGTTCGGCGTAGGAATCCACCATTCCTCACCCCGAACCGTCGTAATATACTCCGGCCAACGCAAATCAATCGGCGGCGCAAAATCCGCCGGCAGTAACGGTGCCACCCAGTGACGTCCCCCAATTCCGCCCCCGGTCCGTTCCCGGAATTCATCCCACGCCCGCTCCAAGACATCAGGATGGGTCACAAGATCGAGAATGGTTGCCGCAATCACCTTTCCAGCCACAAACATTCCCGGATCAACAATCTCTGGCCGACCCCCAAGCGCATTGTCCGCCCATGCCGGATAGGCATAGTCCGGTGTAGGAGGACGCAAGCGCGGTCGCGCCGTGTACAACCGGACCGTCGGCGCATGCCACGTGTACTCCACGTAATCGTCTGACGTGAAGTTCCGCTGCCATTCCGGCAATGCCGAGCGAATCTTCGCCTCGTACTCCTCCGGTGGAATCACTCGCTCCACGTCATCGATGAATGGGTCCTCCATCGGCTCAAGGCCGAGATTCCGCTGGATCTCCCGAGCAAACGCCCGCGCTGCCTCACTGTAACGCGGCGGGCCAACAAGCTCCAGATTGTCATAGGCAACTCGAGATAGGGTCAGATTGGGTAACCCGACGCGGGTCTTCGTCACCCAGCGTACGGACACACGACAACCCGCCGCCTCCGCTGCACGTTTCGCGTTATTGACAAGAACTCGATAGATTTGTTCCTGAATTCCCAGCGTCGGTGAACGCCAAGCATATTGAATCTGTGCAAAGCGTGGAGGTAAATTATCGGCTGTTGCATCCCCTGCAACCAGAACGAACTCGTTCAGTGTCCAGGATCCAGTATGTGGAAACATTGCTTCTTTCGTGTACTTTGTCATGGTGTACATAAGGCACAATGCATCGATGGCACCCGGGCATCGTGCTGCTGCATGTGCCCCTCCCACATCGGGAAACAGACGACGCTCTATCCATCGCTCCGGCTCCACACATTCGAAGGTGAAAACGCAGCTCCAATAGGAGCCACAGTGTGTCTCCCACGCCACCGTGTTCGTCCCTTTGGGATAGTAGGACGGATGATAAGCGATGAAGGCGTCAAATCCGTCGTAGTACCCCTTTGCTGCGTGTACCGGCTTAGACCCGCACACCTTCTCTGCGGGTTCCCCAAAGAACCGGAGCGTCGCACGCAAACCGTGCTTCTCCAGTGCATACTTGGCCGCCAGGACCCCTGCCAGTGCAGCTACCCCAAGCATGGAATGAGGATCAGTGTGTCCCGCTGCCCAAGGGTGCAACCCTTCCCGCGGCTTCCGATACGGAACAGGCTCCTGGGAATTTCCAGGCACAGCATCATACTCTGCGTAGGTACCGACCACCGGCCTCCCCTCGCCCCAGCTGGCGACAAAGGCCGTGGGCATCCCTCCGGAGCCCACTTCAATGTCGAAACCATGCCGACGTAAGAGCTCCACATACGCCCGGGCAGACTTGTACTCTCGCCAGGCCGGCTCCGCATATCGCCAGATTTCTAAATCAAACTCCGATAGCCAGTGCGCATTCTCCTCAATCCAGCCAAATGCCGTGTTCTTCGCCTCGTAGAGCTGTGCCGGCATGCTCTTCACTCCTTCCCGAAGACCTCAACCAAGCAGCCGAATTCAGCTCTCCAGAGGCTCGTAGTAGTGCGTGTACTGAAAGATCGCCCTCTCCACCAATACCCCTGGGTCGATCGCTCCAACAAATCGTCCCGGCGCAAGGGGACCAAGATCGATTGAGGGAGCACCACCGACAATCCATTCCGCAAGCAGCCGCCCCAAGGCCGGAGAGAATGAAAATCCGCTTCCGTTGCAGCCGCTCAGAACCCAGAGTCCCCGAACCTTCGGCACCGGCCCAGCGATGAAACGCCCATCCGGGGTCATCGTGAAGAGTCCACCACGGTGCTCTTGCACTGCTGCATCGAGTAGCGACGGTATGACACGACGCACCAATTCGGCGCAGCGCTCTAACACCCGAAACTCAAGGGGAACAAGCTCAATACAAAAATCGTGCTCGCGGTTCGCCGGATCCAGGGGCAGCGGATCTGACTCGAAACCTCCCCACATCAAGCCGTTTCGGCAAGGACGCACATATACAGCTGCATCGAAAACCCGCGTAATCGGGTAGGTTGCCTCGATACCGGGGATAGGATGCGTAATCGCCAACTGATGACGCATGGGGAGTACAGCGATATCGACCCCGGCCAACTGACTCACCTGGCGAACCCATGCCCCAGCCGCATCCACTACAGTTTCTGTCCGAATCTGCCCGAGTGGCGTCTCCACAGCACGTATAGCCCCGTTCTGCACCTGAATCCCAATCACCGGCACGTCACCGACAACCGTTGCCCCCAAACGCACTGCCGCCGTGTAATATGCTTCCAAGAGGCTCGCAGGCTCCTCGATATAGATGTCTCCCGGTACATAGGCTGCTTGCCGGATCTCCTCTGGTTCAAGATAAGGTGCAAGGCGACTCGCTTCCTGGGCAGAGATGAGTTCCACCTCAACCCCCCATCGCTGCGCCGCACCCACCTCCTCCTCGATCAGGCGACTGTGGCGATCAGTGCGTGCAAGCATCAGGCTTCCAGAATGGACAAATGGAACCGGCACACCGAACTCCACGTCGAAGTTCCGCACCGTATCCACCGCCAACCGCGCCAGACGCGTCCGAAGCTCATCAGCTTGCACCAACTTAAACAGGCCTGCTGCCCGCGGCGAGGTCTGGGACGCAATCTTGAAACGATCCAGAGCTACGACACGTCGCACTCCCAGCCGAGCTAAGTGAGCAGTGACCGACAAACCAAAAGCACCTGTCCCGATCACCACCACATCGGCATCGTGCGGTAGCTCCTGATTCATCCCATGCCCTCACTTTCGCGTGCGCAGCACCACTGCATCTTCAGCCCGCCAACTGAGGAGGACGCGATCACCACGTTGCCAGCGCATGGTCTCCAGGCGGCTCGGCTGCTTCACGCTGAAAAGGCGTTCGCCAGGGACACGCACGCGGAACTTCGTCGCTTCCCCCACGTAGATGATCTCTTCGACGATCGCCTCGACGCGATTATCACCCCGGTCCTCTCCCAGGACGATGCGCTCCGGGCGTAATGCGATCGTCACTGGTTCCCCCGCACTAACATCGTCTGCCGATTGCACGGCGATGCGCCAGCCATCAGCCGTGACAAGATACCCTCGTCCGTCGCGTCGTTCGAACCGTCCCTCAACAAAATTCGACTCCCCAATGAAGTTAGCCACAAACTCGCTAACTGGTCTTTCATAGAGCTCGCGCGGTGTTCCGACCTGCTCGATCCGGCCATCCCGCATTACCGCAATGCGGTCGGACATGGTGAGAGCCTCTTCTTGATCATGGGTCACATAGATTGTAGTGATATGGAGGGACTCCTGGATATGCTTAATTTCCAGCTGCATCTCTTCCCGGAGCTTCTTATCAAGTGCCCCCAAAGGCTCATCCATAAGCAGCACCGGTGGTCGGAAGACCAGCGCTCGTGCGAGTGCCACGCGCTGTTGCTGCCCCCCTGAAAGCTGCCGTGGGTACCGTTCCTCGAAACCTGGCAAGCGGACAAGTTGGACCGCCTCTTTCACCGCCCGCTCAATTTCGTCGCGTCGCCATTTACGCATCTTTAATGGAAAAGCGATATTCTCAGCCACTGTCATATGCGGGAATAACGCATAGTTCTGGAAAACCATACCGATATTCCGCTTATGAGGTGGTCGAAATGCGATATCTTCTCCATTCACAAGAATTTGTCCTGAGGTAGGAATCACAAAGCCTGCCACCATCATGAGAGTGGTTGTTTTGCCGGATCCTGAGGGGCCCAGCAGCGTAATGAACTCTCCAGGCGCAATATCGAGAGTCACGCGGTCAGCAGCAACGACTTCTCCATAAACTTTTGTAAGCTCAATTAACTGCAAGCGTGCGCCTCCAGTCTGCGCCGCTCCTCGCGTCGTGCTCTCCTTGACTGTTACCATGACTCCACCGCCTCACCGGCTGGATGCGTTGGCAATCCGAGCTGCCGGATGGACCATCACACACACCGTCAGCGTCTGAACAAGGAACCAATAAGGCCCAATAGCGCCGTGACGGCGTTCTGACGCTATCCTAGACGATCGTTTCATGTCGCGTCAACAGCGACTGACAGGCACCTAGTACCAGCACTCGTCCTCGCGCTGCTTGTCCATTCCTGCACGGTACAAGACACCACTACCGTTCAGTCGCGGGTGCCCGGCGATCCTTGCCCTACAACCTCTTCTTCTCGTCCGAACGGTAAGCGTCCGCGTAAGCCTTCCAACGTCCGGCCAATCAATCCGCTCAGTTCCGCGACCTCTTGCGCAACAAGCTCTCGGAAATAGGTGTTGGTCTGTCCCATTCGGCGGAACTTGCGATACCGCTCCCGCACAAGTCGCTCTGGGGATATGTCGTGAAGGTCAGCCAGTGCCTCACTAATCGCATCCAGCACCAGAACTGCCGCATAGTCCGGATCCCGGTGTGCCCCTCCTTCCGGTTCCGGCACTATCCCATCTATCACTTCGAGGCGCAACAAGTCCGGTGCCGTCAGCTTCAGCGACTCTGCCACCTCCGGCGCACGTGCCGCGTCTCGGTAGAGGATCGCCGCTGCTCCTTCTGGCGATATCACACTGTAGATCGCGTTCTCCAGCATCAGCACCCGATCCGCCACTGCCAGCGCGATCGCTCCGCCACTCCCCCCCTCACCAACAATCACCGCAATCGTCGGAACAGGTAGCACGCTCATCGTCGCAAGACACTGACTCAACGCCGTGGCAATCCCTCGCTCTTCCGCCCCTTCACCAAGATACACCCCCGGCGTATCAATAAGTGTGATAACCGGCAGCCGCAACCGTGCTGCCAGATCCATCAGGCGCAACGCCTTTCGATACCCTTCCGGCAGCGCCTGACCGTTGCGTCGTGCCGGATCACCATGCCCCCGCTCGTGCCCGATCAGGACTACCCCCTGCCCCGCAATTTCTCCAATTCCTCCCACAATTGCCGGGTCATCACCATGGAGGCGATCACCGTGGAGTTCCACAAATTGCGGACTGATCCGTCGGATCAAGTCCAGCGTTGTCGGTCGCTCCGGATGCCTCGCCAGCTGCACTATCTCCCACGCCCGACGTACCGGAGCATCGTGCGGCAGCACACGCCGGATCACCGGCCGGGCCACGATCTCTCCCTCCGCCCGCACCAGTCGCAAAATCAAGCCGATGGTGTCGCGCAGCCGTCGACGATCTACTATCTGATCAACAAAACCGTGTTCGAATAAGAATTCGGCCGAGTGCGAGCGAAGTGGCTCGAGACCCGCTGTTTCCTTCACCACTCGGGGTCCGGCAAAGCCGATCAACGCACCAGGTTCGGCAAGGATAATATCCCCCTGATTGGCAAACGATGCATAGATGCCGCCCGTCGTGGGATGTGTCAACACCGAGATGAACGGCACGCTCGAATCGTGGGCGCGCTTGGCTGCAGCTGTTGTCTTCGCCATTTGTACCAGGCTGAGGACACCTTCCTGCATTCGCGCGCCACCCGATGCAGAGACGGTCACAATGGGCAACCGACGCTCTGCTGCACGCTCGAACGCCAACGTGATCTTTTCGCCAACAACTGACCCCATACTCCCACCAAGAAAACGAAAGTCGAGTACCGCCAGGACAACCTCGTGCCCCCGGATGTGGCCGATCCCGGTGATAACCGCTTCCCGCAGGCCCGTCTCTTCGCGCGCCTGGAGGATACGCTTGCGATAAGGAAGGCGATCCGAGAAGACAAGCGGATCCATGGACACAAGATGCCGGTTGAACTCCTCAAATGTGCCCGGATCAACCAGGAGCCGGATTCGCTCCTCAGCCGAAAGGGTGAAATGATACCCACACTGTGGACAGACACGATATCGCTCGTAGACTTCGTCCCCTGCCAACTGCACCTCACAGCGTGGGCAGGAGACTGACTGAGACTCTTTGTCCATGATTCGGGAAAGATTTGCCATCTTTCCTCGCCTTCCGGTTTATCCAGCCCTCACGTTCGGCAGGCCCTCTAACGTGTCCTATCATAGCTGATCGGAGCAGCGCAGTATGCCACTGAACCAGACGTCGTCGGAACGATGGAGGGGACAGATGCGTATCGGAATCGCTTGGGTCGCTTACCGCAGCAATACCTTTGCTCGAGTACCAGGAGAATTTGTCGTCCGTTGGAGAGACGACCCCGAGCCGGAGACGAACTGGCTGCGCAGCATACTCCAGCCCATCGCCAAACGACTCGACCTGGAACTTCTCAACTTGTGCGATGTGCAAGCTGCCGGCGGCTCCATCACCGCTGCTCAATTTCTCACGTTTCTTCAGCAACTCGATGAGACCATCGAGCGTATGCAGCCGATCGATGCCCTCCTGCTCCACGCGTCCGGTACTCTCGTCGTGGACGGGATGAGCGGCGAATTACTTCTTTTGCAACACCTTCGCCAACATTATCCCACCCTGCCTATCGCTGTATTGGTCGATCATGTCGCACAGTTGCCACCTCAAATGGCTCATGTCACGTCCTTGATTGTTGGTCCGCTCCACTGGCCTGCACGTGATCGCTTCCAGCGGCTTGAACATACCCTGACTCTCCTGAGAGAATGGGCAAGTGGACACATCGAGCCCTCTCTTGTTGTCCACCGTCTCCCGCTCATATTTCCCTTCGCCGTGCAGCGAACCGATATTCCTCCATTCGACTTGTTGCCCAGAAAGCTTGCCGCATGGGAGACGCAGCCCAAGGTCCTTGCGGTAAGTGTTCTGGGAGGTTTTCCGTATGCCGACGTGAGCTACGCCGGAGCCAGCGTCGCCGTCGTGACCAACGGCGACGAAGAACTCGCCCAAGCTATTGCGCATCAGCTCGGGCAACAATTGCTCGAGCTCCGCCACTCCGTCACCTGGCCGTCTCTGACGATCGAGGAAGCAATCCATCGAGCAATGTCTGCTCCACACCACCCAGTCATCATCCTAGACACTGGCGACGCACCTGAAGCTGGAGCACCAGGTGAGGGTACCGCCGCCCTATGGGCAGCCTTGGATCTGGGAGCACGCGGGACAATTTTGTCCGGTATTGTCGACCCCGAGGCAGTGGAGATCGCCCACCGTGCAGGTCCTGGAGCAGCAATCGAGCTGGAACTTGGCGGAAAGCAAGATCATCGTCATGGATATCCGATCCCTGTCCATGGTGTAGTACGTCGGGTCGGATCCGGGCTCTATCGAAGACGCTCCCCATTGGCACCAGGACAACCAGTCGACGCCGGCCCCTCGGTTTGGCTCGAACTCGAAGGACGCTACCATGCCCGCGTCGATGTGATTGTCACCTCACGCCCAGTACCCTTTGATGATCTGGCACTCCTCTTCTCCCTCGGCCTCTCACCTCATCGCGCTTCCGTTCTCGTGCTGAAGTCCGCGCTGGACGTGTTCGCCTGGTGTCATGACAACCAACTCTGGGTGACCGATTCCTCACCGAGAGAGGTGATTCAAGCGGTGACCCCTGGGATCTCCACAACTGATCTTGCTTTCTTCACCTTACGTCAGGTCACGCGACCTATCTGGCCACTCGATGAACTTTAGTTGTTACTGAGACGTTGCGCCAGCGAGTACAAAAACTGAGCAAACTCCTCAACTCCGCTCACCAATGCATCTGCAAGACGGCTCAGTGCTTCTGGCGCCTCTTCGCTCCAAACTCCGACCAGGAATGCATCAGTCTCCCCTGCCAACCTGCGTTCCTGTAAGGCTTGTAAGGCATCCAAGTCAGTCACATCATCGCCGGCAAAGAGCACGCCCCGCAATTTGTACTGAGTGACCAGCGCATCCACAGCAACCCCCTTATCAATGGGCACGTTCGGCCGCAGTTCCAGAACCTCCCGGCCACGGCGAACAAGGAGACCATGCTGCACTGCGATCTGCTCTACGGCCTTCGCCGCCTGTTGGCGCCGTTCATGCGCTTCGATACCGCGGAGATGGACCGTAAGCGTCGCCCCTTTCTCCTCGATCCGAAAGTCGGACAGTTGCACGCGGAGCGCCCGGGCTGCCTCCTGGACGTATGGGAGCCAGGGGAAGATTTCTGCAGCAATGCTAAGCTGCCCTGCAACCAAATGCTCAGCTCCGTGATTTCCAACAATCACAAGCCCCGGAACGTCCAAGCGAGTGGCCACGTCGACCGCCCGACGACCAGATACGACAGCAACCAATTCCACGCGTTGCACGAGGAGGCGCAGTGCCTGGACCGCGAGAGGATGCGGTTGAGCAGTTTCAGGATCCGGCACAATGGGACTGAGCGTTCCATCAAAATCGGTAATGACACCAGCAGGGCGTTTGTTCAAGACAACGACCGACCGCTCCAGGAACCGTTGAACCACATCCTCGCGTGGTGGCAGCACCATGCCATTGTCCTCATGTCCAGAAGATGCAACCATCGTATACTCCCCTCGGCATGGGAGGGACGCTTAGCAGTGCTGCTTTTCCAAGGCCTCATCCGGTATGCGAGATCACTCCTGGCTCTACCCCGCGACATCCGCCTCTTTTTTCTGTACGCACTCTTTTCAAACGTTGCGATCGGTGCTTTTACCCTACTGTACAATCTCTACCTCATCCAACTGGGATATCGCGAGGACTTCATTGGCCTGGTCAACGCAGCGTCGACAGGAGCGCTGGCGCTCTCTGCCCTCGGCCTAGGCCGGCTACTGCACCAACGCGGTTCGTGGTGGTGTTTGACATACGGGACTGGTGCCTATCTGGCTGCCTCAACCATCCTCGCACTGGCTACTCAGCCTGCCGTAGTTCTGATGTGCGCAATCCTCCAAGGTATGGCGACGACTTTCCTGTTCGTACCCCTCATGCCGTTTGTCATTGACCATGCTCCAGCTGTTCACCGTGCCACGGTTGCCGCTGTGGCCCTATCTCTTACCTCCGTTTCTTCGACCATCGGCAGTCTCTTGGCTGGATGGCTTCCCTCCGCACTCGGAACAGTCACCGGCCTTCCCGTTCCCGGTGTGCTGACCTATCGCGGAGCTTTGCTTGCAGGCATCGGTGTTTGTGCCGTGGCGGTTGTGCCGCTTCTCCTCATGCGAGAAGCCCGTGATGGTCCACACCAGACACCAGGTGCCCTGCAAAGACACGACCTCAACGCTGAGACCAGGACCAACTTTCGGCGTTATCTCATCGCGTTTGTTCTTGCGGGCGGCCTCTTGAGCATCGGCAACGGAGCAGTGGTTCCGTTCTACAACGTATACCTTGCCACTCTTGGTCTTTCCGCTCGTACAATCGGCGTCATCTATGCGGTAGCAAGTCTCGTCGGAGCAATCTTCGGACTTGTTGGCCCCACTCTTGCACGCATCTGTGGCCCCCTCCGCGCGGTCACACTCATCCGATTGGCGCCAGTCCCGGTCTTTACCGCACTCATCCTGTTTCAAGCCATCCCACTTGCCATCGCTGCCCATGTTGTCCGCATGATTTCGATCTCAATGGCTTGGCCTATCGACTCGATGCTTGTAGCCGAAACGCTTCCTTCAAGAGCTCGAGCCAATGCTTTTAGCCTTCGTAGTGCTGCCTGGAACATTGGGTTCTCCGCAGCGAGCTTCCTCGGCGGACATCTCATCGTCACCTTCGGCTACGTCCCGGTTTTTGTGCTCTATGCGCTCTTTTGCACCGCAGCCATCGCCTTTTTCGTACAACAATTTCGTCATCATCCAGCTGCGCACGCCCGTGCAGGATCGATTGCTGCCGTGAGGGAGCAGCACCCCTAACTCCTGCTTATGAGGAGAGGTCTGCCTCAAGATCGTTAACGATCAGCCGAGCAATTTCCAGACAGGAAGTGGCTGCTGGCGAGGGCGCATTGCGTATGTGCACGATTCCTCGCTGTCGCTCAATGACAAAGTCATCGATCAACTGTCCATCGCGGGACAGGGCTTGAGCACGGACACCAGACGGCCCCGGGAGTAGATCGTCTTCCTCCAGTTCCGGTACAAAACGGCGAAGTTCACGTAAGAACGCGCGCTTACTGACATCTCGCCAGAACTCGGAGAGTCCTACTCGCCAGTATTTGCGTGCCAGCGCCCGAAAACCAGGATAGGAAAGCGTCTCTGTCACGTCCCGCCAACAAACAGCTGTTCGATGATAGCCCTCGCGGGCGAATGCCAGAACGGCATTCGGTCCGAGGAGTACGGATCCATCTAGGCGTGGAGTGAAGTGCACCCCAAGGAACGGAAAGCGTGGATCGGGTACTGGATACACATTCGTCCGTACAAGACATGACCGCTCTGGTCGGAGCAGGTAATAGTCCCCACGGAACGGCACAATGGCCGGATCAGGACCCCCTCCGCTTGCACGTGCCAATCGGTCGCTGTAAAGACCGGCACATACGATCACCCAGCGCGCCTCATAATGCCCACCAGTCGTTTCCAGACCCATTAACCCATTGCGTGGGTGGAAGCTCAGCACAGTGTGGCGAAAAAAGAGTTCCCCACCCGCACTCCTCACATCGTCGGCCAACGCCTCCGCCACACGGACAAAATTGACGATACCGGTCTGGGGCGACCAGATGGCGCGTATACCAGTCACCGCGGGTTCTCGTTCCCGAATCTCTTCAGCAGTCAGCAGTTGCAACCCCTCGACACCGTTGGCTTGCCCTCGCCGATAAAGTTCGAGTAGACGTGGCACCTCGTCAGGTGTTGTGGCAACTACAAGTTTTCCCACCATACGATAGGGAATATCGTGCTCCTCACAGAATATTTTCAGCTTGGCAGCTCCAGTGACGCAGGCCCGTGCTTTTAGCGACCCAGGCCGATAATACAGCCCAGAATGGATGACTCCGCTGTTGTGACCCGACTGATGCGCCGCAACCCGCGACTCTTTCTCGAAGACCGCGACCTTCAGCCGGGGATGACGGAGCAGAACCTCGCGCGCCGTCGCTAGACCAACAAGGCCGGCGCCAATGATCACAACATCGAACATCACGTTCGTTCCTTACATCCCAGGCGGCTCTCGTTGCAGTGTAAATGCGCGATACCCACAGGCACTACAGATTGCAGGCCGAGAAAGCCCACGCTCAAAGTAGCCGCAATGGAGACAGCTCCAACGGGTCATCGCAAACAGCCGTACCAGATCCGCCCGCGTGATAATGCCCACAAGCCGACCCTCGCGCAAGACAGGAACGCGTCGAACTCGTTGCTGCACGATGAGGTCAGCGACCTTTTCCGCCGGTGTATCCTCCGTGACGGCAATGACCTCCCTTGTCATCACATCAGCTGCAGTACGACCACGCTTCGCAATCAAATCGAACTCGGACACAATGCCCAGGACGCGCCCCTCCTCATCGACCACAGGAACTCCTGTGATACGATGAGCGACAAACGTCTGGGCGATTTCGTCAAGGGTCGTGTCCGGACGGACGGTGATGACATTGGACGTCATGATCTCTCGAGCATACACTGTGTCGATGGCATCACTCATTGGGAACCTCACTTCCCATCCATGCCCATTTCAGCATCTGCATCGTACCACTCGACTAAGCATCACACGAGATGGGTCGTTTATACTTCGCCATGGGCTGATCCAGTAGGTGGAGGGACACGAGTGGAGCAAGCTGATTTTGTCATTATTGGTGCCGGGATCATGGGTTGTAGCATCGCCTATCATCTCGCGGAACGACGAGCCGGGCGTATTGTTGTACTGCAACGTGACGAGATTGCGCGCGGCGCTACCGCTGATGCTGCGGGCGGTATTCGCCTTCAGTTTTCCACCGAGACGAATATTCGTCTGTCCCTCTTGAGCTTCGAGTATTGGGAACATTTCACAGAGCGTTTTGGCGTCGATATAGGTCTCCATCAATACGGCTATCTCTTTCTCTTGACACGGCATGAGGATGTCGCTGCATTCCGCGCCTCACTGACCCTCCAGACATCGTTAGGAGTACCGGCGCGGTGGTTGGAGCCTGCAGAGATTGCCGACATCCAACCAGCCATCCGCACAGATGACCTCCTTGGGGGGACGTTTTGCCCACGTGACGGCTGGTGCGACCCCTATACCGCGACAATGGGTTTCGCCACAGCGGCTCGTAAACTCGGTGTTGAATTCCGCGAACATTGCCCGGTCACCGGGTTCCGAATCGCCGGCGATCGCTTGCAGGGAGTCCTCACCAGTGAGGGCGAGATCGCTTGCGGCACAGCGATCATCTGTGCGGGACCGTACACCGGTGAAGTCGGGAAACTCGCTGGACTGGAACTTCCGGTCGTACCGTATCGTCGCATGTGCTTCGTCACCGAACCTTTCAAACTCGTCCCCAAGACGGTTCCCATGACTATCGAGTTCGAATCATCTCTCTACTTCCACCCGGAGGGTGAGGGATTCCTGTTCGGCATGGCAAATCCCGATGAGCCCCCGGGGTTTAACAAGACCGTGGACCCTGAATGGATGGCGCGCACTGTTGAGACACTCTGCCGCCGGGCCCCTGTTTTTGAGCAGGCTCGCATCCGCCGTGGTTGGGCAGGATTCTATGAGGTTACCCCGGATGCCAATCCGCTCATTGGCCGCATCGAGGAAATCGATGGTTTGGCAGTCGCTGCAGGCTTCAGTGGGCACGGATTCATGCATGGGCCGGCAGTTGGTCGCTGCATGGCGGAACTTTTGCTCGATGGCGCGGCGACGTCTGTCGACATTCGTGCCTTCAGCCCAACACGCTTCCGGCAAGGGCAACTCATCCAGGAGCGAAACGTCATCTAGAATGACCTATTGGAGTTCAGAGTATGGTTATCGGCATTTCTCGCCTTAGTATCGAAATTCCGAGCGCCCATTCCCTGAAGGAGAAAAGGAAGGTTATCAAATCTATCCTTCATCAGGTCCAACATCGCTTCAATGTCTCCATCGCTGAAGTTGATGGCCACTCACAGTGGCAGTTCGCCGAACTGGGAATTGCATGCGTGTCAACCTCAGCACAACACGCTGATGAGATGCTCCGTCATGTCTTGCAGTACATCGAAGAACATCTCTCGGAGGGATATCTCCTTGACTATCAGACCGAAATCATTCATCTGTGAAGAGACCTGCCTGGCTCCCCACAAAGGTGTGGCACATCGCTCAGTGACAATACACTGCATCTCCTCTCGACCTCAGGAGTCTAGTCTCCCTTTGCAGTGCCGTGATTACCCAAGCTCTCCGACAACCGATCTCACCACCTCTGATACTTCAATCGCTTTCAGATGGATCAGGGAACCACTCTGAACTGGGCTCGCTTCCTTTGCGTAAGCCACCTCCCGAATCCTCGTGTCCCACCGAGGCTGCCGCAACCCCCTAAGAAGACCTTCACCGCTTCCTTGAGAACTGATGGCTCCAGAAAGGGTTCAATTAGACACTGTCCTTGCAGGATCGAATCCACCTCCGCTGCCGACACGTCCGTCGACGAAAACGCACCGAACGAACCTCCAAGCTGTTCCACCAAAACCGGACAGAAATTATTGGTGGCAAGCTGAGACCCTTTGTAACGCAGGAACAGCTTCCGCTCTACCATTTCGCACCAAAGGTAGGCACCGCCCTGCCCGCAAAACATGCCACGACCGCAAGCTCTTGCACCAGGGACACCGGCAACCAGTCAAGCCGTGTCAATTACCGGCCCTACTGAGGTTCCAGCCCTGTGTCCAAAGAGCTCAAGCGGCCGCTCGGCTGGGCCGAGCACCGGCCTCCAATGCTGTTGCACATTTCAGTCGCCCACATATGTAAAGAATTGCGTAGATTGACTCATGTTGCGGTGTAGCGACACGACTCTTGCATACCTCAAGGTGAACAGCACAATTCAGCATCATGATCTACTGTGCAACGGAAACGTCACACGCTGTAAACGCTCTCGGTTCGGTGTACTCGCCTCTTCGACTACCGTGACCGAGACTATCAGCCTTCGTATCCAGGCCTTGCGCACATCTCCCCACGTGCTCCTCGACGACCAGGAGAAGATTCGGCATTTGCGACGTGGCGTGGGAGCGTCTCTGGGAACCACGAATCGCGACGAAGTAGGAGAGCCGCAGAGCCCTCCCCGATCTTCTGAAAGAGATTCGACAATCGAGTAGCGATCTTAGCCAGTTGACACTGTCATGCGCCACTGTCCCTTCAAGAAACCTGCTTACCGTGCGCTACTGCTCAGGCGAAGAGCATGGCACTATTTCCCTCATACTGATCCGGTCGATAGACCGGATGCTGGAGGTTGGCGGTCCAGATTTAAACGCACTCAGTACTGCAGTCCCGCGCGGAGAGCCAATTCCCGTCTTCGCTCCTCGATTAGGCGAAGCAAGCGGCGTCGCCGCAAACGCAAAACCGCGATATCATGTCGGAGAAGCTCCTCTTGGCGCTGAAGATATCGTTCCACACTTTGGGAACCCCGTTTCAGGAGCTGGCCAAGATCGGAACGCTCCAATTCACGGAGCCGACGGGCCAGCTGGATCTCCTCCACTTCCCGCTGCGCGAGACAGCGACGAAGATCGTCCAGATCGGACGAATGGGCCAACTCCTCAGCAGCAGACCAGACAGCTACCAAACGCTGTAATTGTTCCGTATCGCGGCGTTCCCAGGCTTGATTGACAAGGCGCATAAGATGCTCACGTTGGGCGCGATCGTGGTCGTCACGCGCCAAATCCGGGTGTAAGAGCCGGGCCAGTATCCGATACAGCCGTCGGAGCACTTCAGTCTCATGACCATTGGAACACAGGAGCTCTTCCCTACATCCGTTCATCCGGGAACCGTACTGCCGCCGCCACTCCTCATGCCATGCAGAGCCCTTTGTGTCCGCTATCGTGGAATCAAGTTCCTCATCAGAAAGAGGTCTGGAGACACGAAGCAAGCGACTCAGTCGCGCTTCAAGAATCTGGACTTCTGCACGCAGATCCTCGACTTCCCGCTGTAAAGCACCAAGACGTTGCTGAATTGTCACGCGGAGCTCCTGCTGTGCGAACTCAAGCAACGTGATACGTTGCCGCAATTCCCGCAGCCGTTCACCCCGCGCCAAATACTCAAGCTCCAGTGTGACACGCTGGAGAAGCGACAATGGGGCTGGCACGAAACGCTGTTTCATGGCATCCGCTCGACTGCACAATCCTGTTACAACCGTTCCATTCTAGCCGTCTTCGGGCTGCACAACCAACGTCATCTGTCGCGAAATTATCATGTCGAGTATTCTGACACTTGGAGGATTGCAATGAAACGCACAGCGTGGGAAGAAGTCGTTACCATCCTCGAACGCGAAGGGATCCACTACGTCTTCGGTCTACCCGGTTCGCCAAAACAGTTGTACGACGCGCTCTACGACTCAAAAGGTGTCCGTCCCATATTGACTCGCCACGAGACAGCCGGTGCATTTATGGCTTACGCATATGCACGCGTCGCTGGCACAGTTGGTTGCTGTTTTGGATGCCCCGGCCCGGGCGTGGCGAATCTCGTTCCCGGCATCCTCGAAGCCTGGTCGGGTTGCATCCCGGTGCTAGCACTCGGCGTCCGAGCGCCAGCCCGAACGTATGGTATGGGAGCTTTTCAAGAGGCAGATCAGGTAGGCATCTTCCGGCCCATCACAAAGTGGGCTGCAACAGTCGAGCGTCCCGACCGTATCGGCTGGTATCTTCGGCGCGCACTTACCCTGGCCACCACTGGACAACCTGGCCCGGTGTATCTGGAGATTCCCGCCGACCACGCCCTCGAACGAGTAACCATGCCACCCTATACTCCAGCAGATCGCGCCGTGCGCCCCGCCCCAGATCCGCAACGGATCGCCGCCCTAGTCCGCTTACTTCGCTCAGCAAAGCGTCCGCTCCTGGTCTGCGGTGGCGGTGCCATCTCCTCAGGAGCCTACGAGGCAGTGCAAGCTCTTGTGGAACGGCTGGGAATTCCGGTTCAAGTCACACCGGCAGGTCGCGGCATCATCCCGGAAGACCATCCGCTTTTCGCGGGGCTTGTTGGCCTCTATCGGACTGAGTACGCAAAAGCAGTTTGGGAAGAATCAGATCTTCTCATCACCGTGGGATCTCGGATGGAAGAGTTCCAATCTGGTGTGTGGACCTATTTTCCGCCCGGCGCGCACTTTGTTCAGATCGATATTGCGGCCGAGGAGCTCGGCCGGAACTGGATACCGGACGTCGCCATTCAGGCCGACGCAAAACTCGCGCTCGTTGCACTACTTGAGGCACTCGAACGAGAAGGACTCCCACGCAATGAGGCTCGTGTACGAGAACTGACCGAACGGCAGCGAGCTGCCATAGCTGCCGCCGAGGCGGACGCCCTGTCCAACCAGCAGCCGATTCGTGGGAAACGTGTCGTTGCCACCATCAATCGCATCTTTGACCAGAGAACCATCCTGGCGATGGAGAATGGAGCTCAGGATCTCTGGGCCTACTATTGGCCGTACTATCGCGTCCGCGACCGCGGTGCTGTCGTGCCGCCCGCTGAACAAACTGCGATGGGGCTTGGCGTTTGTGGAGCCATCGGTGCTGCCTTAGCAAAACCAGACTGGTACGTCGTGTGCACGACCGGTGACGGTGCATTCCAAATGGGAATGCATGAACTGCCTACAGCTGTCGAACACCACCTTCGCGTCACCTGGATCATCTTCGATGATCGCGCACTTGGCTGGCCCCGCTGGACTCAACGCACACAGCTGGGTGGCCGAGTCATCGCCACGGAATTTAGAGCCACTTTCGATTTCGCTCTGGTGGCACGAGCCGCCGGCTGCTACGCTGAGCGCGTTGAGGATCCTGAAGAGCTGGCTCCTACCCTCGAACGGGCGCGACGAGCCAATGACGCAGGCCAGCCAGCTGTGATCGATGTCCTCGTTGACAGCGAGGAACACCATCCGAGTTTCGTTGAGTTCCATCGGCTTCGCTGATCACGCACAGGAGGACGTGTTTACAATGCGCGATCACACAGGACGATATCGGACACGGTACGAGGATACCCTCCGGGCTCTCGGGCATTATCTGGATCAGCATCGTTTTACGCGTATCGCTGTCATCGAGACGCCAGAGGGCTTTCTCGTCAAAGGGTATGTGGCCGCACCGGGCCGAGACAAGGAGAGTTTTTCGCTGGCACCTGAAACGCTCCTGTTCACTGACGCAGATCTCATCGAGCTTCTCGAACAGGCCTATCGGCGACGCGGCACTGGTAGCTCATCAGGGCCCTAGCTCGAACCAGAGCCCAAGAGACGAATCGCATCTTTGGT